>JALQUU010000009.1 GCA_023260655.1 Paracoccaceae bacterium | reverse complement strand
TGCGATGTCCTGAAGCATTGCCTTGCGGCGGTCTCCAAAGCCTGGGGCCTTGACAGCAACCGACTTGAAGATTCCGCGAATCTTATTTACGACCAGGGTCGCAAGAGCCTCGCCCTCGATGTCCTCGGCGATGATCAGCAGCGGACGGCCCGACTGCACCACGGCTTCCAGGATCGGCAGCATGGCCTGCAGCGAGGTCAGCTTCTTCTCGAAGAGCAGGATCAGCGGCTCTTCGAGGACCGCCTCCATCTTGTCAGCGTTGGTGACGAAGTAGGGCGACAGGTAGCCGCGGTCGAACTGCATGCCTTCGACGACGTCAACTTCGGTTTCCATGCCCTTGTTTTCTTCGACGGTGATGACACCCTCGTTGCCAACCTTCTGCATCGCGTCAGCGATGAAACGGCCGATCTGGGCTTCGCCGTTGGCGGAAATGGTGCCAACCTGAGCGACTTCGTCGGAGTCAGCAACCGGACGAGCCGATGCCTTGATCGCTTCCACGACTTTCGCGGTTGCGGTGTCGATGCCGCGCTTCAGGTCCATCGGGTTCATGCCGGCAGCAACGGCCTTCATGCCTTCCTTGATGATCGCCTGAGCAAGAACGGTCGCAGTGGTGGTGCCGTCGCCAGCTTCGTCGTTGGTACGCGAAGCGACTTCTTTCACCATCTGTGCGCCCATGTTCTCGAACTTGTCTTCAAGTTCGATCTCCTTGGCCACGGAAACACCGTCTTTGGTGATGCGGGGTGCGCCGAACGACTTGTCGAGAACCACGTTGCGGCCTTTCGGGCCGAGGGTCACTTTAACTGCGTCTGCGAGAATGTTCACACCGCGCAGCATGCGGGTGCGGGCGTCAGTGCCGAACTTTACGTCCTTGGCTGCCATTTTGTTTCTCCTGAATTCTTTGTTTGGGTCAGCGGTTCAAAGGGGCTCCTGAAATCAGGAGATGATCCCCATGATGTCGCTTTCCTTCATGATCAGCATCTCTTCGCCTTCGATCGACACTTCCGTGCCCGACCACTTGCCGAACAGGATACGGTCGCCAGCTTTGACAGCCGGTGCGATCAGCTCGCCAGAGTCCTTACGGGCGCCTTCGCCCACGGACACAACGACACCCTCTGCGGGCTTTTCTTTTGCGCTTTCGGGAATGATTAGACCGCCCTTGGTCTTTTCTTCGCTCTGCACGCGACGGACCAGTACACGGTCATGAAGCGGTTTGAATGCCATCTCTGAGGCTCCTTGGCTCAAAGTTTCTGTTCTTACGGCCCTCCCTGGGGCCGTTAGCACTCTCTGTGTTTGAGTGCTAACGGTGCAGAGGTAGGGAAGCCGCAGCGCCGAGTCAACAGCCTCAATAAGAGAAATTTTCAGTTTTCGACGAGCGCCGCCTGCCCTTCCCGGGTCAAAGCGTAGACGCCATTCTGCACACGGCAAAACCAGTCGTAGTGGTTATCCGCCATGATCCGGGTAGCTCGCGAAACGCCTGTTGCGGCAGCAACATCGCGCCCCCGTGCCGAGCCATTTGCGGCAAGATACAGCGCACAGTCGCGCGCATCCTGACGATAAGCGGTCTCGATTTTCCCGCGAGTGCCACCGGTATTCGGGTCGCCCCGTCTACGCTGGAATTCTTTGAGCATCGCGGCGCGGCGCTTCGGTTGCGGGCGTGGCTGGTAAGGGCCCGGATCTGCCTCCACAACAACCTGATCCCGGGCGCTCACACTCAACACGCCCAGCCCTAGACGGCGGCAAAGCGCCACGTTTTCGCGAAAAGCCTTCCCGCCCGCGCGACCGGGAGGAAGCGGCACAGCGACATAAACGACATCCGTCAACTTCTGCCGCTCGACGCCCTGCTGGAGCAATGTCAACGAGAATCGCGTTTTCAACTCGACGATCAGAAGTGCCTCATCCCGAACCGCAACAACATCCGCACCGGAAACCTCGGCCTTCACTTCGAAGCCCATCCCCTCGAGAAAGTCCTTGATCGGAGCATAAAGAGACGCCTCTGAGCGAGGCCCTTCATTTTTCAAAGGCTTGCTCTTCTCTATGGTGCGTTTTGACATTTCAGCTCAACCTTATGCGTTGCCGCTTGAAAGCTCCGTGTATAAGCTGGCCGCATAGCTATAATCGATTGAGAACCAACCATGATCAAGATCATCTCGACCCTGACCCTGCTCACCGCTCTGGCGGCCTGTAGCGGCGGCCGCAGCGAGCCAGCTGTTGATTACGACCTCCACCCCTCGACGGTCCAGATGTTCTGCACCCAATCCGGCATTCCTTCGGACCAAACCATCAAGGGTTTCTGCGCCGGCTAACAGCCTGACGCCGCGCCGCGGCATCTTGACTGGGATGGGGTAATGACAATCGGGCGCAGAGTGCTTATACAGCGTCCGATTTGAATCCTATCGAGGTTTGCCCCATGACCACGCTCGTCTTTGGCCACAAGTCGCCGGACACCGATTCCACCGGTTCTCCAATCGTTTGGGCTTGGTATCTGAACGAAGTGAAAGGGGTGAAAGCCGCGCCCCGTTTATTGGGCGAGCCCAACACCGAAGCCGCCTTCATGCTCAAGCACTGGGGCCTCACAAAGCCGGAAATCATTTCGGACGTTGCCGAAGGTGATGCAGTTGTCATCGTCGACACCAACAACCCCGCCGAACTTCCGCCCTCGATCAATAAGGCCGATATCCAAGGCATCATCGACCACCACAAACTGATTGGCGGCCTCGAAACCAAGGGCCCGATCGACATCACGATCCGCCCCCTCGCCTGCACGGCCACGCTGATGATCGACCTCATGGGCGATGACGCGGCGAAAATGCCCAAGGAAATCAAGGGCACGGCGCTGACTTGCATTCTTTCCGACACGCTGGAGTTCCGTTCGCCCACCACGACGCCGCATGACCGTGCCGTGGCAGAGAAGCTGGCGGCGGAGCTTGGGGTGGATATTCCGGTCTATGCTTCGGAAATGTTCGCTGCAAAATCAGATGTTTCCACGTTCTCGGATGCCGAACTGCTGCGAATGGATTCGAAGGAATACAACGTGGGTGGCAAGGAGTTCCGGGTTTCGGTGCTGGAGACCACGGCTCCCAAGGTAATCCTTGACCGCAAGGACAGCCTGATGGCTTCGATGGTTGATGTGGCGAAAGAAGACGGTGCTGACCAAGTCCTTCTTTTTGTTGTAGATATTCTGAAAGAAGAAGCCACTTTGCTGGTTCCAAACGAGCTTGTTAAGGCGGTTGCAGAGAAGAGTTTCGGGGCGACGGTGACGGGGGATCTCGTGGTTCTGCCCGGAATCATGAGCCGCAAGAAGCAGATCATCCCGAACCTCAAAGTCTGATCTGCCTTTCAGCCCTTTCGCAGGAAATAAGCCCGTGCGCTCTGGTCAGCGCGCGGGCTTTTTCGTATGGCTGGGGCAAGCTACAGGAGTGCTTTCATGACCCGCATTATCCCCGCTCTCGCCGAGGTTTCGGCCAAGTATGACGCGCTTTTCGTCGATCTTTGGGGCTGCGTGCATGACGGCGTGAAAGCGATCCCTTCGGCGGTCGAAGCGCTTCGGGCCTACAAGGCCACGGGCGGCACGGTGGTTCTGGTGACGAACTCGCCCCAACCCCGCAAAGGCGTGGAAGCGCAACTCCAGCGCTTTGGTGTGGCCGAGGATTGCTGGGACACGATTGCCACCTCGGGCGACGCTGCGCGGGCGGCGATGCGGATGGGGGCTGTGGGCGAAAAGGTCTGGTTCATGGGGGAATTGCCGCGCGATGCGCGGTTTTTCGAGCCGATTGCCATTGTCGAAAACCCCGTTGAAATCGAGCGTGTGGAGTTGGAGGCCGCAGATGGCATCGTATGCTGCGGGCCCTTCGATCCGCAGGCGGACCCTGCAACGCTGCGCCCCGAGCTGCTTTACGCCAAGCAAAAGGGCCTGAAGCTTCTCTGCGCCAACCCCGACATCGTGGTGGATCGCGGCGATGTGCGCGAATGGTGCGCGGGGGCCGTGGCGCGGCTTTACACCGAGATGGGGGGCGAAAGCCTCTATTTCGGCAAGCCGCACCCGCCGATCTATGACCTCGCACGACGCCGTTTGGCCGAGTTGGGCAAAGACCCGTCAGAAGCGCGCATCCTCGCTATCGGCGACGGAATCGGCACCGACATCAAAGGGGCCATCGGTGAGGATATCGATTCCCTTTTCGTGACGGGAGGTTTGGCCCGTGAAGAGACCAAAACGTCGCATAACCCCGACGAAAAGGCCCTAAGTGCTTATCTTGAAAAGGAAATGATGAGCTCGACCTATGCGATCGGCCAATTGCGCTGATCCAAAAGGGGGTTGATTTTCTGCATCTGCAAAGTAATAAAGTTTCCTGAGGCGCGCTTCGCGTGTCGGATTATTACCTAGCCGATCAGCAGAGGGCCGGAATGTTGGACAATCGACCGCGCGGGACAATCGTTATCGAGGATCTCGAAATCGGGATGATGCGCTACCTGCAAAAGGTGGTCACGGACCGTGACATAGAGATGTTTGCCGAAGTGTCGACCGACCGCAATCCGGTGCACCTCGACGACGACTATGCCCGCGACACGATCTTCGAAGGCCGTATCGCCCATGGCATGCTGACCGCAGGCCTGATTTCGGCTGTGATCGGCGAGCAACTTCCGGGCCATGGCACTGTTTACATGGGACAATCCCTGAAGTTCCTCGGCCCCGTTCGTCCCGGTGATATGGTGCGCGCGGAAGTCGAAGTGATCGGCATCGACCATGGCAAGCGCCGTGTGCAACTGGATTGCCGCTGCCTTGTGAACGGGAAGAAAGTGCTGGTCGGGGAAGCCACGGTTCTGGCCCCTTCGCGCAAGTTCGACTGAACCTTCGGAAAGGGCTTTTCGCAGGAAATCTGCCTCCGCCCTATCGCGAGACTTACGGAAAGCCGCCCGGATTTCGGGGCGGCTTTTTGCTGTTAACCTTTTGAAAACCCCCGTTTCCAAGGCGTATGGATTGCGTCTGGCTTGTGTATGGCAAGCGTCATGACGTTGGTCAGGCTCTCAAAGGTTAACCGGATGCCCCGCCAATTCCGTTACGCACCGCTTGCGGGCCGCGCCGAGGCGGGCTAACCCTCGGCGCATGCAGATCAACCGCGATTACAAAACGACCCCCGAAAGCGCGCGTGGCGCATCTGCCGCCATGGGCAATTTCGATGGCGTGCATCTGGGGCATCGTTCAGTGATCGAACTGGCGCGCGCGGCGGGTGGGCCATTAGGGGTCGTGACCTTCGAGCCGCATCCGCGCGAGGTGTTCCAGCCGGACGCACCGCCCTTCCGCCTGATGAGCCCTGACGCGAAGGTGCATCGGCTGGAGAAGCTGGGCGTTGAAGTTCTGCACGAGTTGCCCTTCGACAAGGATCTGGCGGGGCTTTCGCCCGAAGAGTTCGCCCGCGACGTTTTGGCCGAGGGTCTGGGCCTCCGCCATGTGGTGGTGGGCGCGGATTTCCGTTTCGGGAAGGCGCGCGCAGGCGGCACGGAAGAATTGCGCGCTTATGGCGAGGCCTTCGGGTTTGGCGTGACGATTGCGCCGCTTCTGGAAGGCAAGGACGGGGATGTTTCCTCGACCGCGATCCGCGAGGCTTTGGCCGAAGGCCGCCCCAGCGATGCGAAGGCGATGCTCGGGCATTGGCACCGGATCGAGGGCGAGGTGATCCACGGCGAGAAGCGCGGGCGGGAATTGGGGTTCCCGACGGCGAATATGCCGATGGACGGGCTGCATTTGCCGAAATTCGGGGTTTATGCGGTGCTCGTGGATGTGCTCGACGGGCCGCATCGCGGCAGCTTCCACGGTGCGGCCTCGCTCGGTGTGCGACCGATGTTCGGCGAGAACCGCCCGAACCTTGAGACTTACGTTTTCGATTTCAAAGGAGACCTTTACGGCGCGCATCTTTCCATCGGGCTGGTGGCTTTCCTACGCCCCGAGTTGAAGTTCGACGGGTTGGAGGCGCTGATCTCACAGATGGATGCGGATTGTGCGGAAGCGCGGCGCATTCTGGGGGATGTGGCGAAAGCCTAATCGCCGCTTGGCATTCAGAACGGCGCGGCGTATAGCGGCGCCTTGACCGAACAGACCGAACAGACGGAGCCTGACGATGCAGGGCAGCGCCAATCTCAACATCATGCTCAAGGCCGCGCGTAAAGCGGGCCGTTCCCTCGTGAAGGATTTCCGCGAGGTGGAGAACCTTCAGGTGTCGATGAAAGGCGCGGGCGACTTCGTGTCGAAGGCCGATATCGCGGCCGAGAAGATCCTGAAGGACGAGCTTCTGGGCGCGCGCCCCACCTATGGCTGGCTGGCCGAGGAAGGTGGCGAGATCGAGGGTGATGACCCGACCCGCCGCTGGATCGTGGACCCGCTGGATGGCACGACGAACTTCCTGCACGGCTTGCCGCATTGGGCGATTTCGATTGCGCTGGAGCATAAGGGGCAGATCGTTTCGGCGGTGATCTATGACGCGGCGAAGGACGAGATGTTCTATGCCGAGAAGGGTGCGGGTGCTTGGATGAACGACTCGAAGCGTTTGCGCGTTTCGGGGCGGCACCGGATGATCGAGGCGATTTTCGCGACGGGGATTCCCTTTGCCGCGAAGCGCACTTTGCCGGCGACGTTGCAGGATCTGGCGCGTTTGATGCCCACTTGCGCAGGTGTGCGCCGTTTTGGGGCGGCGTCTCTGGATCTGGCTTATGTGGCAGCGGGCCGCTTTGACGGGTTCTGGGAGCGCGAGTTGCAGCCGTGGGATATCGCGGCGGGGATGCTTCTGGTGACGGAAGCGGGCGGCATGGCCGGCCCGATCCGTGACGGGCACCAGCCGCTGGAGCATGGCGATATCGTTGCGGCGAATGGCGATATCTTCAACACCTTCGCAGAGGTGGTGCGGGCGCGCCCATAATTCCGATTGAGTAGTAGATTGGACGGGCAGCGGGTGGCCGCGGCATGCCGATCTGCGTTTCGAGGTCTGCACTTTATCGCAGCCAAGTTCTTGTAACTTCAATCCCCGCGCGCGGGTGACAAAGCGGCTGGCCGGGGGGCGGCCAACCGCTGCCCGTGTGGCGCTTCGCGCTGTTCACACGGATAAAGCTCCTCCTTACCGACGACGACGCCCTGCTCGTGGTACGCCTGCTACGGCGTCGGGGTAATGGGCTTCGGGGTGTGGCGGGTGGCCGTGGGTGCGGTTCCAGAAGCCTGTGCCACCCAACGCGCGGAATTTGGGAAAGGTGAGCACGAGGCCTGCCAAGAACCCGCCCGCGTGCGCCCAATAGGCGACGCCGCCTTCGGAGGTAGGCGCGCCGAAACCGCCCAGAAGCTGCATCCCGAACCAGAGACCGAGCATGAGCCATGCGGGCAGCGGGAAGATGCGGAAGAAGACGATGAAGATGACGAGGATATCGACCTTCGCTTTCGGGAAGAGGAGGAGATAGCCGCCCATCACCCCCGCAATCGCCCCCGATGCGCCGACGGTGGGGATTTCGGAAAGCGGGCCCATCATCACATGGGTGAGGCCTGCGGCAATGCCTGTGGCGAGGTAGAAGCCGAGGAAGCCCAAGTGGCCCATCTCGTCTTCCATGTTATCGCCGAAAATCCAGAGAAAGAGCATGTTGCCCGCAAGGTGCATCAGCCCGCCGTGCAGGAACATCGAGGTGAGAAGCCCGCCGAACGCGCCGTTTTGCGTGACCTCGACCGGAAAGAGCGCCCAGCGCCCGAAGAAGGAATTCAGGGCCATATCATCGGCAAAGAGCGGCAGGTAACTGAGGAAAATGCCCACATTCGCGAGGATCAGTGCCCATGTGACATAGGGCGTGCGGGTGGAGGGGTTATGGTCGCGGATGGGGAACATCGGCTTCTCCCGGTTAGGTACCCATTGAAATCGTTGCAGAAACGGCGCGCCGCCAGCGGGCGTGTGCGGTTTGGCGGGCCTCTTCGGTGGTGGCGGGGGTGAAGCGGCGCTCGGGGGCCCAGCTCTTGGCGAAGGCTTCGGGGCCGTCGCAGAGCCCTGCGCCGTAGCCTGCGAGCCATGCGGCGCCAAGCGCGGTGGTTTCGAGCATGCGGGGGCGATCAACTGGCGCTCCCAGCGTGTCGGCCAAGGCCTGCATGGTCCAGTCGGAGGCGGCCATTCCACCATCGACGCGAAGGACGGTTTCGGAAGCGCCCGACCAGTCGGCCTGCATAGCCTGCCAGAGGTCGCGGGTCTGGTAGGCTACAGACATTAGGGCCGCGCGGGCCAGTTCGGCGGGGCCTGTGTTGCGCGTGAGGCCGAAGAGCGCGCCGCGCGCATCGGGATCCCACCACGGCGCGCCGAGGCCTGTGAACGCAGGGACGAGAAGCACGTCTTGGGCAGGATCGGCGCTTTCTGCGAGCTTTTGCGTTTCCGGTGCGGAGGCGATGAGTTTGAGCCCGTCGCGAAGCCATTGCACAGCAGCCCCCGCGATGAAGATCGCGCCTTCAAGGGCGTAGGTGGTGCGGCCGTCGATGCGAGCGGCGATGGTGGTGAGAAGGCGGTTTTGCGAGGCGACAGGGGTTTCGCCTGTGTTCAGGAGCGCGAAGCATCCGGTGCCATAGGTGGATTTCATCATGCCGGGGGCGAAGCAGGCCTGCCCGATGGCTGCAGCTTGTTGATCACCCGCAATGCCGCGAATGGGGATGGCCTTGCCGAAAAGCGCGGGATCGGTGGTGCCGAAATCGCCGTTCGAGGAGCGCACATCGGGGAGGAGCGCCATGGGAATATCGAGGAGCGCGCAGAGGTCTGTGTCCCATGCGCCCTTGGTGATGTCATAGAGCATGGTACGCGACGCGTTGGTGGCATCGGTGGCGTGGGTGCGCCCGCCTGTGAGGTGCCAGAGGAGCCAGCTATCGACGGTGCCGAAGGCAAGTTCGCCTTTGGCGGCGCGGGTGCGGGCTTCGGGGATCTCGTTGAGCATCCACGCGAGTTTGGTGCCGGAGAAATAGGGATCAAGGAGAAGGCCAGTGCGGGCGGCGATCGTGGGCTCGTGGCCTTCAGCGCGGAGGCGCGCGCAGGTGGCGGCGGTGCGGCGATCCTGCCAGACGATAGCGTTATGCAGGGGCTTTCCGGTGACGCGTTCCCAAAGGAGCGTGGTTTCACGCTGGTTGGTGATGCCGATGGCGGCAATCTCGGGCGATCCGGCTTTGGCGATGGCGGCTTTGGCGGTGGCGAGCGTGGTGTGCCAGAGGGCAATGGGATCATGCTCGACCCAACCGGAGGCGGGATAAAGCTGCGGGAATTCTTCTTGGGCGGCGGCCTTGAGGCTGAGGCCGGGCTCGAAGACGAGGGCGCGTGAGGAGGTGGTGCCTTGGTCGAGGGCGAGGATATGGGTCATGTTTGGGCCTCTTCGAACCAGCGGGTAACGGCGGCGGTTTCTTCGGCTGTGAGGTGGAGGCCGAGTTTTGAGCGCCGCCAGAGGGCGTCTTCGGCGGTGCGCGCCCATTCTTTGTCGCGCATCCAGCGGAGTTCGGCTTCCGAGAGGTCTGCGCCGAAGATCTGGCCGGGATCGGAGCCGAGAACTTGGCGGGCTTCGGTGCCATAGGCGCGGATGAGGCGGGCTGCGCCTTTGACGGAAAGCCACGGGTGGGACGCGCGCAGTTGGGCGGTGAGGTCCGGCAGGGTTTCGGGGGCGAAATCGCCGCCCGGGAGAGTTGCGCCGCGGGTCCATGTGCCAGAGGCCAAGCGAGCGTCGGCACTGCCGAGTTTGGCGAGGGCGGCTTCGGCCAAGCGGCGGTAGGTGGTGATCTTGCCGCCGAAAACCGAGAGCACGGGGGCTTCCGCGCCGGATTGGCCGCGATCCAGATGCAGGACGTAATCGCGGGTGGCAGCGGTGGCGGAGGAGGCCCCATCATCATAAAGCGGACGGACGCCGGAATAGGTCCAGACGATATCTTCGGCACTGATGGGGGTACGCAGGTAGCGGTTGGCGAAGGCGATGAGGTAATCGCGTTCGGCCTCGGAAATCACCGGCGGCTCTCCTAGGCCGTGTTCGACATCGGTGGTGCCGATCAGGGTGAAATCGCCCTCATAGGGGATGGCGAAAATGATGCGCCCGTCTTCGCCTTGGAAGAAATAGGCGCGGTCATGGGGGAAGAGGCGGCGGGTGATGATGTGGGAGCCGCGCACGAGGCGGATCTGGGCGGGGGGCGTGGTGTGGATCACGTCTTCGATGAGGGAAGCGACCCAAGGGCCTGCCGCGTTCACCAAGAGGGAGGCATGGGCGGTTTCGGTGGTGCCGTCGGCGCTCCGGAAGGTGACATCCCAGCCGTTACGCATGCGCCGTGCGCCCAGTGCCTCAGAGCGGGTACGGATGGTGGCACCACGCAATGCCGCGTCGCGGGCATTGAGCAGCACGAGGCGGGCGTCATCGACCCAAACGTCGGAATATTCGAAGGCGCGGGTGATGCGGGGGGCAAGCCCCTGCCCTGCGCTGTCTTTCTTGAGATCGATGCTGCGGGTGGCGGGCAGGTCTTTGCGCCCTCCCATTTGATCATAGGCGAAAAGCCCCAAGCGGATCATCCAGTTCGGGCGGCGGCCTTTGAGCCATGGCATAACCATGCCGAGAAGGCGCGCGGCAGGGGTATCCTCGGGGAAGCGCATAGCGGGGTCGAGGGGCAAGACGAAGCGCAGGGGCCATGCGATGTGGGGCATGGCGCGCCAGAGCACTTCGCGCTCCATCAGCGATTCGCGCACGAGGCGGAATTTGAAGAATTCGAGGTAGCGCAGGCCGCCGTGAAAAAGCTTGGTGGAGCGCGAGGAGGTGGCTTCCGCAAGGTCACCTTTTTCGAGAAGGAGCACCTTGAGGCCGCGCCCTGCGGCATCGCGGGCGATGCCTGCGCCGTTCACCCCGCCGCCGATCACGATCAAGTCGTAAGTGCTCATTATCCCAGCATCTCCCGTTACGGGCGAGCATTCACGGGGGCGTGGATGGCGTCAAGCCGTGCCCTTGCGCGAAGCTGAACAGGGCAATCGGAAGTGATGCTGAAAAAATGGGCATATGCTAGGATAGGTAGCGGGTGCGGCAGGGCGGCCCTTATGCTTTCCCGTTGCAAATCCGAAAGAGGCGCAGGCAGAGTAGCGCTATGGAAAAGCCACGTTTCTTTGACGAGATGCTCACCGGGGATGGCGTCCCACGCCCCCCATATGCTGCCTATGCCGAATGGTTCAGTGGCGAAAATCCACGCGATTTGAAGGCGAAGGGCGAGGAAGCGGAAGCGTTTTTCCGCCGCATCGGGATCACCTTCAATGTCTACGGGCAGAAGGAAGCCGACGAGCGGCTGATCCCCTTCGATATCGTGCCCCGTATCATCTCGGCGCAGGAATGGGCGCGGCTGGAAAAGGGGATCGAGCAGCGGGTGCGCGCGATCAACGCTTTCCTGCATGACATCTACCATCGCCAAGAGATCATCCGCGCGGGCCGCGTGCCGAAGGAGATCATCGCCAAGAACGAAGCCTTCTTGCCGCAGATGATCGGCGTCGACCCTCCGGGCGGGGTTTATACGCATATCGTGGGCACCGATCTGGTGCGGACGGGTGAGAACGAGTTCTTCGTACTCGAGGACAATGCGCGTACGCCGTCGGGCGTTTCATATATGCTGGAGAACCGCGAGACGATGCTCCAGATGTTCCCGGAGCTGTTTACGAAGCTGAAGGTGCGCCCGGTTTCGACCTATCCACGCGACCTGCGCCGTTCGCTGGCCGATTGCGCGCCGCCTGCCTTCAAGGGCGATAAGCCCGTGGTGGCGGTGCTGACGCCGGGCATTCATAACTCGGCCTATTTCGAACATGCGTTTCTGGCCGACCAGATGGGCGCGGAACTGGTGGAAGCGGTCGATCTGCAAATCCACGACGGGCGCGTGTGTATGCGCACGACGCGGGGTTATGAGCCGATTGACGTGCTCTACCGCCGTGTGGACGATGCCTTCCTTGACCCGTTGAACTTCCGCCCTGACAGTTTGCTGGGCGTGCCGGGGATTTTCGATGTGTATCGTGCAGGCGGCATTACCATCGCCAACGCACCGGGCACGGGCATTGCCGACGACAAGGCGCTTTATAGTTATATGCCTGATATCGTTGAATTTTACACGGGCGAGAAGGCTATTCTGCAGAATGTGCCGACGTGGCGCTGCTCGGAGCCGGACAGCCTGAAATATGTGCTGGAGCATCTGTCAGAGCTGGTGGTGAAGGAGGTGCATGGCTCGGGGGGCTACGGGATGCTGGTGGGGCCTGCGGCCTCGAAGCGGGAATTGCAGGCCTTCGAGAAGAAGCTGAAGGCCAAGCCGTCGAATTACATCGCACAGCCGACGCTGGCGCTTTCCACGGTGCCGATCCTTGCCAAAAAGGGCCTCGCGCCGCGGCATGTGGATTTGCGCCCCTTCGTGCTGGTGAGCCCGAAGCAGATCACCATCACGCCCGGGGGCCTGACCCGTGTGGCGCTGAAGGAGGGGTCGCTTGTGGTGAATTCGAGCCAAGGCGGCGGCACCAAGGACACTTGGATATTGGGGGACTAAGCCATGCTGGGACGGACGGCCGGAGGCCTTTTCTGGATGTTCCGCTACCTTGAGCGGGCAGAGAACACGACGCGGCTTCTGGAGGCGGGTTGGCGCATCGCGCTGACGCGGGCGGGCCAAGGCCAGAGCGAGTGGGAGTCGGTGATCAATACGGCGGGGGTGCGCGGGGCCTATCTGGGCAAACATGCGGATTTCGAAGCGGCACCCGTGATCAACTTCCTCTTGAGGGATGCGGATAACCCCTCTTCGGTGCTGAATTGCGTAGGCGCTGCGCGCACAAATGCGCGGATGGTGCGCACGGCGCTTTCCTCGGAAGTGTGGGAAGCGGTGAACGAATGCTGGATGGCGGTGAAAGCCGCCCTCGCCCGACCTGTGACGGAAAAATCGCTGGCCGATGTGCTCTCGGTCATCCGCAGCACCTCGGCCATGGTGCGCGGTGCGGTGCATGGCACGATGCTCCGGAACGAGATCTACAATTTCTGCCGCATGGGCACATTCGTGGAGCGGGCCGATAATACGGGCCGTATCCTTGATGTGAAATATTACGTGCTCTTGCCGACGGCGGCTTTCGTGGGATCGGCGGTGGACAATACGCAGTGGGAAACGATCTTGCGGTCGGTTTCGGCGGAGCGCTCATATAGCTGGCTCTATGGTGGGGAAAGTTCGGCGGCGGGGATTGCGGAGTTCCTGATCCTCGATCGGCGGATGCCGCGTTCGATCACGTTTTGTCTGTCGAAAGTGCGCGAAAACCTCTGCCATCTCGAAGGCGACCACGGCGCGCGCCGCCCGTGCCAAGACAGGGCGGATGCCTTGGTGAAGCGGGTGAGCGGGCGGCAGATCGGCGCGATCATCGACGAGGGGCTGCACGAGTTCCTTGAGGAAACGCTCAATGATATTGCGGGCTTGGCGGCCCAGATCGAGCAGGATTTCCGTTTCTACGGCTGAAGAAAGGAGGGCGCGCCATGCGGCTGACCGTCTCCCATACCACCACCTATGCCTATGACAGCCCGGACCATTACGCGCTGCAACAATTGCGGCTGCGCCCGAAATCGGGTGCGGGGCAGACCATTCTGGAATGGCACACGGAGATTTCCGGTGGCCTGAAGCAGTTGTCCTATGTGGATCACCACAACAATCACGTGGATCTGGTGGTGATCGAGCAAGGCGCGATGGAGATCACCGTGGTTTCACGCGGGGTGGTCGAGGTGGAAGACCGTGCGGGGGTTGTGGGCAAGCTCCGGGGCCTCGCGCCGCTCTGGCTTTTCGAAGCGCCCACAGCGGCGACGGAACCGGGGCCACGGCTGAAAAAACTCGCGAGCCAGTTCAAGGCGGCACCCGAGGGCGAATTGGCGCGCTTGCACCAGCTCTCGGCGGCGATCTTGGCCGATGTGACCTATGACAAGGGCCGTACGGATGCCACGACGACAGCGGAAGAGGCCTTAGCAGCGGGGCATGGCGTGTGTCAGGACCACGCGCATATCTTCATCGCTGTCGCGCGGCTTCTGGGGCATCCGGCGCGCTATGTGTCGGGCTACCTCCTGATGGAGGGGCAGACCGAACAGGAAGCAAGCCACGCCTGGGCGGAGGCCTGGGTGGAGCCTTTGGGCTGGGTGGGGTTCGATGTGTCGAACGGGATTTGCCCCGATGCGCGCTATGTGCGTGTGGCAACTGGTCGCGATTACGCGGAAGCCGCCCCGATTCACGGGCTTCGCATGGGATCGGGGGCGGAAAGCTTGGCAGTAAGCTTGCAAGTCGCTGCAGAAGCCGCCCAATAGGAGCGGATTTTTCCGGAGTGACTCGCCCATGACTTACTGCGTCGGCCTGTGCCTGAACGATGGCATCTTGTTCATGTCGGACACGCGCACGAATTCGGGCGTCGATAACATCTCGACCTTCCGCAAGATGCATACGTGGGAAGTACCGGGCGAGCGGGCGATCACGATCCTTTCTGCGGGCAATCTGGCCACCACGCAGGCGGTGGTTTCGCTTCTGGACGAGCGCTCGAAAGCCCATGCCGAGCGCCGCCCCGATATCCTGAACGCACCGACGATGTTCCAGATCGCCACGCTGGTGGGGCAAACGCTGCGCGAAGTGATCGCGTCGAATGCCTCGGGCGGGATGGTGGCCGATAGCGGCATCTTCAACGCGACGCTTCTGGTGGGCGGGCAAGTGGGTGAAGGCGAGCAGCGCCTTTTCATGATCTACCCCGAAGGCAATTTCATCGAAGCGAGCAACGACACGCCATTCTTCCAGATCGGTGAAACCAAATACGGCCGCCCGATCATCCTGCGCGCCTATGATCCGGCGATGGGGTTCGAAGAGGCGGTGAAGCTGCTCCTCGTTTCGTTCGACTCGACGATCAAGGCCAACCTCTCGGTCAGCCCGCCTCTGGACGTGCATGTGTACGAAAAAGGCAGCCTGAAGCTGGGCCGTGTGTTCCGCATCGAGGGCGACGATCCCTATTTCCAAGAGATCAGCACGGGCTGGGGCGTGGCGCTGCGCGATGCGTTCCGCCAATTGCCGGGCTTCGCTTTTCCAGACGAACAGGGCTGAGCGATGGTGGGGAAGCGCCTTCTCGACGGCTTGGGTCTGACGGGTGCTTCCTTACATGAAACGCCCGCTGTTGAAGACGTGTTCGACCCCTCCCTGCAACTCTTCCCGCCAGTTGCCGAACAATTCGCAGCTCTCTGCTGGCGGCGCGAAAAAAGCAAAGTGGAAGTCTTGATGGTGACCACGCGCGGCACAGGGCGGTGGATCATCCCAAAAGGCTGGCTCGTGCCCGGCAAGACCGCCGCCGAAAGTGCGCTTATCGAAGCGTGGGAAGAAGCCGGCGTGTCCGGAGAAGCGGCAAAGGCCCCGATCGGCAGCTTCGCCTATACAAAGATCTTCGGAGCCAACAAACTGCGCCCGATCCGGGCCGAGGTTTACGCCGTGGAAGTGGACACACTCGCCAAACGCTGGCCCGAGGAAGGCCAGCGCAAACGCAAGTGGATGAGCCCGAAGAAAGCGGCGCAGAAAGTGGCCGAGCCGGAATTGTCGGAGCTTCTGCGTGCGTTCAACCCGCGCCGTGGAAACGCTTGAAGCCCCTGCCGGATAGATTACATTCGGCCGGATAGCCCGCGCGGCCATGGAAACTCACGCATGATCCGTTTCGCTTTGAAATGCACCCAAGGGCACCAGTTCGAAAGCTGGTTCCAAAGCTCCGAGGCCTTCGACAAGTTGAAGGCGCGCGGGCTTGTGGCCTGCACGGAATGCGGTGACGCCCATGTCGAAAAGGCGCTGATGGCACCTGCGGTGAAGCTCGCGCCCGAAGCGACGGCCCCTGCGGAACGCCCCCTTGCGACGCCTGCCTCGGAAATCGAGGCCAAGCTCAAGGAAATGAAGGCGCATCTGGAGCAGAACTCAGAATATGTGGGGATGAATTTCGCCACCGAAGCCCGCAAGATGCATGCCGGAAATGCCCCGGAACGGTCGATTTGGGGCGAGGCGAAACCAAACGAAGCAAAGAAACTGATCGAGGACGGTGTGCCCGTGGCCCCCCTTCCCTTCCTGCCCACGCGCAAATCGAACTGAAAGGCTTTCCCATGCATGCTCTGATCACCGGCGCCACCCGAGGCATCGGCGCGGCCCTCGCAACCGAACTTGCGCAAGGCGGCACAACGCTCACCCTCACGGCACGCAGCGTGCGCGCAGGTTTTGAAGCCCTCGACGTAACAGACCCCGCAAGCGCCCGCGCCTTGGCAGAACGGCTTCAGGGAAAGCCCATCGGACTTCTCGTCTGCAATGCGGGCGTCTATCTCGACAAGGGCCACGCACTGGAGACGGGCTATGCCGCCGATCTTTGGGCCGCGACTTTCGCCGCGAACGTCACGGGGGTGTTCCTGACCATTCAGGCCCTGCTGCCGAACCTCCGCGCCGCAAAGGGCAAGATCGCGATCATCTCCTCGCAGATGGCGAGCCAGACGAATGCACCCGGCGGCAGCTATATCTATCGCGCCTCGAAAGCCGCCGCGCTGAACATCGGCCGCAACCTCGCCGTTGATCTTAAGCCCGATGGCATCGCCGTGGGCATCTACCACCCCGGCTGGGTGCAAACCGATATGGGCGGCACGGCCGCGCAGATCACGCCTGCGGAAAGCGCCAAGGGCCTCGCCCAACGCTTCGCGGCACTGTCGCTTGAAACAACCGGCTGTTTCGAGACGTGGGACGGGCGCGCCCACCCGCTCTGATCCCGGTCTTCCCGTTAGACATCCCGTGCCCGTGATCGCCCAAGGCCGAAAGCCAGAGGTCCAGTTTTGATTATCCGTGAACGCCCGACTTTCCTTGACCTCGTTTTCGCACTTAAAGGCTCGATCCTGCCCAAGATCGCGCCCGCACTGGTGGCATTGGCCCTGATAAGCCTCGCGCTGACTGTTGCGGACAAGCTCACTTCCGGCTTGCCGCACTTGCCGCTGCCGATCTTCCTGCTGATGGGCACGGCGATCTCGCTGTTTCTGGGTTTTCGCAACAACGCCGCCTACGCACGGTGGTGGGAAGCCCGCATCGCGCTCGGCACCCTCCTCGCCAACACCCGCAGCTTCGCTCGCGAAAGCGCCGTGGCCTTCCATGACCCTTCCGACAGCCATCCCGTCTTGCGGCTCGCGCGAAGCTTGCACCAGCGCTTGCGCCACGAATTGCGTGGCAGCACCGCGCCGGACACACTTCCTCAAAGCGCCAATGCCATCCTCGACGCCATGGCCGCCGAAATCAGGGAAGCCAAGGCCAACCGCCGGATCGCACGCTTCTACTGACCCAGCGCCTCGGCCAGATTACGGCTGATGTGACCGCCTGCGAACGCCTCTCGAACACCCCCATGCCCTATGTCTATTCGCTGCTGGTCTATCGCACGGTCTGGATCTTCTGCTTTCTGGTGCCCTTCGGCCTTCTGGCCGAGGCCGGGTGGATGACCCCCGTCTTCACCTGCCTTATCGCCTATACTTTCCTCGGCCTCGCCGAGGTTACGGAAGAACTCGCGCATCCGTTCCGGATGACCGAGAACGGCCTGCCGCTCGACGCCATTGTGCGCGCCGCCGAAATCAGCCTCGCGCCCTTCCTCAACGAAGCGGCACCGCCCCCGCTTACGCCGCGCGGCTACCGCCTCGACTGAAATTTCGCTTTCGGAAATATCCCGGGGGTGAATGCCGAAGGCAGAGGGGGCAGCGCCCCCTTGTTGCCACCGCGACGAAAGGCCCTTCACTTCCCCTTGCGCGCTCCCGCGATGCCCGATACACCGCGCGCAATTTAGGGTCTGGGAGTATGATATGCCCATCCTCGTGATGAAATTCGGCGGCACCTCGGTGGCCAACCTCGAGCGGATCGAAAATGCCGCAAAGAAGGTGCAGAAAGAGGTCGAACGCGGCTATGACGTGATCGTCATCGTTTCGGCCATGTCGGGCGAGACCAATAAGCTCGTGGGCTATGTGGAAGGCACCTCGAAGCTCTATGACGCGCGTGAATACGATGCGGTTGTGGCCTCGGGCGAGAATGTGACGGCGGGCCTGATGGCGCTGCGGTTGCAGGAAATGGGCGTTCCGGCACGCTCGTGGCAGGGCTGGCAGGTTCCGATCAACACCACTTCTGCCCATGGTTCGGCGCGTTTCATGTCGATCCCGTGCGAGAATATCGACGCGAAATTCGCGGAAGGTTTCAAGGTCGCCGTAGTTGCGGGCTTCCAGGGGATTTCGGCAGAAGGCCGGATCACCACTCTGGGCCGTGGCGGCTCGGATACCACGGCTGTGGCCTTCGCGGCGGCATTCGATGCGGAGCGCTGCGACATCTACACCGACGTCGATGGCGTTTACACCACCGACCCGCGCGTGTCCGACAAGGCGCGCAAGCTTGAGAAAATTGCTTTCGAGGAGATGCTGGAACTGGCGTCGCTCGGGGCTAAAGTGCTGCAAACCCGTTCAGTCGAACTCGCGATGCGCTTCAAGGTGCGTCTGCGCGTTCTCTCCTCTTTCGAGGAAACCGACGAAACATCCGGAACCCTGGTCTGCGACGAGGAGGAAATCATGGAATCGAAAGTCGTTAGCGGCGTCGCCTTTTCGCGTGACGAAGCCAAGATCACCCTCTTCACCATCGAGGACCGCCCCGGCGTCGCCTCGGCCATCTTCGGCCCCTTGGCCGATGCGGGTGTGAACGTGGACATGATCGTTCAGAACATCTCCGAGAAGAATTACGATGACGCGCACCCGGGTGCCGTGACCGATATGACCTTCTCCTGCCCGACCAATCAGGTCGAGCGCGCCAAGAAGGCGATGGAAGATGCGAAAGCCAAGGGCCTCATCGCCTATGACGAGCTGATCGTCGACACCGATGTGGCGAAGGTTTCCGTGGTGGGCATCGGCATGCGGAGCCACACAGGCGTTGCAGCCAAGATGTTCAACACGCTGGCGCGCGACAATATCAACATCAAGGTGATCTCGACTTCGGAGATCAAGATCTCCGTGCTGATCGACCGTAAGTATATGGAGCTGGCTGTGCAGGCGCTCCATGATGCTTTCGAGCTCGACAAGGCCTGATCGCTTTAGATCCTTCAAGTTTTCGGAAACGCGGTGCCAAGTGCGCCGCGTTTTCTTTTGTGGCATTGCCCGTTTCGCAAGCAAAGGCGGGGGCGCGCCCTGTGCGGGCTTCCTTTTCCTGTTCCCCTCCCCCCCTCTCCTCGCCTATAGGTTAGGCAGGGAGTACGAGGACGTAGATGCCTGATCGCATTGAGAGTAACAGCCGCAAGCTATTGAGGCGGCTCAGGGATACAATGGCCGAAGACCGCGCGGGGCAGGCGCGGCTCGACCTGATTACCCATCTCATCGCTGATTCCATCGGCACCGAAGTGTGCTCGATCTATCTGTTCCGCGATGCCGAGACGCTGGAGTTGTGCGCGACGGAAGGCCTCAAGAAAGAGGCTGTGCACCAGACGCGAATGAAGCTGGGCGAAGGCCTTGTGGGCCGCGTGGGCCGGACGGGGCAGATCGTTAACACCGCCGATGCGCCCTCGACCAAAGGTTTCCGCTACATGCCGGAAACAGGCGAAGAGATTTACTCCTCCTTCCTCGGTGTGCCAGTCCAGCGCTTGGGCGAGACGTTGGGCGTTCTCGTGGTGCAGTCGAAGGAAGCGCGGGAATATTCGGGCGACGAGGTTTATGCGCTCGAAGTGGTCGCCATGGTGCTGGCCGAAATGACCGAGCTTGGTGCCTTCGTGGGCGAGAACTCGGCCGCGATGACCGCGCGCCACAAGCAGCCTGTGATGATCCGGGGCACTTGCGGGCAGGAAGGCGCCGCAACAGGCCACGTCTGGCTGCACGAGCCGCGCGTGGTGGTCACCAATCCGGTGGCCGATGACCCCGAGAAGGAATTGGTGCGCCTCGCCGAAGCGGTGGAAAAGCTGCGCGTCTCTGTCGACCAGATGCTCGAAGGCGCACAAATGGGCGATGCCGAGCAGTTGGAAGTGCTGGAAGCCTACCGGATGTTTGCCAATTCCAAGGGTTGGATGCGGCGCATGGAAGAGGATATCGGGCGCGGCCTTTCGGCTGAAGCGGCTGTGGAGAAAGAACAATCCGCCGCCCGCGCGCGTATGAGCCAAGTGACGGATGCCTATCTGCGCGACCGTTTGCACGATCTGGATGACCTTTCGAACCGCCTGTTGCGCATCCTCACGGGCCAAGGCCGCGACACGGGCGCGGAAATGCCGCCCGATCCGATCTTGATCGCACGCAATATCGGGCCTGCGGAACTCTTGGATTACGGGCGCAAGCTCAAGGGCATCGTGCTGGAAGAAGGCTCGGTCGGGAGCCATGCCGCGATTGTGGCGCGGGCGCTGGCTATTCCTTTGGTCGTGCATGCCGAGCGGATCACGACCGAGGCTTTGAACGGCGATCCGATCATGGTGGATGGGGATCAGGGGATCGCGCACCTCCGCCCGGAAGATACGGTTTCTGCGGCGTTCCGCGACAAGATCGCAATGCAGGCGGAAGCGCAGAAGCGCTACGCCTCGATCCGCGATGTGCCGGCGACCACGCTTTGTGGCGAGACGATTGCGCTGCACATGAACGCGGGCCTGATGGCCGATCTGCCGTCGCTCGAAGGATCGGGAGCGGAAGGCGTTGGGCTTTTCCGCACGGAATTGCAGTTCCTTGTGCGGAACCAGATGCCGAAACGCTCCGAGCTTTCAGCGCTTTACAGCCGTGTGCTTGATGCGGCGAAGGGGCGGCGCGTGGTGTTTCGCACGCTCGATATCGGCTCGGACAAGGTGCTGCCCTATATGAAGCCGAACGACGAGCCGAACCCGGCTCTGGGGTGGCGGGCGATCCGTGTGGGGCTCGACAAGCCGGGCATCCTGAGGATGCAGTTGCAGGCGCTTTTGCGAGCGGCGAACGGGCGGCCTTTGACCGTGATGTTCCCCTTCGTGGCCGAATATTCCGAATATCGTGCAGCCCGCGACGAGATGGACAAAGCCATCGAGCGCGAGCGTATCCTTGGCCATAAGGTGCCTGAGGTGATCGAGGTTGGCGCGATGCTGGAAACGCCGTCGCTGGCCTTCGCGCCACGGGCGTTTTTCGAAGAGGTGCAGTTCCTCTCGATTGGCGGCAACGATCTGAAGCAGTTCTTCTTTGCGGCCGACCGCGAGAACGAGCGGGTGCGGCGGCGCTATGACACGCTGAACACTTCTTTCCTGAATTTCCTCGAAGGCATCGTGGGGATCAGCAATGCGACGAATACCTCGCTTTCCTTCTGTGGCGAGGATGCGGGGCGGCCCATTGAAGCGATCTGCCTTGCCGCGATCGGGTTCCGGATGCTGTCGATGCGCCCTGCCTCGATCGGGCCGGTGAAGCATATGCTGCGGCGTGTGGATCTGGGCGCGGTGCGTGAGGTGATCGACGCCGAGCGGCGCAAGGGCGCGGAAACCGTGCGGCCTGCCGTGATGGCCTATCTGGCCGGGTTGGAGCAGGGTTAACCCTTCAGGATTTTCCGGGTGGGGATCATCTGGATGAAACGCTCACGGAGGGCGCGTTCATCGGTTTCGGCCTCGATGGCCAAGCGGCGCAAGCCGAACTGGACTTGGGCGATTTCCTGATAATAGGCAGTGTAGGCGTAATTCGTGGCAGCACCCGCGACGGCCCCGATGATCGGCACGGCTTGGGCGGCGAGTTTCTGCCCCAAGGCGGCGGCAAGGCGCGGCGCGACTGAGGCCAGCAGGCGGTTGAGCGCGGGGCCTGTGAGGGTCATGCGGGCGGCGATGAAGGCCAGTTCGGAGCCGTCGTCGGCCTCCAAGGGGCCTGCGGCGGAAAGCACCTGCAAACAGTCGAATTGCACGCTTTCCTCGGCGGGATCGAAGCCGTGTTCGGCGGCCACGGCCTGCACGCCGCGGAGGAGGATCGTGACGGTGACAGGGAGTTCGGCCAAGGCGGTGGGAAGGCCCCCTGCCCCGCCTGCCGCGCCCATGGCAGCGGAGACGGCGGTGGTGAGCCAGCCCGGTTGATCGGCCACCACGCCACGGCTCGCTTGGGCCGCTTTTACGGCGGATTTCAACGCTTTTTCCGTGGCTTGAGTGAGGCCGTTGCGAGCGGGCGCGGGCAGGCGATCAAGGAGGTTCTCGGCGCGGCTGCCCAAGAGGTTGAGCACCTGCATGCCTAAGCCGCCGGCCTTCGCATAACGTTCGGCCAAGGCTTTGAGGCGCGCGTTAACCTCTGCCTCTGAGGGGCGCGCGGCAGGTTTCTCGATGATTTCCATTGCCATGGGCGGCCCTCGCAAATCCTGTGCAAAGGATGGGCATCGATGCCCGCCGCTTCAAGAGGCGATCAGGCCGAGGCGGCAGGCCAGCGGGTAACTGTGCCTTCTACGCCCGCCCAAGCGCCATCGACCAACTCGTAGCCCAAGATACGGTCGGGGTTGGTGGGGGGCGGCATCTCGACGCCTTCGAGCTTGGTGAAGCCGAAGCGGCCGTAATAGGGCGCGTCGCCCACGAGAAGCACGCGCTCCCAGCCGAGGCGGATCGCCTTTTCGAGGCTTTCCTGAATGAGGAGCGCGCCCAAGCCTTCGCCTTGCCGCGTGGGGTGCACGGAGACGGGGCCGAGGAGGAGGACAGGCTTTTCGCCAACAGTGACAGGCCAGTAGCGAATCGATCCGGCGAGAATGCCGTAGGTGTCGCGCGCAACGAGGCAGAGCGCTTTAACGGGAGCTACGCCATCGCGCAGCCTGTAAGAGGACAAAAACGTGCGACCGGGGGCAAAACAGAGATCTAGAAGGCCTTCGACCTCCCACCAGTCTCCGGGCTGTTCTTCGCTCAGATCGTACTGATCGGTCACCCTGCCTGCCTCTCGTTATTTTCGTGCGTTGGAGGTGGAAACTCGCTTAACACGGCGCTAGGTCAGGGGCAAATCATGCGCGAGGGAATTCACAATGTTTTATCGTCCGAGCGAAGGCCACGGCCTGCCGCATAATCCGTTCAACGCCATCGTCACGCCCCGCCCCATCGGCTGGATTTCGACGTGCGGCACTGATGGCACCGATAACCTCGCGCCCTACTCGTTTTTCAACGCCGTGGCCTACACGCCGCCGCAAGTGATGTTCGCTTCGACGGGCGCCAAGGCGGATCGTGACGGCACAAAGGATTCGGTGGCCAATATCCGCGACACGGGCGTTTTCTGCGTGAATATCGTGGAATACGCGATGCGGGACGCGATGAACGCCTCGTCGAAAACCCTGCCTGCCACGGTGGACGAGTTTGGCCATGCGGGCCTTACCCGCGAAGAGTGCCAAGAAATCGCCTGCGCCCGTGTGGCGGGTGCGCCTGCGGCGCTGGAATGCCGCTTGACGCAGATCATCAAGTTGGAAGGCGAGACGAACTACCTCGTTCTGGGTGAAGTCGTGGGCGTCCATATGCGCGATGATTGCATGGTGAACGGCATGTTCGACGTGACCAAGTTCCAGCCGCTCGCGCGGCTTGGCTACAAGGATTACGCGCGGGTCGATACGCTCTTCTCGCTCGTGCGGCCGGACGAACTGGCCTGATAGATTGGCGAGAGGCGGATCACTCCGCCGTCCAGCCGCCGTCGATGAGAAGGCTCGTGCCGGTCATGAGGGCCGAGGCCTCGGAGGCGAGGAAAACGACCGGCCCCATGAGATCGGCAATTTCGCCCACCCGCCCCAGTTTTATTTTCGACAGGATCCACGCCTTCCGTTCAGGGATTGCGAGGGTTTGTTCGGCCAGTGGTGTGCGGATGAAGGTGGGGCAAAGGGTGTTCACGCGCACGCCATGGGGCGCAAATTCAAGGGCCATGGCTTTGGTCATGCCTTCGAGCGCGTGTTTGGTGGCGCAATAGACCGTGCGGTCCGGCCCGCCGACGTGGCCCATCTGCGACGAGATGTTGATGAGGCTGCCGGGTTTACCTGCCGCAATGAGGCCGCGCGCCACTTCACGGGTGAGGAAATAGGCAGCTTTCAGGTTCACATCCATCACCGCGTCGTAATCGGTTTCCGTTGTCGCTAGCGCTTGGGCATGGCGGGCGAGGCCTGCGGAATTGACCAACACATCGAAGGGGCCGTGGGTGCGGATGGCCTCGGCTGTTGCGTTGATATCGGTGATATCGAGCGGGAGGGCCTCGGCATGCCCGCCTGCGGCGCCGATCGCATCGCGGGTTGCTTCAAGCTCTGGCAGTTTCCGCGCGACGAGTGTGACATGCGCCCCCGCTTCGGCCAGTGCGGCAGCCGCGCCTAGGCCGATGCCGGAGGAAGCTCCGGTGACAATCGCGCGCTTGCCATCAAGCCGGAACGACGGTGTTTTTGGAAGTTGCATCGGCACCTCGCGGGAGTTCGGGGCAATAGGCCCTCCGGAACTTGTGTGGTTCCGGAGGAGAAGGTTACTCGGCGGCCGCGCCGTAGGGCACGTTCTTGCCGCCGTAGCGACGCACGCGGATGTTGCATTGCTCGGCATGGCCCACGAAGCCTTCGAGCATGCAAAGGCGCGAGCCGTATTCGCCGACCAGAGCTGCGGCCTCATCCGTGGTGACGCGCTGATAGCTGTGGGCTTTCAGGAACTTGCCGACCCAGAGCCCGCCCGTATAGCGCCCGGCCTTCTTCGTGGGCAGGGTGTGGTTGGTGCCGATCACCTTGTCGCCATTGGCGACGTTGGTGCGCGCGCCGAGGAAGAGCGCGCCGTAGCTTTGCATATTGTCGAGGAACCAGTCGTCGCGGTCGGTCATGACCTGCACGTGTTCGTAGGCCATGTCATTGGCGACAGCGAGCATCTCGTCATAGGTGTCGCAGAGGATCACATCACCATAGTCGCGCCAGCTGATGGAGGCGGTTTCGGCGGTGGGCAGGATTTTCAGGAGGCGGTCAATTTCCGCGAGCGTGGCTTCGGCCAGTTTGCGGGAATTGGTGATGAGGCAGGCGGGCGAGTTATAGCCGTGCTCGGCTTGGCCCAAGAGATCGGTGGCGCAAAGCTCGGCATCGACTGTTTCATCGGCGATGACCATGGTCTCGGTGGGGCCTGCGAAAAGGTCGATCCCGACGCGGCCATAAAGCTGGCGCTTGGCTTCGGCGACGAATGCGTTACCGGGGCCGACCAGCATATGCACGGGTTCGATGGTTTCGGTGCCGAGCGCCATTGCGCCCACGGCCTGAATGCCGCCCAGAACGTAAATCTCATGCGCGCCGCCCATCTGCATGGCGGCAACGATGGCGGGATGCGGCGCGCCTTTCACGGGCGGGGCCGAGGCGATGATACGCGGCACACCAGCAACCGAAGCCGTGAGCACCGACATATGCGCGGAAGCCACCATGGGGAATTTGCCGCCCGGCACGTAGCAGCCCACGGATTGCACGGGGATATTTTTGTGCCCGAGGAAGACGCCCGGCAGGGTTTCGACTTCGATATCGGTCATGGAGGCGCGTTGCGCTTCGGCGAAGCGGCGGATCTGGGTCTGGGCGAATTTGATGTCGTCCATGTCCCGCGTGGAGACTTTCTGCATCGCCGCTTCGATCTCGGAGGCGGAGAGGCAGAAGGAGGGCGGGGTGTAGCCATCGAACTTCTGCGCCAGCTCGCGCACGGCAGTATCGCCGCGGGTTTCGATGTCTTTCAGGATCCCTTCGACGCTGGCGCGCACCTTCGCGTCATCCTCGGCGCGCTCGGCCTCCGGTTTCCCCTTTTTCAAATGATGAATAGCCATTTTGCTCCCTCCTGATCTGCTGCGCTTCCCGCCGTTGACCGGCGAGATGGCGCGTGATGCTCCCAGATCAAGGGATCGCGTAAACGAAAGGAAGCTGCAAGTGGGCTTACCGGGCCGCTTCGCGGAGCGCCTCGACGCTTTCGTTCCAGATGGACGGAACGGGGGCCAGCAAGGGGCGGAACACCTCGTCGTCGCCAACTTCTTTCCAGACCGATTCCGCTTCGTTCAGCGTGGCCCTGAGCCGGACGGCTCCGAAGACGGCGGCGCTACCCGCGAGACGGTGGAGGCTTGCCACATAGGTTTCCGGATCAATGTAAACCTCGGATTGGGAGATGATGGACTCACCTTCGGTGATGAAGCGGTTGAGAAACTGTTCCATCGCCTCGGGGCCGATTTCTTCGACAAGCTGCTTGATCTGGGCGACATCAATAAGGGGCACATCGGGCATGGTTGGAGCCTTCCTGTGTTTCTTGGGGAGATTGGACGCCTGCTGCGGGGCAGGCACCGCGGCGGTAACCGTCTCACTCGACACAGGGGCCGCTAGCGTGACCTCGGCACTCTGGTTTTGACCCGGCTCGGGCTCTGTCCGACCGGCGGTCATCATGACGTGGCGCAACTCGCCACGCTTGATGGGTTTCGAAATGCAATCATCCATCCCGTGTTTGCGGAAATCCTCGATTTCCTGAGGCAGGGCATGAGCCGTAACGGCAATGATAGAGGTGGACTTACTCGGGCCATCGCCATTCCGGATGGCAAGGGTTGCACCACGGCCATCGAGACGCGGCATGGAGATGTCCATCAGGATGATATCGTAGGCCTTTTCGCTGGCCTTGTTGACGCCGTCATGGCCATCGATCGCCTCTGCCACCGTATGGCCATCGGCTTCGAGCATTTCGCGCAGCACGCGGCGGTTGAACTCGTTATCCTCGACGATCAGCACAGAACGCGGCGGGCCGTCATAACGCTGGGGTGCCCGGTTTTTCTTTTCCTCGACGACCGAGGCCGGATCGACCTCTTCGGCCGGGATACGCAACCAGAAGCAACTGCCGACGCCCAGCGTGCTTTCCGCCCCGATCTCGCCGCCGAGAAGTTCCGAGAGGCGGCGGGCGATGCCGAGGCCAAGGCCGGTGCCGCCTTTCGCGCGGTTGTAGGAGGCGTCTCCGGTTTCGAAGTCATTGAAAATGCGCGTGATGCTTTCGGAATCGATACCGATCCCTGTGTCGGTCACGCGGATTTCCAGGATCAACTCTTTGCCGCTCTCGCGGATGAGTTCCACGTCGACCCAGATGCGGCCGCTATCGGTGAACTTTACCGCATTGCCGACGAGGTTGATGAGGATCTGGCGCAAGCGGCGGCCATCGCTGAGGATGGTGGGGATATCATCGCCCACGGTTTGCCATTCGAGCGCGTTATTTCTGGTGCTGGCCAGATCGCGCAGCGTGTCGACCACATCGGAGATCACCGCTGACGGGTTCACCGGGCCAAGCTCAACAACCAGTTTTCCGGCCTCGTATTTGGTGATGTCGAGCACGTCGTTGACCTGGTTGAGGAGGAGCGCGCCAGAGCTTTCCATGGTTTCGGCATAGGAGCGCTGCTTGTCGGAGAGCGGCGTGTCCTGCAAGAGCGACAGTGTGCCGAGGAGACCGTTCAGAGGTGTGCGCAGTTCGTGGCTCATCACGGCAAGGAATTCGGTTTTCGCCCGCTCCCCCGCAACGGCCTGATCGCGCGCCGTGACCAGTTCGCGTTCGGCCTGAACGATCTGCGAAATGTCACGGATGAAGGAAATGAAAATCTCGCCTTCGGAACCAAGGGCGGATTGGATCGAGAATTCCATCGGGAATATCTCGCCGTTGGAGCGCATCGCCTCCAACCTGATACGGCCCGCGCCAACCAGTTTCCGTTTGCCGGTTCTAAGGTAACGGGAGACGCCTGCCGCATGGGCGGCGCGGAGGTGCGGGGGGGCGATGATGTCGGAGATATCCCGCCCGATCACGCTGCCGCGCATATAGCCGAAGATGCTTTCCGCCGCGCCGTTGAACTCGATGATCTGGCCGATCCGGTTGGTCACGACCACGGCGTCGAGCGCGGTGGCGATGATGGTTTCGAGACGAGACGACGTGGCTTGCAGCACGTTTGCACGGCGGAATCCTTGCCGCGCCATGCGAGCAAGCAAGAGCGCCGACAGAAGGAGCACCGACAAGAGCGCCACGGTGACCATAGCGAGGCGCATGAGTGTTTGGGCGATGCCTTGGCGACGTGCGTCTGCCTGTTTGGCGAAAACCCCGAGGCCGGTGATCGAGAGATCGCGGACAGCGGGGCGCAAGACCTCCATCTTCTTGTATATATCAGGCAGGGCATTCTGAAGTGCCGCCCCGCCTTGATCGATAAAGGGCACCGTTTCGTCGAGAAACACCTCGATCGCGCCGATCGACGCGTCATAGCGGCTGTTTTCTCTGAGGCGCCCGTAGAGTTGGCCTTCTGACACGACGCGCGCGCGGCTGTAGAAGATATCGAAATCCCTCTGGACCGGGGCCAAGTCGGGTGCCTCCTGGAAGGAGGCCTTATAGATACCGCGTTCGAGATCGACGAAATCGACCTCGACCTGCGCCAAGGTCCATTGAACGTTGTCGGAGGCGGCGGTGTCGAGCAGGGTCAGGTTCGCAACCACTGCCTGCGCCAAATGGACGACCACTCCGATGAAAACGGCCGAGACCAGAAGCACTGAAAATAGGCGCGATGGCGCGCTTGTCAGAACCCTAAGCATAATTTTTCCGATCAGCGCTCGTTGCCGAGCCACTCACCATTGATCATTCCGTAATTTCGATACACGTCAACTGCCATATGCTACGCGAGAACACTTCTGCACTGCGGTACTTGTCTTCAAGATCATAGGGATAGACGATCCAGAACGGGCCTTTATCACGGACCGGCATGGTTTTGCCGTTGCGGAGGTAGGCCACGATTGGGCCACCAGCCTCGATATCGCCCACCGGAATGTTCACGGAGTAGTCATTGACCGCCCGCGCGACGATCGTTCCGGACTTTACGCCAAGATGATCGAGAAGGCCTTTCAGGGAGGAACCTTCGAACGCCTGTGGGCCTTCGGTCCAGATGGTCGTGGTGACAAAGCTGGTAGGCGCGATCTTTGCCAGGTCGTCTCTCGACAGCTTGACGAGCTAATTGTTGGCGGACGGGACAAGGCCGGAGATGGACAGCGCATCGGCCGCCTCGGCAACAGCGGGCACGGCACCGAGCATCAATGCAGACGAAGCGTCGCCGAAAACAGTTGTTGCAGCAATGACACCAGACAGAACCGTGGACTTGCACAAACCCTGCACCAACTTCATCGAAGATTTCTTTCCGACCATCTTGGACGCGCTCCTAAGTTGTCCTTCATATCCGACGGGCCCATGCCTAGCATCAAAAGAACAAAGAGCCACTATTCTTTACGTATACCAATTTATCTACTTGGATATCCTTGGCGCAATCCATCGGCCATGCCCTACCTTATTCAGAACAGTAAACGGCTGAAATAAATGCGAATTTAACAACTGCGCTGAAATATCTGAAGCTGCGCAAAGCAGCACTCACCTTAGGGGTTGCGCCATTCACGGCGCATGCATGCTGGTTCGCAAAAAGAAACAATGGACGACGCCCAAAAGATTGCGGTAGCATCTTGTCGGACTACGTCCGGTTTCCTTCGATATCGATTTGATTGGACCGAATAATGGCAAAATATTTGCTCGATCATTTTCCCCCAAAAAATGCATCAAAGCAATCCGAAGGATATAATCCTATACTCTTTCGGATATAATTAACCTCCGCAATAGGCAATCTTTCAGAATTTCGGGGCTATCGCGTTCGCCCTATGGGAGATAAATGATTTGTGAGGCGATTAAAGAAGCCACACGAATGCCGTATTCTCACTTTAGGATACGATTGAATGCTAAAAGATAAAGAAGCGAGTCAATAATGAAAATCCTCGTTGCGGATGACCACGATCTACTCCGTGAAACACTTGTAATGTTTCTCGAATCTGCCGGTGGCTTCAAAGCCGATAGCACTGCCGATTTTAATGGTGTGGCCGATCTCGTCCGCTCCGGGAACCGATACGACGTCATCCTACTTGACCTGATCATGCCGGGCATGGGCGGGCTGGACGGGCTTCGTCGCGCAAGCGAATTGTCGCCGAGCAGCCGCATCGCGCTTATCTCGGGCATGGCCAACCGTGAAACCGCTGAAAAGGCGCTGGAGATGGGGGCTGCGGGCTTCCTGCCGAAAACGCTTTCGGCCAAATCGCTTGTCAACGCGATCAAGTTCATGGCGATGGGCGAGCAATATGCCCCGATCGACTTCATGACCCATGCCGAAGACCAGTCGCAGAACCCGCTGGCCGAAAAGCTGACCGAGCGCGAAATGCAGGTGCTCAAAGGCCTGACGCAGGGCAAATCCAACAAGGAAATCGCCCGCGATCTGGAGCTTCAGGAACCCACGGTGAAGCTGCACATGAAGACGCTCTACCGTAAGCTCGGTGCCTCGAACCGCACGCAGGCCGCGCTTCTGGCCAAGGAAAACGGCATCTTCTGATTTCCCCAGAGCAGCGCTTCCCCGGCACTGCTCCATGAAGCCCGGCCTTCTTCGGAAGCGCCGGGCTTTTTTATGACCGATAGGGAGGGTTGCGGGCTGAGGCTTCGTCGCCCAAAAGAAACGGCGAGGGAGACGATACATGCACAGATTACCCAGAATCATGGTGGCCCCGAATGGCGCGCGCCTGACCAAAGCCGACCACCCTACCCTGCCCGTGACCATCGAAGAAACCGTCGCGGCCGCATTGGCCGCCCGAGCGGCGGGGGCGGACGGCCTTCATGCCCATGTTCGCGACGCGAAAGGCGCGCATGTGCTGGATGCGGGCCTTTACCGCGAGTTGCTGGCGGAGATGGCCACACAAGCGCCAGGGTTTTACGTGCAGATCACCACGGAAGCCGTCGGGCGTTACACGCCGTCGGAGCAGCGGGCCCTGATCGAAACCGTTGTACCGCCTGCGGCCTCTATCGGCCTGCGCGAGATCGACGAGGAGCCGGACCGCTCGATAACGCGGCGCTTCTTTGCCTTCTGCGCCGAAGCGGGCGTGCATGTGCAGCATATTCTCTACGATCAGACCGATATCGAGCGCCTCGCGGCGCGCCGCGCGGATGGCACCATTCCGGCGGGGCCTCTGGCCGCGATTCTGGTTCTGGGGCGCTACACCACGGGGCAGGTTTCCGATCCGGCCGATGTTGCTCCCTTCGCGGCAGCTTTGAAGGCGGTCGAGCTGGACGTTGACTGGTCTTTATGCGCGTTTGGACCCACGGAAACTCTCTGTTTGGTTGAAGCCTCGCGGCAAGGCGGTAAGATGCGCGTGGGGTTCGAAAATAATCGCGTAAACGCAAACGGCATCATTGCCGTTGATAATAGCGAACGGGTCCGCGACCTCTGTGCTGCTTTGGAGCGGGCAATCTAGACACGGAAAGGGAGCCGATGTCGCAATATCTCCGCCTATCCGCCTTCGCTGCTGTCGTGGTGGCGACAGTTCTCTGCTTGGTCGTGATGCCGATAGTGCCGGATTGGTGGCGGCCAACGCTTTGGATCATGGCTGCGGTTTTCGGGTTCTTGTCGCTCGTTGGCCTCAAGGACGTAACGCAAACCCGCCATGCGGTGCTCAAGAACTATCCGGTGATCGGCCATGTCCGCTATTCCTTCGAAAAGATCCGGCCGGAAATCCGCCAGTATCTCCTCGAAGGTGACGAGGACGAGGTGCCGTTTTCCCGCGAACAGCGCGAAATCGTGTATCAGCGCGCCAAGAACTTGGAAGACAAGCGCCCCTTCGGCACCCGTAAACGTGTGTATGATTCCGGCTATCAGTGGCTCACGCATTCGATCATGCCCCGCAAGATCGAGAGCAATAATTTCCGCGTCACCATCGGCGGGCCGGATTGCAAGCAACCCTGTGACGCCTCGATCTACAACATCTCGGCGATGAGCTTCGGCGCGCTGTCCGCCAATGCGATTCTGGCCTTGAACAAGGGCGCGAAGAAGGGCGGTTTTGCACATGACACGGGCGAAGGCGGGATTTCCCGCTATCACCGCGAGGGCGGCGGCGATCTGATCTGGGAATTGGGATCGGGCTATTTCGGGGCGCGCGACAAAGAAGGCCGGTTCGATCCGGTGCGCTTCACCGAGCAGGCCGCCGATCCGCAGATCAAGATGATCGAAGTGAAACTGAGCCAAGGCGCGAAGCCCGGTCAGGGCGGGATGCTGCCCGGCGCGAAAATCTCGCCGGAAATCGCGGAAGCGCGCGGCGTGCCGATGGGCGTGGATTGCATCTCGCCCGCGCGTCACTCGGCGTTTTCGACACCCGTGGAGATGATGCAGTTCATCACCAAACTGCGCGAGCTTTCGGGCGGGAAACCGACGGGGTTCAAGCTCTGCATCGGGCATCGGCGGGAATTCATGTGCATCGTCAAGGCGATGCTGGAAACGGGGATCACTCCTGATTTCATCGTGGTGGATGGCAAGGAAGGCGGCACGGGGGCCGCGCCGATGGAATTTGCCAACCACATGGGGATGCCCTTGGTTGAGGGCCTCACCTTCGTGCACAACACACTGCGCGGCGCGGGCTTGCGCGACCGCGTGAAGATCGGCGCTAGCGGCAAGCTGATCCATGCGTTCGACATCGCGAAGGCGCTGGCCTTGGGCGCTGATTGGGCCAACTCGGCGCGCGGCTTCATGTTCTCGGTAGGCTGCATCCAGGCGCAGGCCTGCCACACCAACCACTGCCCCACCGGTGTGGCCACGCAGGACAAGTCGCGCCAGAAGGCGCTCGTGGTGCCCGATAAGGCGGAGCGGGTGTATAATTTCCACAAGAACACGTTGAAGGCTTTGGGCGATATGACCGGGGCTGCGGGCCTTACGCATCCCTCGGGCTTCCTGCCGCACCACCTCCTGATGCGCGAGAATGACCGCGACATGGTGACCGGGCAGGATATCTATCCCTACATGCCCGAAGGGTTCCTCCTGCGCGAGGATGATGACCGGTTCGGCTATCTCGAACGCTGGCGGCGGGCCAGCGCTGCGGCCTTCGAGCCGAAAGACGGGGGCGTTTAAAGCTCTTTAGTCGTCTTTCGGATGGAGCGCGGCCAGTTCGCCCAGAGTGACGGGTTTCAATGGTGCGCGCAGTCTCGCAAGCCCAACAGTGGCGGGCGTTGTTCCGTGCACTTCGGCCAGAAGCTCTGTTGTGGTCAGGCCGCAATAGCGCCCTTGGCAAGGCCCCATGCCGGGGCGGCCAAAGGCCTTGAGTTGGTTCGGACCCATCGCACCCGCACGCGCCCAGCCCCGGATTTGCCCTGCCGTCACTTCCTCGCAGCGGCAGACAATCGTGGTATCGGCGGGTTTGAGAATGCTGGCGGGCACAGGATAGGCCGCTTCGAGGAACGGACGCACGGAGCGTTCAGCGCTTAGAGCGCGGAAATCCGTGGTACTTTCCTCTTCAAGGAGCAGGCTGTCGATCCGGCCCAGCCGGTGCGCGGCTTGCAAAACCACGAGCCGCCCTGCAGATGCGGCTGCTTTTGCGCCGCTGATCCCTGCCCCGTCGCCAGCCACGAAAAGGAATGGCTGGCTGGTTTCGCCCCAATCGTCCGTCTGGGGCAAGAAGGCGCGTTGGCCCGCATGCCAGAGATGGTCGAGCCGCAAGGCGCGGGTGATTTGCGTATTCGGAACAACGCCTTGGTGGAGAAGGATCGTTCCCGCTACGATGCGATGGCGGGTGCCGCCTACGCTAAAGGAAAGCGCCTCGGCCTGATCCCTGCCTTCCACGGCCAAGTCCTTTGCGCCCTGATAGCGGCGGATGCCATGGCGGCGGAGCTCGGCCAGTAGCCCCATGCCTTTGAGTAGTGTGCGCCAGCCGCGCAGCGCGCGCGGGAGTTTCGGCAGGGCGCGCAGAAGGTCCGCCCGGGACTGGGTTTCGACAAGTGCCAAGGGCGGCATCCCCGCCCGCGCCATCTGAACGGCGAGGAGATAAAGGAGCGGGCCGGAGCCTGCCAGAACGGCGTTTTCGGGCAGCACTCCAGACGCCTTCAGGAGGATCTGGCCCGCACCTGCGGTCATCACACCGGGGAGGGTCCAACCGGGGATCGGCACGGGGCGTTCAAGCGCGCCTGTCGCGAGGATGAGTGCACGGGCGTTGAGATGCGCAGGCGCGCCGTTGCAGGAATAGGTCACGGTGAAGGGAATGCCCGTGCAGATATCCCAAACCGCTGCCCCCTGAATGACATCGGCGCGCGAGGCCGCAAGCCCCTCGGCCAACGCTGCGCCTTCGAGGTAATCCGTCCCGAGGATTACCGCACGGCGCGGGCCTGTTTCAGTAATGCCGCGATATATCTGCCCGCCCGGTGCGGGTTGTTCATCGAGCACGGCGACTGTCAGTCCGTGCTGCGCGGCAGTGGAAGCCGCCGCCATGCCCGCAGGGCCGGCACCGATAATCAGAAGGTCATACATCCGCCCCTCCCGACCGTAGATCCATCCCCGCTTCTACGCGCATCTGGCAGGCTTGGCGGGTGACGCCATCGAGTTCCACGAGGCAGTCGTAGCAGGCCCCCATCATGCAGAAAGGGCCGCGCGATGCGCCCGACACCATTGTGCCGCGAAAGCGTGAGATCCCGGCCGCGAGGAGCGCCGCCGCGAGATTTGCACCTTCGGGCAAGGAGATCTCTTGCCCGTCGAAACGGATCAGCACCTGCGGGCCATCGTCGAGGTTACGAAAAACGGGCTTCACCGAAAGCCTCCAGATCAGGTGCATCGCTATCGCCATCGAGCCATTTCGGGATCAGGCGAGCGTGGGCTGCAGCAAGCGTAATGCCGGAATGGCAGGTAACGAGCGCCGCGCCCGGCATGGTTTCGGACTTCTGGTAGATCGGCAAGCCATCAGGCGACATCACGCGCAAAGCCCCCCAAGAGCGCACGAGTTGCGCTTTTTCGAGGCGCGGCATCACGGCCACGGCGCGGGCTGCGATCTTGGCGATCACGTCGGTCGTGGTGCGATCATCATAGCCCACTTCTTCGTTGCTATCGCCGATCTGGATACCGCCTTCGTCCACCTGCCGAATGATCCCGGAGGGCCGCCGGAGCATTTTCGGCAGTTTCTCGGTGATCAGCACTTGGCCCCGCTGCGGGCGCACGGGTGCTTTGAAACCGAACATCGGGCCAAGCTCGGCCGCTCCCAGCCCCGCGCAAAGCACCACGCGCCCGACGTGCACTTGCCGCCCGGAGGCGCAGCGCAGATGGAAACCGTCTTTGTGATAGACGCCGCTGATCCGCTCGTTGAGGAAGACCATCGCGCCGCGCTTCCTCAGATCGGCGGAGAGGGCGCGCAGAAACTTGAGCGGGTTCACGTGGCCGTCCTGATGGTGGAGGATCGCACCCGCGACGCGCGGGCCCACCTCGGGTTCCTTGCGGCGGAGCGCGTTATTGCCCAAGACCTCGAACGGGTAATCGCCACCCAAGGCATCGCTCAGCGCCTGGTATTGCGCGGCTTTGGCCTCAAGGGCGGCTTCGGTGAGGTGGAAATCCCAGCCGCCTTTCTGTTCCAGTGACAGCGCCTCGCCCGTGGCATCCGAAAGCTCTGCGGCAAAGTCTTTCCACAAAGCGGCGGAGCCTTGGGTCCATTTGGCATAACGCGGGGCTTTGAGGCCTTTGGATTGCACCCAGATCAGGCCGAAGTTGCCTCGGCTGGCGCGGAAGGTTCCATCGTCGCCGTCGATCACGGCCACACGATGCCCGCGTGCCATGAGGCCCCAGGCAACCGAAAGGCCCACAACACCTCCGCCGATCACTGCGTAATCCGCATCCATTTCGAGCCCTCCGCCCGCTCATAGAGGCGCGTGCGATGCGGATCGTCAAGCCACCCTCTTCCGCAATTGCCAATCGCGCTGTATATCGCGCAAATGTCCCAGAACCCGCCCTCGCTCCGCCCCGATCTCGCGCCGAAGCCCCGCTTCGACGACGCCCCCCGCCCCGGCCAGCCGACCATCGGCATGGTCTCGTTGGGCTGCCCCAAAGCCTTGGTGGATAGCGAACGCATCCTGACCCGGCTTCGGGCCGAGGGCTATGCGATCTCGCCCGATTATCAGGGCGCGGATGCGGTGATTGTGAACACCTGCGGCTTCCTCGACAGCGCCAAGGCGGAAAGCCTTGAGGCCATCGGCGAGGCGCTTCAGGAAAACGGCAAGGTGATTGTGACGGGCTGCTTGGGGGCAGAGCCTGAATATATCACGGGCGTGCACCCGAAAGTGCTAGCGGTGACGGGCCCGCATCAATACGAGCAAGTGCTCGACGCGGTGCATGGCGCGGTGCCGCCCGATCCCGATCCCTTCATCGACCTGCTGCCGCCGCAGGGCATCAAGCTCACACCGCGGCACTACAGTTATCTAAAGATTTCCGAGGGTTGTAACCACAAGTGCAAGTTCTGCATCATCCCTGACATGCGCGGGAAACTCGCCTCGCGCCCGCTTAAAGCGGTGATGCGGGAAGCTGAAAAGCTCGTGGAAAACGGCGTGCGGGAGCTTTTGATAATCTCGCAGGATACCTCCGCCTATGGCACGGATTGGGCAGAGCGGCCTTCGAAATTCCCGATCCTCGATCTGGCGAAAGACCTCGGAAGCCTCGGCGCTTGGGTGCGGATGCATTACGTTTACCCCTACCCGCATGTGCGCGAATTGATCCCGATGATGGCCGAAGGCGGCATCCTGCCTTACCTCGACATTCCCTTCCAGCACGCCCATCCTGAAGTGTTGAAGCGCATGGCGCGCCCGGCTGCGGCCTCGCGCACTTTGGATGAGATTGCCGCGTGGCGGCGCGATTGCCCTGATATCACGCTCCGCTCCACCTTCATCGTGGGCTACCCCGGCGAGACGGAAGAAGAGTTCCAGACGCTGCTCGACTGGCTCGACGAAGCGCAACTGGATCGCGTGGGTTGCTTCCAATACGAGAACGTGGCGGGTGCCCGCTCGAACGATCTGCCCGACCACGTTCCAGCCGAGATGAAGCAAGAGCGTTGGGACCGCTTCATGGAAAAGGTGCAAGCCATTTCGGAAGCGAAACTCGAAGCCAAAGTGGGCCGGACGCTGCAAGTGATCGTCGATGAGGTCGATGAAGACGCCGCCACCTGCCGCACCATGGCCGACGCGCCGGAGATCGACGGCAACCTCTTTATCGACGAGGGCCACGAAGGCCTGAACCCCGGCGATATCGTGGCGGTCGAAGTGGAAGAGGCGGGCGAATACGACCTTTGGGGGCGGCTCGTCTAAGCACTTGCTTTCGTCAGGATTTGCGCTTTCTCTCTGGCAAGCCAAGCCAAAGGAGCCAGCCCATGTCCGACGCGCCGATCATTGCCCAGAAAGCCCCCTATCCGACCGAGGTCGAGGCCGGAAAAACCTATTTCTGGTGTGCGTGCGGGCGTTCGCAAAAGCAGCCCTTCTGTGATGGCAGCCATAAAGGCACAGACATCACACCGACCAAATACACCGCCGAGAAAGATGGCAAGGTGTGGTTCTGCGGCTGCAAGGCCAGCGCCAAGGCCCCGCTCTGCGACGGGGCACATAAAGCGCTCTGAGCCTTATTCCTCGATAGCAAGGCCTTCGAGCAGGGCCTTGTTGCGGCAATAGTCCGGTGCTTCTTTCATGCCCGCCTCTTGCGCGAGATAACTTTCGCATTCTGTCGGATGGACGCATTGGGAGCAGCGCACCACCGCTTCGCGGTAGACCTGCGACCCTTGCGCTTTGATATCCGCACCGAGTTTCTCGGCCATCCGGTCCATCAGGCCAAGGCGGCGCGCCATGCTATCGAATAGTCCCATCCTCAATTCTCCTTTTTTTGTGCTGCCTTGAGGGCCAGGAACACATGGGCGTTGCGGCAGTAACTCGGGATTTCCCGAGGCGGCGAGGCTTCGGCCAACCACACGTCGCAAGCACCGGTCTCTGCGCATTTACGACAGCGGGTCACGAGGGCGGCGTAGGTTTCGACCGAGAGACGCTAGGCCACCACCGCCTCTCCCAGATTGAGATCCATATTGCGCGCCATAGACCGCGTCCGCCAGAAGGCGGCATCGGGTGGTGTCAGGGGAAGAACTTCGCCCATTTCAAGCCTCCACTTTGTCAGAGAGCGCATCGAATTCCGCGCGGTTTTCGCACCACTCTGGCGGAGCACGGAAATCGCCCCGATCGAGGTGTCGTTCGCAATCGTCGGGATGGGCGCAGCCACGGCAGCGCGTGACCATCGCGGCCCAGTCTTCTTGGGAAAGCGCGCCACGCGCCTGTTCTTCGGCCAAATCTACGCCCGCAACATCGGCCATCCGGCGCACCAGCCAGATGTGACGAATCGGATTACCCAGTACAGAAACCATCGCGCCTCTCCCGAAACATGGGATCAGGCTAGGCTCCTAGAGGGGCCTCCACATTGATACGGATCAAACGCGATCAGATTCCGGCAGCGGTGCGCCGAACCACTTCGATGCGCTGTGCGTTCGGTGGGTGGGTGCCAAGGAAGCGGTTTCCGGGGTCCGGAATACGGGTGAAAAACTCCGCGCCTAACACCGGATCATAGCCCGCGCGCTTGGTAATCAGGGTGCCCAGCGCATCGGCTTCCAGTTCGAAATCCTTGGAATAGCTGCGCGCGCCGATGGATGCGCCAAGCTCCTGCGCCGTGCGGATGGCGTTGGCATCCCCACCCGTAAGCGTGGCGAGGCCTGCGAAAATCACGGCGCCTGCCGTGGCATTGGCCTTCTGGCGCGGGATATGGCCTTCGATGTGGTGCGAGGCCTCGTGCCCCATCACGAAAGCCAATTCGTGCACGTTGCGGGCTTCGACAATCAGCGGCAGCGTGAAGGCGAGGATCGGGCGACCGGTGTCATCGAGCGTCTGGAAGGCGTTCGCGGGCTGGCCGGGGCGATCATCAACCACAATGCGGAAATCGCAATTGGCGCGGGGCGCACGGATGCGGCATTCGTTTTCGGCCACAGGCTCCACCGTGCGCACGACTTCGACGAAATTCCGCGCGGCTTGGCTGGCGGAAGGCGGCAGCGAGGGCGTTTGCACAGCGGCAGGTTGCGGTTGGGGTCGCGCGACGGGCTCCTCCATGCTGACGCATCCCGCCAGCGTTGCCATCATCGCCAGTCCTGCCAAAGCCACCCGCATCGAACCATTCCCGCGCTGTTTGCCCATATCTAACAGCTTCCCCCCCGCGCTCCAGCCCCCTCACGCGGGATTGTTCTTGCCATGGCGCGCGCCATCGCTTTTCATAAAGCCATGTTCACCATCGAGCACGAATTCGACGCCACTGTTGTCACGCTGGTAGATGAGGGCAGCCCGCATCTCAAAGAAGACGTGACCATCAATATTTTCGAGGATTGCATCACGGTCGAGCAACTCGACCCGCGCACCGAGGAAGTGCAGCGCATCACCTTTTCGCACCAGCAGGCCCGCGAGCTGGCCGCTGCGCTGAACCTGCCGGAAGGGGTGTATACACTCGGGCGGAAGCCTTAACTCAAGCGGAAGCGTTTGTCGCGCGAGGTGGCGCCGGAGGTCAGTTCCAACTCCGAAGGCGCCACGCCCAAAGCCTTGGCCAAGGCTTTGCGCACCGCTTCGGTGGCTTTGCCATCCTCGGGGGCCTCGGTGACGTAGACACGGATCTCACCTTCTTCCGCCACGATGCGCGCACGGCTGGCTTTCGGCGTGACGCGCACGGCGATTTCCGCGCCAGACACCGCCAGATGCGCCAGTGATCCGCGCGCCGCCTTACTCATTTGCAATAAGGCCCGCCGCGATAGCGGGCGGTGTCGAAGTGGAAATGTTCACGGTGGAACTTGTCGGAATTCGGCCCCAGCACCGTGCCGAAAGGCCCACAGGCCCCGCGATGGACCTTCTTCAGGATCTTCCCGTCGCGCCCGCCGCCCCAGTTTTTCAACACTGTGATCTGGGAGCCGTCCTTGTAGGTGAACCCTGAAATGTCGATGGCATGGCCCTTCGCATGTTCGGAAAGCCGTGCGCCCTTCTGGCTATTGCGGGTGCGGCAGGCGTAAGACGCGGCCACGCGCAACTCCGTCACGCCACCGCCGCGCCGCCCAACTTCAGGCACCAAGCTGCGATCCACCCAGCGCTTCAGGGCTTTTGCGGTGGTGCAATCAATCGTGGCCGGCGTTGAAAGCCGCACACCCGATACTGCCCGCAACTTCACCGCATCGGGGATGCCACAACCACCATTACCCGGAACACGGCCCACGACCTCGCCTTGGATATCGGCCACGCCGCAAATCGCGCCACCCGCCTTGGCCACGCGCTTGGCGGGCTTGGGGTCGATCACCTCGGGTGCCTTGGCGCGCCGCGTTTCCAGATTTTCCGGGCGGCTCTGGGGACGCAAGGCCTCGTGCAAGGCATTTTCGATGGCGGGAGCGGCAACAGGTGGCGGCACCGCCACCACCATCACGCCCGCAGAGCGCGCGACAGGCCTAAGCGACTGGCGCGGTGCGTCCGCCCAAGCCGCCGAGGTTCCCATAAGCAGAAGCGCCCAAAGCGCCCGCTTCATGACTTCGGACCGACACGCCCGAAATCTGGCGCGGCCGTATCCTGGCCTGCCTCAATGATACCGCGCCGGATAGCACGGGTCCGGGTGAAATAATCAAACAACAACTCGCCGTCTCCCTGCCGGATTGCCCGCTGCAAGGCGAACAATTCCTCGGTGAATCTCCCCAGGATTTCAAGCGTTGCGTCCTTGTTCGTCAAGAACACATCGCGCCACATCGTCGGGTCGGAGGCGGCAATCCGCGTAAAGTCGCGGAAACCGGACGCGGAATACTTGATGACTTCGCTATCGGTGACGCGGCGCAGATCATCGGCCACGCCCACCATGGTGTAAGCAATGAGGTGCGGAGTATGCGAAGTGACGGCCAGAACGAGATCGTGATGCTCGGCATCCATCTCGTCCACATTCGCGCCCATGCCCTTCCAGAGCGCGGTCAAATTCTCCACCGCTGCGCGCTCGACATGCGCTTCGGGCGTCAGAATGCACCAGCGATTGACGAAAAGCGTGGCAAAACCCGATTCCGGCCCCGAATGCTCGGTGCCCGCCAAAGGGTGCCCCGGCACGAAATGGATATCCGGCCCAAGATGCGGACCAACCGCCGAAATCACTGCCTGCTTGACCGACCCTACATCGGTAACGGTCGCGCCCGGCTTCAGATGCGGGCCAATGTCTTGCGCCACAGCACCCATCGCCCCCGGCGGTACGCAGAGCACCACCAGATCAGCCCCCTTCACCGCCTCGATTGCCGTGTCACACACGCGGTCCACCAAATTGATGCGGCGGGCGGTTTCTCGCGTGGCCTCGGTGCGGGCATAGCCCGTGACTTCGCCTGCCAAACCGTTGCGCCGGATCGCCAGCGCCATCGAGCCTGCGATCAAGCCAAGACCGATCAGCGCCACCCGCTCATAGATCTGTGCCATCACTGCTCTCCCAGAAAACCGCGGATCACATGGGCCACACGGCGGCATGCCGCCTCGTCACCCACCGTGATGCGGAGCGCCTCGGGAATGCCGTAGCCCGTCACGCGGCGCACGATGATGCCATCGGCCTTCAAGGCCGCATCCGCTGCGCCAGCCTGATCGGCATCGGCAAAACGCGCCAGCACGAAATTCGCATGGCTCTCGTCACAGCCCACACCCATCTGGCGCAGCGCATCCGTGAGCCACGCGCGCCACTTGGCGTTTTCGGTCTGGCACCGCGAAACGAAGTCCTGATCCCGCACGGCGGCTTCGGCGGCCGCCAGTTGCGTTTCCGAAAGGTTGAACGGCTGGCGCACACGGTTGAGCACGTCGATGATCTCGCGCTGCGCATACCCCCAGCCAATCCGGAGGCCGCCCAGTCCGTAGATCTTCGAGAAGGTCCGCGTAATCACCACGTTCGGGAACGCTTCAACCAGCGAGACGCCACCATCGAACCCCTCCGCAAACTCGGTATAGGCCCCGTCATGCACGAAGATCACATGCGGAGGCAGCCCCTCGCAAAGCCGCCAGAGATCGGCCTCCGGCAGCATCGTGCCCGTGGGATTGGCCGGGTTGGCGATGAAGACAAGCTTGGTGCGCGGCGTCACAGCAGCGAGGATCGCATCCACATCCACCACCCGCTCCCGCTCTTTCACTGTCACCGGAACCGCGCCTGCCGCCCGTGCCAGGATCGGATACATCGAGAACCCGTGCTCGGTGGTAATCACCTCGTCACCGGGGCCCGCATAGCACTGCGTCACGAATTGCAGCACCTCGTCGGAGCCCACGCCGCAAATCACCCGATCCGGATCAAGCCCGTAAACCTCGCCAATCGCGCGGCGCAAGCTGCCATGATCCGTGGACGGATAGCGGTGCAGATTGGTGACCGACCGCGCAAAAGCCTCGCGCGCCTTATCGGAGAAGCCGAAGGGGTTCTCGTTCGACGAGAGCTTCAGCACCTCGGCCTTGCCCGCCACCGTGCTCTCGCCGCTGACATAGAGCGCGATATCCATGATGCCGGGCTGGGGCGGTATGCGGGTCATCTGCACTCTCCTTCAAATCTCCCAGCCTCTTAGCGCCCGAAAGCGCCCTCTGGAAGAGCCTTACTTCTTCGACGTTCGTGCGACGAGCCAATCCATCGCCGCCATCATGAGCCCCGACAGCACGAAAGCCATGTGGATCACCAGAAGCCAGAAAAGCTCGCGATCCCCGAAAGCCGCATCCGCCGATTTCTGCCCGATCTCCATAAACCGCTTCAAGAGGTGGATCCCGGAAATCGCGACGATGGAGGCAATCAGCTTCATCTTCAAGCCACCGAAATCCACATGCCCCATCCAGAAAGGGCGATCGGGATGCGCGCCGATATCGAATTTCGACACGAAATTCTCGTAGCCCGAGAAGATCACGATCACGAGGAGGTTCGCGGCCAGCGTCAGGTCGATCAAGGTCAGGATCGCCAGAATGGCCTTGTCGGCACTCATCACAAGCACTTGCGGCGCGTAATAGGCCAGTTCGCGCAGGAACACGACCATCAGCATCCCCAGCGCCACCACCAGACCGATATACATCGGTGCCATCAACCAACGGGAGGCGAACAACCCGCGCTCCAACGAACCTTCTACTGCCTTGCGCGCCATAAAACGCCTCCTTGTCCTGCCGCCCTCATGCCATGCGACGCCCCTCTGGGAAAGGTACAGCCTGACGCACCCCCCTGCTCTCGCTTTGCAAAATATCCCGGGGGTGAGGCGCGGAGCGCCGAGGGGGCAGCGCCCCCTGACTTTCTTCAGTCTCAAGCGAGAGGCGGGATCAGCCCTCGCGCTTCTTCCCGGCAGCGGGATGAGCGACAAAAACAGCCCTCAGCGGGCCGTATTCCGGCCAGCGGGTCATCTCGATCCCGCCCACCTGCTCCAGCCGCGCGGTGCGGGCGGTCAATTGGCGCAAGACCTCTTGCAGGAGCATCCGCGCCAGAGGTGCACCGGGGCACATATGGGGGCCGCGGCCGAAGGTCAGGAGGTCTCGCGCGCCGCGATCGAGGCGATAGGTTTCCGGCTCTTCGAAAACCTCCGCATCGCGATTGGCAGAAGTGAAAACCACCGCCAGCGCCTCGCCCGCCTTGATCTGCCGCCCGCCAAGCACCGTGTCTTCCCGCGCGGTGCGGGCAAAGCCGCGATAGGGCGTGTAGAGCCGCAGCAATTCCTCTGTCGCCTCCGGCACGAGAGCCGGATTGGCGGTGAGTTCGGCGTGATGGTCCGGATGGCGGGCAAGGTGCACCGCCATGGAGCCAATGAAGGTCGTGGGGGCGATGATCCCGACTAGAAGGAACTGGCGCAGCGCGCCGAGGGCGAGATCGGGGGCAAGCGGCGCGCCGTCCACGCGCACGGCCAAGAGGCTAGCGGTCGGGTCGCTGTCGGGATCGCGCGGGTGGGCGATCCGGTCTTCGATGAGGGCGCGGGCGATGTCGTAAAGCGCATCCGACTTCTCGCGCAGGGTCTCGAAGTCCTGCCGTTGCAAGGCCATGTTGAACTCCGCCCCGACCACGCGGATCCGCTCGGCATCATCTGGGGGCAGGTTGAAAAACTCGGCCAGAAGCGCGATGGGCAGGAGGAAAGAAAACTCCGAGCAGATTTCGCCGCCCCCCTGCGCCACCCATGGCGCAAGGAACCGCTCCACCATCGCTTCGATCCGTGGCTGCCATGCCTCCAATCGCTGCGGCGTCAGGAAGCGCAGGATCGCGTTGCGGTAGGGGATATTGCCGGGCGGATCGAGGTGCAGCGGCGGGCGGCGTTGCGTCGTGGCAACGGGCGGCACGACATTCTGCACGGTTGTCGTGAACATCTGCCAGTTTTCCAGCACCGCCTTGGCGTCTTCGTGGCGGGTGACCGCCCAGAACCCGCCCAGATCGTTGGACCATGCCACCGGGCAGCGCCCGCGCAAATCCTTGAAAAGCGCGTGCGGGCTGTCGAAGCCTTCTTCTTCCGGCACATCGAAATCGGCGGGGCGGGTCATGCGCGGGCTCTCAGATCAAGGGTCAGGGAGGTCACGCCATATTCCGTCCAGCGCGCCCATTTCGGAGTGCCGACAATGCTCAGGCCGGGTGCGCGCAGCAGGACTGAAAGCAGGATGCGCGCCTGCAGTTTGGCCAGCGCGAGGCCAAGGCACATATGCGGGCCGATGCCGAAGGCGAGATGGCGGTTGGGCTTGCGTTCGGGGAGGAACTCCATCGGGTTCTCGAAAACCGCCTCATCTCGATTGGCGGAAAGGAAATTGAGCGCCACGGGGCAGCCTTCGGGGATGCGCGCGCCACCGATTTCCGTCTCTTTCGTGGTCACGCGAACGAGGGCCTGATTGGAGGAATAGAAGCGCAGGAATTCTTCGATCAGAGGCTTTTCTACCTCCGGCCGCGCGCGCAGGAGGGCGAGGTGATCGGGGTGGCTCGCCATATGCCACGCGATGGAGCACAGGAAGTTGCGCGGCACCACATGGCCGCCGATCAGCATCAGGCGCACCATACCGGCCAGTTCCTCGGGCGTAAAAGCCCCGTCTTCGGGCGGATTTGCGATCAGGCCCGAGACGATATCGGCCTTCGGGTCGCGCGGGGACGCGATGCGGTCATCCACCAAGGCCACAGCGAAGGCATCGACTTGGCGCGACAAGTCTCCGGCCGTCGGCAGGTCTTCGCCCTGCACCGCATGCACATAGAGATGCGACAAGCGCCCGACTTCCAGCGCCTCGGTCTCATCAAGCCCGATCAGGAGGCCCAAGGCTCCTTGCGTGAAGGGTTCGACGAAGCCGCCCGAGAAATCCGCCGCTGCCGGATCGAGTGCCGCGATCAGGCGGTCGGCCAGCGCGGTCAGCGCTGGATCCATCGCGCGGATGCGGTTTTCCTTGAAAAACGGGTTCAAGGCCTTGCGGTAGCGTTCGCTTTCCGGCGGGTCTTTCTGCAGCGGCAGGCGCGGCAGGCCCTTGCGGGGCGACGAGGGGATCACGGTCATTTTCGTGGCCGTGAAGATTTCGGGATCGCGGCTGGCTTGGGCCACATCAGCATAGCGCATCAGCGTGAAAAACCCGCCCCATTTCTCCGACCACGCAACCGGAGCCGTGGCCCGAAGTTGGGCATGGGCGGCGGGGTAGTCGGCCATTGTGCCGGGCTCGGACGGATCCCAGTCGCCCCTCAGTTCATCACTGTTCGTGGCAGCCATAGCGAGATCTCCGGTACATAGGTAATGAGGATAAGAAAGCCCACCATCAGCAAAACGAAGGGCCACATGCCGCGCACCGCCTCGGACATCGGCGCGCGGGCGATAGAGGCCAGAACGAAGAGGTTCAGCCCGATGGGCGGGGTGAGGAAAGCGATTTCCATGTTCACGATCAGCACGATGCCGAAATGGATCGGGTCGATGCCGAGGGTGCCGAGAACGGGCAGAACAATCGGCGTCACGATCAGCATCACCGCCACGGCGTCGAGGAACATGCCGAGGATGATCATCAGGATGTTGAGCGCCAAGAGGAATTGCCATGGTGCCAGATCTTGGGTGATGGCGAAGTTCACGAGCGCCGTCGGGATGCCCGATCCGGTGATCCAATGCGCGAAAAGAAGCGCGAACATGACGATGAAGGTGACGGCTGAAGCCGCTTTCATGCCCTCGGTCGCCATGGAGAATATCTCCGAAAGCTTCACTTCGCGGTAGACGAAAACCGCGATGAGGACAGAGGCGATGGCCGCCACGCCTGCGCTTTCGGTCACGGTCGTGTAGCCTGAATAGATCCCTGCAAAAACCGAGACGGGGATAAACATCGCAGGCAGCGCGCGCAGGTTCTTCGCGATGAACTCTTCCCGCGTGGCCCGCGCGCCAGAAGCGTAGCCTTTGTGGCGCGACCAGATCATCACCCAGCTTGCGAGCAGCACCGCCTGCAAAAGGCCCGGCATCACCCCCGCCATGAAAAGGCGCGGCACCGATTCCTCGGCGATGAGGCCATAGAGGATCATCGAGAGTGACGGCGGGATCAGAATACCCAGCGTGCCCGAAGCCCCAACAAGGCCCAGCGCGAAGGGCCGATCATAGCCGCGCGCCACCATCGCCGGAATGAGGAAAGTGCCCATCGCCATGGCCGTGACGACAGAAGAGCCTGAAATTGCTGCAAAAAGCGTGGTCGCGATCACGGCCACCAGCCCCAGGCCGCCGCGCATATGGCCCACCCAGGCCTCTGCGGCTTCGATGATGATGCGGGCGATGCCGCCCCTCTGCATGAAGGTCGCGGCCATGACGAAGAAGGGCACGGCGAGGAAGGTCGTCGAGTTGATCCCGTTGATCGAATGCGCCGCCGCATCCATCAGCGGGCGGCCCTCCATCGCGATCATGAGAATAGCGGTCAGGCCGAGCGAGACGAAGATCGGCGCGCCGAGCGCCATGAGGAGAAGCATCCCCAGAAGGCCGATTGCGGCGTCCATTTATTTGCCCTCCGGCGTAGGTTCGTCGGTGAAAGGGCGTCGGCCAGCGGCCAGCATCAGCGCCACCCGACCAAGGATCAGCGCCATGCCCACTGGCATCGCTAGGGTAACAGCATAGGCCTGCGGCGTGCGCAGCGTCGAGGCGGAGCGCTCGTCGAGCATCAGCGAGAACCCGAAGGCCTTCCAGCCATGCCACGCCATCGCCATGCAAAAGCCGGCGGAAAGCGCCAGCACCAGCCACGCGGCGGCCGACCTGAGGCTAGGCGCCAAGCTTGCCACGAAAATCTCGGTCCGGATGTGGCGCCCTTCGGCCACCAGCGAAGAGCCCGCCAGTACCGTCGCCCAGACGATGCAGTAAAGCGCGATCTCTTCGCCCCAGTCGATGGACCACGCAGGCGCAACCGCGCGCACCACGGCGCTGCCCAGAAATGTGCAGAGCGCGGTGAGGATCAGAAGGCCGATCAGCACCGCCTCGATCCGGGTCCAGAATTTCAGGATGTTGTCGATCATATCAGCCGCCGCCAAGCCCCCGCCCCGGACACTCCGGAGCGGGGCACTTTGCTCAGTTCCCGGCCAGTGCCGCCGAAACGCGTCCGACAAAATCGGCATCCATGCCGCCGTCTTTCACGATCTGGTCCTGCACGCCGACCATCTTCGCCTTCATCGCCGCGACATCTTCGGGCGCGGGATCAACATAGACGACACCGTTGCTTTCGTTGATCGAACGCGCATCCGCGAGTTCCTTCGCGGCTTGTTCACGCGCCCAGCCAACCACTTCGGCCCATGCGTCCTGCACGGCTTTCTGTTCTTCGGGCGTCAGCTTGTCCAAGGTCGCTTTCGACACGAGCGGGATGTAAACGCCCCAGCCCGCGTTATCCGCGAAGGCGTGCTTGATCCCGGCTTCCCAGAGCTTGCCACCCTTGATGGTCGAGTCGGTGACCGAGCCAAGCCCGTCGATCTGGCCCTGTGTCAGCTGCATCACGATTTCCGAACGCGGCGTGGCCTGCGGAGCCGCCCCCATCTCCTTCAAGAGCGCCACAACCACCGGCGAGGGCGGCGTTGCCAGCTTCACACCCGAAAGATCGGCATAGGTCTTGACCTCTTTCGAAGTCGTGTAAGCCGTGTTGTTGGGTGCGAACTCGAAATGCCCGCCTTCCGGCACCACGATGCCCTTCTTGGCAACCATGCGCCAGAGTTCTTTGCCAAGATCGCCGTCCAGCACCTTGCGCACGTCGTCACGCGATGCGCCGAAGAACATCGGCAGGGTGATGACCGAAAGGTTCGGTTCGAACTGCGACAGCGTCGGCGAAGCCTGGATCGACATGTCGAGCGCGCCCGACGCCAGTGCGCGGATCGCGTCGGCGGATTTGTAGAGCTGCGCCGCCGGGAAGACCTCCACGGTCAGGCTGCCGCCGGATTTCTCCTTGATCGCCTCGGCCCATTTCTCGGCCGCCACATTGCGGATGTGCCCGGGCGGGGTTTCCACCGAAAGCCGCAGATCGGTCGCCAGCGCCGCACCTGCCGTGGTGGCCAAGAGCGCAGCCAGTGCCGTCGTTCTGATAAAGTCCTTCATATTCTCCTCCCTGAAGGTCGATTGCCCGGTTGCGCCGGGGGTCTGGTGAGTGCCCTCACCGCTTGAGTGCGGGGGCAGGCCGGTTGATCCCCGGCCCGCCCTCGCGAAAAGTGAAACCCGCATTCAGTGCGCGATCGCCGCCGATGTTCAGGACGAGGCCCCGCTCCGCCAGATGCGGAAGCGCCAGCGCCTCTTCGATCCCGCGCACGCGCGCCGCAGGCAGGCCCGCGCTCTGAAGGATCGCCTCCCACTCCTCGGCTGTTTTCGTCGCGAAAACGGCGGCGAGGTGGGTGTGCATCGCGTCGGCATTCTCGATCCGCGCCACACGGTCTGCGAATTCTGCGCGGTCGAGCAGGTGCGAGAGTTCCAGCGCCGCCAACAGAGCTTCGACCTGACCGGGCTGGACCGCGCCCACGCAAATTTCGCCCTCCGCACAGGCGAAGGTGTCTGCGGTCGGCGCGCGCGAAAACCCGCGATTGCCTGTGCGCTGCGGCTTTTCGCCCGCCATCAGCAACGGGTTGACCACCGAAAGCAGCATCACGAGCGTCGCATCCAGCATCGCCACATCGACATTCTGCCCCCGCACCAGCCCGCGTTCACGCTGCAAGAGCGCGGTCTGGATCGCAAAGGCGGCCAAGAGGCCAGTGAACGTGTCGACGATGGGAAAGCCCACGCGCATCGCCGGATCGCCTTCACGCCCGGAAAGCTGCATCAGACCGGACATCGCCTGAACGATCTGGTCGATCGCCGCGACCTCGGACAGCGCGCCCCCCTGCCCGAACCCCGACACGGAGCAATAAACCACTTTGGGGTTTTCAACGGCCACGCTCTCATAATCGAGGCCGAGGCGCGCCATCACACCGGGGCGGAAGTTCTCCACCACCACATCCGCCTCGCGGATCAGCCGCAGGGCTTCGGCCCGCCCCTCCGGGCTTTTCAGGTCGAGAACGGTCGAGTGCTTGCCAAGGTTGATCCCCCGGAACGCGGGCGACATGCCCATTTCGGCGCGGTTCGCGGTGTAGTCGCGCAGCGGGTCACCTGCGGGCGGCTCGACCTTGATCACCCGTGCACCGTTCAAGGCGAGGAAATGCGTCGCCAGTGGCCCGGCCACGACATGACTGAAATCGACGACTGTGATCCCTTCCAGCGCCTGAGCCACGATTCCTCCCCTTATTAGTTCACTCTGGGAACTATTTTATCCATCTGTCAATCTGGCATCGCTCTGCCCAGTCACGCGGGCGATACTGGCTTCCACAGCCGCGCGGGCCGCTGCACCATCCCATTTGCGCGCATCCACCATGTCGGCACGGATCTCGACCACTTCGACCCCCGCCGCGCGCAGGGCATGCGCGATGAACCGCGTGCCCATACCGGAGGGGCGGTCGTCTTCGGGCACCAGAACAACGGCCAGATCAATGCGGTAATCCCGCGCCTGCGTCACCAGCCAGTCGGCTGCCCACGGGGGCTGATGCAGCTGCTCGTTCATACTGACCATCCGCGCTGCCAGCGCGCGCAACGGATCGCCATGGCTTTCGCGGATATAGCCATCGCCGGCGAAGGGCAGATACATCGACCACGCAAAGACCGCGCCATGGCTCTCTTCGAAACCTGCGTAAAACCCGGTGTCAAACCACAGCCCCGCGCCGATCCACATCATCCGCACGCGCTCATCCGCCACCACAGACGCACCCGACTGCACACGGTCTGCCACCGCATCGCGGAAGCGTTCGGCATGGGCCAAGGCCCAGTCCGAGCCGCGATGCCACTGCGGCAGCATCACGTTCGGGATCTGCTCGGAAATACGCACAGGCACCCGAGGAGCCCCCGCGATCAACGCATTCGCCTCTTCGAAAATGCGCTCCTGCGCTTCGATCCGGTCCATATAGGCGGCGAAAGCTTCCGGATCGAAGCGGCGTCCGGTCAGGCCTTCCACCTGCGTAACGAGGTCTGAAAGCTGCGCCTGCATCAGATCGAGCCGAGCCGAGCCGTGGAACGCCTCCCAGTCGCTTCTCGCGCGCAACCACCAGTCGGGGCCGTTTTGGGCAGGGGCAGGCGCATGCAGCAACGCGAGCGGCGCGCCCGTCAATCGCGACCAGTGCTGGAAAATCCGCTGGTGATCATCCGCGCTTTGCCGCGCACAGAAGATCGCCGGGTCAGGCAACCCTCCCCAAGGCTGCATTTCCGGATCGCCTGTCATGCGCGAGATCAGGGGCAGCGCCGAATACCGCGCCAGACGGTCGTGATACCCCATGGCGGCCGCCCGATCCAGAAGCGGTGCCGAAAGCTTCTTGGCCGAGATGACCGAAGACCACCATTGGTTCACCACAACGGGCATATCGAGCGCGTGGAAAATCTCGTGCGGCGTGTCGGCATTGACGAAGGCATAGCCCGCGTCCCCGTCGATCCGGGCCCGCAACCGTTGCGTCCAGTCGCGCTGGTAATCCAGTGCCGCGCGCGAGCATTCCAGCGGTTTGTAACTCATACCGCACCGTCCTTGGCCAACCGCTCCAGCACGGGGGAAAGCTCTTCAGCCGAGGGCCTGCGCGGCAGCACGCCAAGATCGACGAAGGCCACCCCCGCCTTTTCAGCGAGCGCGCGCAGGTCCGGCATCAGCCAGCCCCAGAGGTCGTCATGCGCGTCCACTTGCCAGACCACGCGCTCCACTTGCCGCTCGGCCAAGTGGCTCGCCACCGCTGAAAGGTAAAGATCGCCCGGTTGGCGCGCGGCAAAAGGGTTCGCAGCCTGCGCGGCCAGCGCGGCATCAATCGTGTCGCCTGCCGCCGCCCGCGCCGCGTCCTCGGCCTGTTGGTCCAGCACCAGTGGGCCCAGCCGCGCCAAACCCTCTTGCAACGCAGTGTTGCCGAGCGGCGCTCCCAGCAATGCCTGTCGCGGCCCGGCCACTTCGGCCCCGCGCGTGAGTGGCGGCAATGGCGGCATCTCGAAGCGAGAGCGCGCACCCCCTGCGCTACCCAGCACATCGGCAAGGCGGTCAATCTCGGTCAGATTGAAGCGATGTGCGGCCGGAGTATTCGACGGCACCAGATTAAGAAGATGCAAAGCCGGAGCATCTGCGGGTAAAAGCCCGCGCCGCGCGAAATCGCAGGCGTAGTGGAAGGCGGGCAGCGCACCGGGGCTTTCGCGCAAGAACACCAACAGATCGACGCCATCAAAGGCACCGCCCGCCAACCCGTCCAGCACCGCGCGGGCGAAGGGGTCCATGAACGGTTCGAGATAGGCAGCGATCTGCGGCGCAGGCCGCGCCGCGCGGAGCGTCACGTCCTCGACCGGCACATCGAACGGCGCGAAAATTCCCCAAGGCACGCCATGCCCGAAAACGGCAACACGCATCACGCTCCTCCCCTTCGCATATAGTTCATCATATGAACTATAACATCCGTCAAGTGCGCTTTACCTCCCCCCGCGCCTTGCGCTACTTTAAGCTAAAGAAAAGCGGGACCTTATGTGACGAAGTTCAGGATTTCACCGGATAGTGACATCGAACTGGGCCCCATGGCCCGCGACATGCCGTTCATGATGCGCACCTTGCAGGCCCTCATGCGCCCCGAAGGCCAAGCCATCCGCTCCGAAGTCGATCTCCCGCCGGGGGCGATCGGCGTTCTCGCGGTAATCTGGCTCAACCCCGGCATTTCGCAAAACGAACTCGCAGGTGCCGTCGCGCTGAAGAAATCCGCTGTCACCAAGCTGGTGACCGACCTCGAAGCGCGCGGCATCCTCGTGCGCGAACGGGTCTCGCAAGACCGCCGGATGAACGCGCTGACGCTTTCGCACGAGGGGCAGGTGCTGATCGGCCGGATCAGACGCCTCACGCAAGCCTGGAACGATCGGCTCTTCAGCGATGTCGCCCCAGCCGACCGTGAGACGTTCTTTCGCGTGCTCGAAACGATCCTTGCGAGCTTCGGCACCTCCGACGGCTCGAACCGCACCTAAGACCACGCCTATCCAAGATCACACAGGCCGAAAACGCCAAAGAAAAAGGGCGCCCCAAGGAGCGCCCTTTTCCGAATACCGGCGAAGAACCGATTAGTTCTTCGCGTAGAATTCCACGACAAGGTTCGGTTCCATGATCACCGGGTAGGGCACGTCAGCCAGAGCCGGCTGGCGCACGAAGGTCGCGGTCATCTTGGAGTGGTCGACTTCGATGTAATCGGGAACGTCACGCTCTGCGAGAGCAACGGCTTCCAGAACGACGGCCAGCTGCTTCGACTTGGCGCGAACTTCGATCACGTCGCCTTCTTTGACGCGGTAAGACGGAATGTTCACCGGCTTGCCGTTCACGGTCACGTGGCCGTGGTTCACGAACTGGCGTGCAGCGAACACGGTCGGAACGAACTTGGCGCGGTAGACAACGGCGTCGAGACGGCGCTCGAGCAGGCCCACGAGGTTTTCACCGGTGTCGCCCTGAACACGAGCGGCTTCAGCGAAGACGCGACGGAACTGCTTCTCGGTCATGTCGCCGTAGTAGCCCTTGAGCTTCTGCTTGGCGCGCAGCTGGGTGCCGAAGTCCGAGAGCTTGTTCTTGCGGCGCTGGCCGTGCTGGCCCGGACCGTATTCGCGCTTGTTCAGCGGCGACTTCGGACGGCCCCAGATGTTTTCGCCCATACGGCGGTCGATTTTGTACTTGGCAGACGTGCGTTTGGTCACGGCTGATCTCCTTCTTGCGTTTTAGAAGGGCGTTGTCCTCTTTCCCCTTTTTCGGGAACGACAGGAACCACCTTACGGAGGCCACCAACACCAATGAAGCCGCGCTTATATCCAGAGCCTCGCCGGAGTCAACAGCCAGAAACGGAAAAGAGGGCGCCTCCCAGCGCCCTCTTTCCAAGGACAGCGTAATCTTATGCCACGTCGTGCAAAAGAATCGCTGCCTCCGAGGTATTCAGGTTCCGGCGGGCATAATTGCCGAAGCTATGAGGGTCGTATTCCAGCGTCGGGAACTGTTTCAACAGTCTTTGACGGTCATCATCCCCCAAAGTGGATAGGGAAGCGTTCGCCGGATGGAAACTTTCGGTCTCTATCCCGTTCGCCCAGAGAATTTGATGGGCGGGCAGGAGCAAGTGGATATAGGTCACTTCCCTAAGGAGATGGTCCACCGTCACGGTCGACCCGTTCACCATATCTTTCGCTGCCACCAGAACTTCCGGTGTGTTGAAAAGCGCCACCGCTTCAGGGCCACCCAAGAGCATCCGGTGCTCCGGATACACCAGCAATTCGGCGTCCGGCTGGCCACGGCCAAGCGCTGCGGGGCGGATACGGACGGGTCGGAGCTTCGGCATCACGAAGAGGCGCGCCCCCGTCATGCGGCGGGAGCCGATCCACAGGATCTCCTGCGGGCCGTTGTCCTTGGTCTGAACCTTGTCGCCTTCCTGCAGCATCTCCACCGGCAGAAGGCCGGTCGGCGTGCGGATCATCGTGCCCGGCGTGAAACAGATCACACCGCCCGATGCCGGCCCCAAGGGGTTTATCGCATTAAGGTCGATCGTGTGGTGCACGACCCAGAGGTCGGTGTTCCTCGGCGGGATCTGGTCGAGGAACATCAGAAGCGGTGTCGCCCCCTGCCCCACTTCGATCAAGGTGATCGTGTAGGTATGCGCCCCGTCCGTCACCACGATGGCCTGATCGACCAGCGGCGATTTCACTTCGATCTTTTCGAGATCACGATTGCCCGTGATCGCGGCACCCACCAGGCGGCGCACAATGCGTGCCGCGCGGCGGCGGTTATTCACGTTGGCGTCATCCTCGTCCAGACGGAGAAGCTCCGACGGGCCATCCACGCGCACAGCTTCCCCGCGCCAAGTCCAGCTGGACCCGACAGAAAGCGTTTGTACAGGCGCGGCCTTCAGGCCGTCTATCTCTGTTTGTGACCAGGAAATGACGAACGTGCCACGAAAGCCCGTTCCCATCTGCTCTGTCTGCCTCAAGTTATTTTTATTAAGAAAAGGTTAACCGCTGAAATTCATGCTTGGGAAGGCGCTAGTTGGCGTCAGAACGCAATTTAGAGTGGAGTTTGGGGCAGACGTTGCCAGAACCACATATATCCGTATACTCCTTTATTATATCCTTTCGGATTATTTGCAAAAGAAGCGGATTTTTGAAGCGCTACACAGCGCGAAGCAGAAGCGGAAATCCAGACGGAACGAACCGATGAACTGGCCCTCGTTCTGGCCCACGAATTCTTCCGACAGCCATGTGAGGCCGTAGAAGGCCGCGTTGCGCTCGCCCTGCCAGTGGAAGCCCGCGCGCAGGCGCGTGCGGCTTTCTTCCATCGTCACGGGGCTCGCGGCGGGGAAGAACACGCTGTCGCCCACCACGGCCACATCGCCGCCCAGCACGAAAGCCGTGCCGCGCCCTGAGTTGGTCACAGTGCGATAACGCTGCCCCGTCACCTCTTCCCGCACCAGAAGCTCGCCCTGCCCGATGCGCCCGAATGTCAGGTCCGCACTGACGCGCAAGAGCGTCTCCGCTCCGGCCTTGCCTTCGATGAAGGGGCGCACGCGGCTCGTGCCCAGCATGAATTCGCGGCCCATCTCCACTGTCAACGACGGGTGGATACCGTCCGCAATCTGGCTGGCCTTGGTCGCCGCGCCCAAGCCGGGAATGCCGGGGATCTTGTGGAGGTTCGACTGGAAGTCATCCACCCCCGTCTACGGCCCCGTCGCCACCAGATCGAGCCCCAAGGCCACATCCCAGCCGCGCATGCGGTAATGGGTATGCGCGCCAAGGCTCAGAATACCTGCGTAAAGCCGGTCCGCACCCGCCGGTGCCACGATATTCGCAGGTGCAATCGCCCGCCCGCTGAAGCGCAATTCCACCATCTGCCCCGGCGCTGCGGGCAAGGCATGTTCGCCCCCCCGCGCAAACACCCAGCTTGCCGCCATGCCACCGGTTTGCCAGCGATCGAGGTTGTCGCCCAAAGCATCGTTGTTGAAAATCCGCCCATGCCCAACGCGCTGCCACGAGAGGCCCTCGGCCATGGCAGGCACTGCAGCAGCGAAAGAGGATAGAAGAACTACAGCCCCCAACAGTTTGCGAAACATCGGTAATCCTCTTTTACAAACCGTGGGCTTTCCCTTCTCCTAGCCGAAATCGCCCGCGCCAACCAGTGCCGCAAGGCCACAATGGCCGCGAAAACGCCTTGCCTCTCTTCCGCAAATCCCGTGCCACGCCTGCTCGCTGCCCTTCCTCAGCCCTTGCTCCTATGCGAAAGAAACGGTGGAGGAGCCTGCCATGCCAGATCATCACCTGACCAATAGTGACATCGTCACCCTCACCGAGTTGCGCCAGCACCTGCACCGCAACCCCGAGCTTTCCGGCGAGGAAGCCGAAACCGCCCGCCTGATCGCGGGCACCTTGGCCCCTCTCGGGGCTCGCGTGATGACAGACCTCGGCGGGCATGGCGTTGCCGCGATCTGGGAAGGGGCGGAAGCAGGTCCAAGCGTGCTTCTCCGCTGCGAATTGGACGCTTTGCCCATCGAGGAAACCGGAACGTCCGCGTGGCGCTCGGAAATCTCCGGCAAAGGCCATCTCTGCGGGCATGACGGGCATATGGCGATGCTCACCGGCGTCGCCCGGGTGCTCTCTCGCCAAGCGCCGAATAAGGGCCGCGTCATCCTCATGTATCAACCCGCCGAGGAAGACGGCGCGGGTGCGGCCAAAGTGGTGTCCGATCCGCGTTACCCCAATATCGCCCCCGAATGGGCCTTCTCCATCCACAACTTCCCCGGCCTTCCAATGGGCCACGTTGCCGTCAAACCCGGCCCCGTGAACTGCGCCTCGCGCGGCATGAAGATCACCCTCACAGGGCGCACCGCGCATGCGAGCCAGCCCGAAACCGGCACCTCCCCCATGCAGGCGATTTCCGCGCTGATGCCAGCCCTTACGGCCCTTTCTAAAGGCACCGTTGAAAGCCCCGATTTCACGCTGGCCACCGTCACCCACAGCCGCATGGGCGAACCCGCCTTCGGGATCGCGCCGGGCTATGCCGAGATCTGGGCCACGCTGCGCACCCTCGTCGATGCGTCAATGGAAGCGATGATGGCCAAAGCCGAAGCTCTTGCCGAAGCCGCCACCCGCGACAGCGGCCTCACCCTCAGCGTCACCTATCACGACATCTTCCATCACTGCGAAAACAACTCCGACGCCACCGCCCGCATCATCGCAGCCGCCGATGCGTTGGGGCTCACCTCCGGCCCCGATCCCCTGCCCATGCGTGGTTCGGAAGATTTTGGGCGCTTCGGCATGGCGGGCGCGAAAGCCGCCATGCTCTTCCTCGGATCAGGCGAAACCACGCCCGCGCTCCACAATCCGGATTTTGACTTCCCCGACGAACTTATCCCCAAAGGAACGGGAATATTTGTCCAAATCCTACATGGGCTCGGGATCTGGGATTAACCCATCTCTTCCGCTTCCAGCGCCAAAGGCGCAGGCCCGGTCTTCAGGTCATCCACCCGAAGCGGGCCCGAGGGACGCGAAAGGCGGTTCCGCACCACCCAGAGCAGCCGCTTTTCGGCGCGCGTGATCGCCACATAGGCGAGCCGCTTCCACAAAGGAATGCCCGCCTCCATCCGCCCCATTCGCGCTGCTGCATAAAGGTCCGGCGCAAACACCTGCACGTCTTCCCATTGCGAGCCCTGCGCCTTGTGGATCGTCACCGCCGCGCCATGCAGAAACGCCGCGCCCATATGCGCGGCAAAGGGGATGAACGGCTCTTCATCATCGGGTTTTTCGATCTTCACGATGGAAGCTGCCGAAAGCTGAGGCTCTTCCGCCCCCATCACATGAAGGCGCGAAAACCCCGTTCTCTTCCCCGGCCCGAGATAGATCACCTGCGCGCCCTTGATGAGGCCCCGCGCTTCAAGATCGATCCGCTTCTTCCTGTGCTTCAACGGCAATTCGATCCCGTCGCAGATCAGCGGCTCACCTTCCAGAAGCTCGGTTTCCGGCGCGCCATGGGCGGCACGAAACGCCGTGATCAGCCGGATGCGCGTTGCATTGCGCCACACCAGAACGGGCGAGCGCGCCATCAGATCGCTCTCCACCCGCTCGGCCCAGACCACCCGCTCATCCCGCCGCGCGGCCCCCTGCACCAAGCGCTCGAAATCCTCGAAACTGAGGTCGGGATCGGCCAAAGCATGCGCGAGATCGAGAATGGGGTTATCGGCTTCCTGCCGATGGATGCGGTTCAACTGGAGTTGCAGGGGCTTGCCCAAACGGTCGAACACCATCGTGCCCGATTGCCCCACAGGCGCCAACTGCGCCGGATCACCAAAGAGGATCAGCGTCGAGAAAATCTCGCGCAGGTCGTCGAACTGGCGGTCTTCCAGCATCGAGCTTTCGTCGATGAAGCCGATATCCAAGGGCTCCTCGCGCCGCTTCCATCCGGTGATGAAATCCGAGCCGCGCAAACCCGCCGCCGCCAAGGCTGCCGGAATAGAGGCATGGGTGCGGAAGAACTGGAGCGCGCGATCCATCGCAGCATCGGTCATACCGGGCACTTCCGGGCGCTCGCCCTTGCCCTCGCCATTCAGCCAATCGGCCAGGCGCTCGTAAACCGGGTCATAAACAGGAGTGTAAAGAATGCGGTGAATGGTCGTGGCCAGAACGCCGCGCAGCCGCAAAACGCTCGCCGCCTTGTTCGTCGGCGCGAGAATGGCCAGCGTGCGCCGATCCTTGCGCTTCTTGCCTTCGTAATCGCCCGAAACGATCTCGACGCCCGCGTCTTTCAGCGAATTCACCAGCTGCGCCAGAAGCGCGGTCTTGCCAGACCCCGCTTTCCCCATCACTGCCAGCACTGCCGATTTCCCCTCGGAAGGGGGCAGCAAAGTGGCCTCGTCGATATCCACCCCCATCCCGCGCAGCACATCGGCAATGCGGTCATGGGCCTCGGCCTGATCGGGGGAGAGAATAAGCGCGCTCATGGCGCGGACCCTACCTCCTCCCCCTGCCAAGGGCCAGAGGTGTCAGGCAGGGATCGCGAGGCGCGACTCGGGGAATTCCCGCCCGAACGCGGCCTCGAACCACGCCCGCGAATGCGCCTGCGACACGCCCGCCGCCCCCGCCACCCGCGCCGCCGCTTCCGGCCCGTAGCTCCAGAGCCCCACACCGATCCGGTCGCGCCCCTCACCCTGCCAGCCCAGCACCTCAGGCTCTGATCCGATCCGGCGATAGATCCGCACCATCCGCGCGTCGAACACGCCGACGAATTGCTGCAACCCGAAACCCTGCAAAATCTCGCCCCCCCGCCAGCATCAAAGCCGCCGCCACATGCGGCCCCGCGCCGGGGCTCAGGCAGAAACGCGTGTACTCCCAGATGAGCGGGCTTTCGATCCGCACGCCGTCGGTCAGATGCAGGAAATGCTCGTTCACCATCGTCCGGCCAACGGTAGGCAGAAACCGCATCGAGCCGCCATGCCGGCCCGTTTCGTCTTCCCAGATCACATAGAGCGGGTTCAGCGCATCATATTGATCGCGCTCCTCGCCCGCCGTGTTCACCGACACCTCCCAGCCCAAAAGCTCTGCGAATTGCTGGGCACGGTCGCGATACATCGAGCGCGCCAGAACGGCGTTTGTGGCCAGTTGGTCGGCATAGAGATAACGGATCATAGCAGGAAACCTTCTTGCGGAGTGACGCAGTAAGGTTTCCCCAGAAAAGGTTAACGGCTGTCCCTAGCTCCGCGCGGCTTGTGTTGCGGGCGTCACCGCCCCCGATAAGGGCGCGCCCTGCCCTCGCTCGGTCCCTTCCGCCACGATCAGCCCCCGCGTCAGCGCGCGCACCACGGCATGGGTCGTGTTGAGCGCCCCCAGCTTGAAACGCGCGCTCTCGATATAGGCCCGCAGCATATATTCCGAGATCGCCAGCGTCTCCGCCACCTGCGCGCGGCTATAGCCCATGGCGATCAGCGTCAGCGTTTCCAACTCGCGCGGGCTCAGGGCTTGCGCCGGTTGCGGTGCCCTCCCCGGCTCCAGCTCCAAAGCCTTCTCGTTGAAGTAATGCGCCACGAGGATCAACTCCCGCCGATGCGCCTCGCAAAACGCGGCCCAAGCGTCATCGTCGCAGCGATGGTTCGCCGTGAAGAGCGCGAATTGCCCGTTCGGGCCACGGATGGGAATGGCAAAGCCCTGATTGCCCAGCCCATGCGCCAAGGCATCCTTCAGGAACACCCGCGCCGCTTTCGAAGACCAGTCGAGCCGCTTCCAATCCACCGGATGGAACCTCTGGAAACACCCCAAGACCACCGGATCGATCCTGAGGTAATCCTCCGAAACATAGCGCTGCACCCAGTCATCGGCATAGGTGCCGCAGCCGTATTGCTCGCCCGCCGCGCTCACCCAATGATACACCATGTGATCGATACGATATGCATCCCGCAGCGCAAGGATCGCCGTTTGCAGCCCCTCCAGCCCCTCAGACTGCTCGAGCGCGGCTAAAATCCGCTCCACATTTGACGGCATCGCTTCCCCCGGAAACCGGAGCCTCCCTCGCGATCGACGCCAGTTCCATCATGGCAACCAGCCGCGTGCTATCAAGCTGGTCCGCCAGATGGCCCATCCCGTTCGCCACGGCAAATGTCCGCAGATCAGAGAGCACGTCGATGATCCAATCGTTCCTCATGATTTCTCTCTTTGGATTAGTTAACAATGACTCATTCAACCTTAATACGAATTTACGTTTAGAAAATCCGCACTTTTCACCCCCCCAGAAATAGCGGAGGTACCCCTGCTCAAGTGTTTGAAGCCAAACCACCCCGCTCGGAGCCAAAAAGAAACCCCGCGAACCGTCACCGATTCGCGGGGCGTTGTTCCAGCCGTGAAGGCCGCTTACTTCTTGCCAGCTGCCAGCACGTCTTCGACGGTGCGCAGGCCCGTGGTCGGAGCCTGAACCAGAACCGACATGTTGCCCGGCTTGTGCTGGTTCTTCAGCATCTTCGTATGCGCCTTCGGAATATCCGCCCAGGAGAAGACTTCCGACATGCCCGGATCAAGGCGGCGCTCCAGCATCAGCTTGTTCGCTGCTGCAGCCTGCTTGAGGTGCGCGAAGTGCGACCCCTGAAGGCGCTTCTGCTGGTTCACGATCTGGTTCTTCATCTTATTCTCGGTCTCAATCTTGAACTCGTTGTGGCGGATCTGCTGCTCGTTCTGCGCCCGCTGGATCTTGGTCTGCTTGGCCTCCTCGGTCTTCGAAAGGTAGATGGCCTTCTGGACCTTCCGCTTTTCTTCGGCGCGCTGCTTCTAGATCATGTAGTTCTGGTTGGAGTGGTAACGCTCGACCTCCAGCTTCTCCTGCATCTCGCGCTCTTTCTACACACAGGCTTTTAGGCAGACAAAAGATTACTTGGCGAATCCGTTCTTCATTGCGGTTCTTGAGTGACACGATCTCG
>JALQUU010000100.1 GCA_023260655.1 Paracoccaceae bacterium | reverse complement strand
GATCGAGCTGTCACTCATCCGCATGTCCGAGCATCAGACCAAGAACACCGCCGCCGAACACATGGAGGAGTTCTACCGCCCCTTCGCGGAAGTCGAAGCCTCTGGCGAGAAATTCGACGGCCTCATCATCACCGGCGCCCCCATCGAACACCTCCCCTTCGAGGAAGTGACCTATTGGGAAGAGCTGACCCGCGTCTTCGACTGGACCCAGACCCACGTCCAATCCACCTTCGGCGTCTGCTGGGGTGGCATGGCGATGATCTGGTATTTTCACCAAGTTCCGAAGCACATTCTCGACCACAAGGCTTTCGGCTGCGTGCGCCATCGCAACTGCGCACCGGCCTCACCCTACCTCCGCGGCTTCTCCGACGATCTCGTCATGCCCGTCTCGCGCTGGACCGAACTCAAGCGCGAGGAAATCCAAACCGCCCCCGGTCTCTCGATCCTCCTCGACAGCTCCGACACCGGCCCCGCCCTCGTCGAAGATCCGGCCCACCGCGCACTCTACATCTTCAACCACTTTGAATACGACAGTGGCACCCTCAAAGAAGAATACGACCGCGATGTCGCCGCCGGCAAACCGATCAATGTGCCTGCGAACTACTACCCCGATAACGATCCCTCGAAAGCGCCACTGAACCGCTGGCGCAGCCACGCCCATCTTCTCTACGGCAACTGGATCAACGAGATTTACCAGTCGACCCCCTACAATCTCGAAGATATCGGTAAAGCATGATCGGTCTCGGGCTTTCGGCACTGGCTCTGGCCGTGGGCGGTTTCGCCCTCGATCGCCGCGCTGACTGGTGCGAAGCCCGCGCCGAAGCCACCTACCCGCCAACCGGCCGTTTTATCGACGTGGATGGCCAATCCGTCCACGTCCATATCGAAGGCGAAGGCCCCGATCTGGTGCTGATCCACGGCGCTTCCGGCAACACGCGCGATTTCACCTTCGGCTTCGCCCGCCGCATGTCGCGCCATTTCCGCGTCTTGATCTTCGACCGCCCCGGCCTTGGCTGGTCTGCACGCCCGTCGAACCGCTTCGGTGGCGCATGGAACACCCGTGCCGAAAGCCCGCGTGAACAAGCCCGCTTCCTGCAATCCGCAGCCGATCAACTGGGCCTCTCCAATCCGGTCGTGCTTGGCCACTCCTACGGCGGCGCGGTCGCCCTCGCATGGGCACTCGAACGCCCCGAAACCACCGCTGCTCTTGTCGTTCTTTCCGGCGCAAGCAACCCATGGCCTGGCCGCCTCGGCCCGCTTTACCCCGTCATGGCCTCGGCCCTCGGCGGCGCGCTTCTGGTGCCCCTCCTCACCGCCTTCGAGCCACAAGAGCGGATCGAGGCCACCACCGCCGAGATTTTCGCGCCCGACCCCGTGCCGCCCGGCTATACCCGTCACGTCGGCGCATCTCTGACACTCCGCCGCGAAAGCTTACGCGCCAACGCGCGCCAAGTGAACAGCCTCCGCCCGCATGTCGTCGAGATGTCGCGCGCCTATCCCTCGCTCTCCCTGCCCGTCGAAATCGTGCACGGCACCGCCGACACTGTGGTGCCCCTCACAGTCCACGCCGAGCCCCTCGCGCGGCAAATCCCGAACGCGGTCCTCACCCGTCTCGACGGCATCGGCCACATGCCCCATCACATCGTTCCCGACGAGGTGGAAGAAGCCGTTCTCCGTGCCGCCACCCGCGCCAGCGTTCTCGCGTAACCCACAATACTTCCGTCCGAGCAGTCGAAATTACGTCATGACGCAAGCCATACACAATCCAGACGCAATCCATACTCTTCGGAAATCGCCCTCCTTGCCTTTCTCGGGCACTCGGCGATACTGGCCCAAACCTTGTGAGGCCAAATGAAACTCCCTTTTGACGGTGCGATTTCCCGCTATTTCGAAACCGAAGCCCCCGAGGCGATCCGGAACGCCATCAAACGCGCCACCGACGAAGACGACATGCTCTCCGACGACTATCCACACGCCGAGCGCATGAAGAAGAAAACCTATGAAAAACATATGGATGCACTGCAAATTGAACTCGTCAAAATGCAGTCATGGGCCAAAGAAACCGGCGCCCGCGTCGCCATCGTCTTCGAGGGTCGCGATGCGGCCGGCAAAGGCGGCACGATCAACGCTTTCCGCCAAAACCTGAACCCCCGCGGCGCCCGCGTCGTCGCCCTCTCGAAACCCTCCGAAGCCGAAGCCGGGCAATGGTATTTTCAGCGTTATATCAGACTCTTACCCACCAAAGGCGAGATCGTTCTCTTCGACCGAAGCTGGTATAACCGTGGCGTGGTCGAGCATGTTTTCGGCTTCTGCACCGAAACCCAACGCGAACATTTCTTCGCCCAGCCCCCCGATTTCGAACGCATGATCGTCGACGAGGGCATTCACCTCTTCAAGATCTGGCTCAACGTCTCCCGCCCCGAGCAGCTCAAGCGCTTCCTCGATCGCGAACAAGACCGGCTAAAGACATGGAAACTCTCGAAAATCGACGTGGACGGCCTTCCCAAATGGGATGCCTACAGCCAAGCCATTGCTGAAACGCTCCACCGTACCCATTCCGACATCGCGCCATGGAACGTCATCCGCTCCGATGACAAGCGCCGCGCCCGCCTCCAGACCATCCGCCGCGTCCTCGCCGCCTTGCCATACACGGAAAAGGACGAGAAAGCCCTTGGCCCCCATGATCCGCTAATCTCCGGCGGCCCCGAGATCTGGGATGCGTAAACAAGGCTACCATCACGGCAATCTCCGCCAAGCCCTTGTAGAGGCGTGCCTTTCTCTCATCACCGAGAAAGGCCCCACGGGCTTTACCCTCTCGGAAGCGGCCCGCGAAGCAGGCGTCACCCCTGCTGCCGTCTACCGCCATTTCGAAGGTCGCGAGGATCTCATCGCGGAAGCGGCGCGCCAAGGTTACGAAATCTTTACCGCGCTCATGGAGTTTGCCTATGACAACGGCAAACCGTCCGCGCTTGCCGCCTTTGAAGCCACAGGGCGCGCCTATCTTGCTTTCGCAAAAAAATATCCCGGCCACTATATCGCGATGTTCGAAAGCGGCATCAGCGTCAACCGAACACCGGAACTCGCGGCCACCTCCGCCAAAGCCCGCGCCGTGCTCGAAGAATCCGCCCGAGGCCTCTCGCAGCGCATTCCCGAAGATCGCCGCCCTCCCGCAACCATGGTTTCCGCCCATATCTGGGCCATGTCGCACGGTGTGGTCGAACTTTTCGCGCGCAACAGCCCCGGCCAGCAAAGCCCCTTCGATCCGGAGGCACTTCTCGAATCCGCGATGGGGATTTACCTGCGTGGGCTGGGCCTGATTCCCCCTGAGCGTTAACTTTTCATTAACGACTCGCCTCTTTTTCGAGCAAATACTTCGCCCAACTCCTTGACTATGCGCGATCTTTCAGCGATCCCTAGCGCCACCACCCC
>JALQUU010000099.1:3477-3716 GCA_023260655.1 Paracoccaceae bacterium | reverse complement strand
TGGACGATCGGAATATCGTCGCCGGGGTAGTCGTAGGACGAGAAGAGTTCGCGGATTTCCATCTCGACGAGCTCGAGCAGCTCGGCGTCATCCACGAGGTCGACCTTGTTCATGTAGCAGACCATGTAGGGGATACCCACCTGGCGGCCGAGCAGGATGTGCTCGCGGGTCTGCGGCATCGGGCCGTCAGAGGCTGCGCAAACGAGGATCGCGCCGTCCATCTGGGCTGCGCCCGTGAT
>JALQUU010000099.1:0-3467 GCA_023260655.1 Paracoccaceae bacterium | reverse complement strand
TGGCCGGGGCAGTCGACGTGCGCGTAGTGACGGTTTGCGGTCTCGTATTCCACGTGTGCGGTCGAGATCGTGATACCGCGTGCCTTCTCTTCCGGCGCGCCGTCAATCTGGTCGTAGGCGCGGAATTCACCGAAGTACTTCGTGATCGCTGCCGTCAGAGTCGTCTTGCCGTGGTCAACGTGACCAATCGTGCCGATGTTCACGTGCGGCTTGTTACGTTCAAACTTTGCCTTTGCCATGTCTCGGGCGCCTCGTGTTCTGGGGCCCCGCGGGCCCGGTTTCACTCCGGGCGCGATTTATTGGCCTGTGCCGGGAAAATCAAGCGTCTTTCGCCGTTACCCTGCGCTCGGCACGGCAGGCGGATGCGGAGCCACTTCCGGCTCGATGATGGTTTCATCGGGCAGAAGCGGTTTGGCGGCGTCTTCGGTTTTCGGCAGCTTTTTCTTTTTGGCTGGAAGGGCGGCAGGCGCGGTCTCGACCTGCGGAATATCTTCCGTGATTTCAAGGGCTTCCTCGACCGGAACGGCTTTGTCCTCCGGTGACCCGGCGAACCATTTCTCTTCGGCCATCTGTTTGGCCATCCAGTTCTGGATTTCCTTGGCAGCGTTGCGCGAAAGTGCGGCCATCTGCTCTTCCTTCGACTGCGTCAGGCCCGACCCGAGGATCGATTTTCCGGACGCGCTTTCGAGAATGGTGAGTTGATGCGCCTCAGAATTGAGCTTGGCTTGCGCGGCATCATCCCAGACAGTGACATTGATAATCAGCACCGATTTCGGGCTGAGAACGATCGGAATGCCCGGTTCGGCAAGCACATAGCCCTCGACGGACACCCCGAGGTGATAGAGTTTCGAGCCCAGATCATCATAGCGGCGGAAGCGCTCGTCGATGGCTGTGGTAAGAGCGGCTTTCCACTCCTCCTCCGTGGCCTCGCGGCTGACCGGGCCCTTCACCATCTTCGGCGCGACCACCACGTTATAGCCCAAGGCAAAATCGCCCAGCGGCACAGGGGCGCGGCCCAGATCGTTGGAATTGGTGCAGGCAGCCAAAGCCAGAACACAGAGAATCGCGAGAGAACGGAACATGAGCCACCTTTCTTCTGGGCCCTTTTGGGATAGCGGCCAAAGCAGGCTCGTGCAATCGCTGGCACCCGATTGAAGATCGCCTGCCCTTGCCCTAGCTTTGGGAGAAACGGAGGTTTTGCCATGGATGGCCCGATCGCTGCCCCGACTGAAAGCCCCCTGCCCGCGCGTGTGCCTCTGGCAACAGAACCTATGGGCATTCTCGGCAGCCTCAAGGCCGCGCGGCGCAATGTGCTCTCGATCCTGCCCGAAATCGCCACGCGGCAGCCGATGGTGTCCGGCGAGACCGGCAAACGCTGGCATATGGTGATGGACCCGGGCGCACTGCGGCGCATCTTTCTGGAAAACCTCGAGAATTACCCGAAGTCCGATGTGACGAAGAACCTTCTGAAGCCTGCCATCGGCGAAAGCCTTTTCATTGCGGAAGGCGCGCATTGGCGCTGGCAGCGCCGTGCCGCCGCCCCTGCCTTCACCCATCGCAACATTGCCAATCTCGCACCGATGATGAGCCACGCGGCTGATCGGGCGACCGAACGGATCGCCGCCGCTGGCAGCAAGCGCGCTGTGGATGTGGCCGCCGAGATGGTGACAGCGACCTACGAAGTGATCTCGGATGTCACATTTTCGGGAGAACGCGGGCTTGATCGCACCGCCGTGCACCGCGCGATTGACGGCTATATCGCGGAAACCGGCAAGATCTCGCTCTTCGACATTCTGGGCCTGCCCACTTGGGTGCCGCGCCCCGGCCGGATGATCGCGGGAAGCACCCTCAAGGAGATGAAGCGCGTGGCCGATCACGCGGTCAATGCGCGGCGCGAGAGCGGGCCAAAACCCGTGCCCGATCTTCTGGACCTTCTTCTCGCGGGCGTCGACCCCGAGACCAAACGCCAGATGAACACGGAGGAATTGCGCGACAATCTCCTCACCTTCATCGTCGCAGGCCATGAAACCACAGCCCTCACGCTGGGTTGGGCGCTCTATCTTGTGGCTTTTGACCCAGAACGTCAGGCCCGCGCTCGCGAAGAGGCTCAAAGCGTTTTGAACGGGCGCACCGCCACGGCCGAGGACGTGCCGAACCTGCCCTATATCCGCGCCATCGTGGATGAAACGCTCCGGCTCTACCCGCCTGCCGCCCTCGTGAGCCGCACCGCCCGAAGCTCCGACACGCTCGGAGGGCGCGAGATCCGCACAGGCGACACGGTGATGATCCCGATCTACACCCTGCATCGCCACAAGATGCTCTGGAACGAGCCCGATGCCTTCCGCCCCGAACGCTGGCTCGCGGCACAAAAGCCTGAACGTTACAGCTACCTGCCCTTCGGGGACGGCCCGCGCATCTGCATCGGCGCGTCTTTTGCCCTGCAGGAAGCGGTGATCATCCTCTCAACGCTGCTCTCGCGCTTCGAGTTCAGCCTTGTCCCCGGGCGCACGCCCGATCCGGTGATGATCCTCACCCTCCGCCCCGAAGGCGGCGTCTGGCTAATGGCCAAACCCTTATAATTTCGCTTTCGGAAATATCCTCGGGGGGTGAATGCCGTAGGCAGAGGGGGGCAGACAGCCCCCCTTTTCCCGTCAGTTGAACTTGTTGTCGCGCGGGAAGCCGCGCGGGGCCATGCGGCCGGCGCTGGCGCGTTTACCGAGCCATTCTTCCAACTCGGTCTCGGTGCGCGTGCGGCCTGCTGGGTCTTTCCAGCTGAGGCCTTCAGCCAGCACGAAGGTGGTGGCATCGGAAAGCCCGCCATCCTTGAACTTCATCAGGCGCGCGCCCTTGCCGCGGCCCATTTCGGGCAGTTCTTCCAAGGGGAAGACCAGCACCTTGCGGTTCTCGCCGACGCAGGCCACGTGATCGCCTGCAATGGGGCGGCAAACCTGTGCGCGCACGCCGTCGCCGAGGTTCAGCACCTGTTTGCCCGTACGCGTTTGCGCCACGACCTCTTCTTCAGGCACCACGAAACCGTCGCCCGCGGACGAGGCCACGAGGAGTTTCCGGCCTGACTGATGCGCGAAGATGTCGAGGATCTGCGCCTCGTTCGGCAGATCCACCATCAGGCGAAGGGGTTCGCCCATGCCGCGCCCGCCGGGGAGGTTCGCGGCCTGCACGGTGTAGAAGCGGCCTGTGGAGGCGAAGATCAGCAGTTTGTCGGTGGTTTCGGCGTGGAAGGCGAAGGCGGGGCCGTCGCCATCCTTGAATTTCTGTTCGGCCGCCAGATCGATATGGCCCTTCATCGCGCGGACCCAGCCCATTTGCGAGCAGATCACGGTGATGGGTTCGCGTTCGATCATCGCTTCAAGCGGCACGTCTTCAACCACGCCCGCCTCGGCAAAGGCAGTGCGACGGGCACCGCCGGGGCCATCGACCCGCGCGACGGCAGCGTGGTGGCCCTGGTC
>JALQUU010000098.1:3703-3989 GCA_023260655.1 Paracoccaceae bacterium | reverse complement strand
GCCGGTGAGGGGCTTGTTGGAGGCGAAGGATTCCTGACCGTAGATCCACCAGCCGATGAGCTGCATGCCCTGAGCGTTGTAGAGCTGCTGCGCGGCATCGTAACCGCCGCCGTGGTAGAGCCACGAAAGCTGCTGGTAGGGGGTGTCATAGCCGCCCATGATGTCGCCGACGAACTGGAAGCCCGCGTTCTTGCCGGTCTGGTAGGCACCGCCAGTCATGTCGCAATCGAGGATGCCGTTGGCCGCCGCGTCGAAGGTTTCCACGGTGGCCACGACGGAAGACGAG
>JALQUU010000098.1:0-3693 GCA_023260655.1 Paracoccaceae bacterium | reverse complement strand
AGAGCTATAGATGATGAAAAATTAAATGTTATAAAAAAAGCACTTGAAGATGGTATGAGTAAAGCAGCTGCTGGTTTCCACGGTGGCCACAACGGAAGACGAGTAGAACATCTCGATCTTCAGGTCGCCGCCCGACATGGTCTGGACGTCATCGACGAACTGGCCTGCGAGTTTGCCCGAAACGGTTTCGGGGGCGTAGTGGGTCTGGATGCGGAGTGTCGTCTCCGCGATGGCCGGAACGGCCACGACGGCCGCAACGGCAGCGGACGTGAGAATCGATTTCATGGACATGCGTTTTTCTCCCTTGGGTGGCTTGTGGCCTATTCTTTGCGGCACCTCCTCTGGTGCCGGATGGTATACCATCTGTGAAGACGCTAGCGAACTCTGCCTCGACAATCAACAAATTTTGGTATACCAAATCCATCGAGGTGGAGGATCTGGCGAAAACCCTGAATTTGCGGATAAAACCCATTTGGGAGCAGTCAGGTTAATGGAGAGAGGATTCCGGCGTATGGGAGAAAACACGCTGCCCGAGCAGATTGCCCACCAGTTGCGGCGAGAGATTCTGCTTGGAAACCTTAAGCCCGGCGCCCCGATCAAAGAGCGTGATAATGCCGCCGAATTGGGAGTGAGCCGCACGCCGATGCGCGAGGCGATTCGTATTCTCGCAAAAGAGGGTCTTGTTGAATTGCGCCCGGCGCGGAGCCCGGTCGTGGCCAGCCCGACGCTCAAGGAAGTGACCGATTGCATCACCGTGATCGTGGCTCTGGAAGAGCTTTCCGGAGAGCTTGCAGTTCAGAATGCGACCGAGGCCGAGATCGCCGAGATCCGGAAGCTCCACGAGCGGATGCGCGACAATTACGATGTCTACGACCACATCGAACGTTTCGAAGTGGATATGGAATTCCACATGGCGATTGCGCGGGCCTCGCATAACGAGGCTCTGGCAGAAACCCATGCCGCCTACCTGCGCCGGATGTGGCGTGCCCGCTTCCTGTCGGCGCGGACGCGGCGCAATCGCGAGCGTGTGGTGCGCCAGCACGGCGATATCGTGTTCGGGCTCCAGAGCCGGGACGCGGGGCAGGTGGCCATAGCCATCCACTCGCATCTCGGGCATTTGCTCGACAGCATTTCGGAGGCCTTCGCAGGCCAGCCTGAAACCGCGCGCCCTGCGGAGGAGCAGGACGCAAGCAAGGCTGTAACAGCCTGAAACCATTGAGATAGTCGAAAAGAGCGAGGACCGTCGATGAAACTACTGCGTGTTGGCCCCGAGGGGCGCGAGAAACCTGCCATTCTGGACGCAGAGGGCAAGATCCGCGATCTTTCGGGCCGCGTTCCGGATTTTGCAGCGGCTGCGGTATCGCTCTCGGCGCTCGACGCCATCCGTGCTATCGACCTGTCGAGCCTGCCCGTTATTGACGCACCAGAACGTGTGGGCGCGTGCTTGGCGTCTGTGCCGAACTTCTTCTGCATTGGCCTGAACTACGCGAAGCATGCGGCTGAAACCGGCGCGACGCCGCCTGCTGAACCGATCATCTTCAACAAGACCACCTCGTGCCTCAGCGGCCCGAATGATCCGGTGATCATTCCGCGCAAATCGGTGAAAACCGACTGGGAAGTGGAGCTCGGCGTTATCATCGGGCGCGAGACGCTTTATGTCTCCGAAGAGGATGCGCTGGATTACGTGGCGGGCTATTGCACGATCAACGATGTGTCGGAGCGCGAGTTCCAGATCGAGCACGGTGGCCAGTGGACCAAGGGCAAATCCGCCCCGACTTTTGGCCCCATCGGCCCCTATTTCGTGACCGCCGATGAAGTGCCAGACCCGCAAGCCCTTCGCCTGACACTGAGCCTTAACGGCAAGGTCGTGCAGGATTCGGATACCTCGGACATGATCTTCACCGTGCGCCAGATCGTGAGCTACATGAGCCAGTTCATGAGGCTGATGCCGGGTGACATCATCGCCACCGGCACGCCTTCTGGTGTGGGCATGGGCATGAAGCCGCAGCGCTTCCTCCAGCCGGGCGACGTGATGGAGTTGGAGGTCGAGGGGTTGGGCAAACAACGCCAGACTGCCGAGGCCGCGAAGTAAAGAAACGGGGGGCGAAAGCCCCCCGATTTCGTTTAGTGCCGGAAGAAAAGCCGCTCGGGGTTTTCGACGAAAGCCAGTTGGCGCACCTCGTCTTTGGGTAGCCAAGAGAAGGCCAGATCCAGTAGGGCTGCATCGTCCGGATAGTTTTCGGCGCTGGTTGCCTGATTGTGGGGGAAGTTCGTGCCCCAGACGATGCGCTCGGGCGCATGGGCGGTGAAGACGCGGGTATAGGCGCTGACGTCTTCGAAGGCGGGCGCGGGGTGTTTGGCGCTTTCGTAGATGCCTGCGAGTTTGAAATGGCAGCGGCCTTTGTCGAGCAAGCGCTTGATCGCCGCGACTTCGGGCCCATCCGGGGCGGCTCCGCTGAAAATCTTGCCGTGATGGTCGAGGATCCAGTTGCTTTGCAGTTTTGCAAGGCGGGCTTCTTCCTCGCAGATGCGGCTGCCATCGAATTGCACAGCGAGTACCCAACCCATTTCGGCGGCGCGAGCGTCGAGTTCTTCAAGATGGGAGAGGCCTGTGGCTCCACCCGGCAGATCCATGATGCGCGCTCCCCGGATGCCTGCGGCGTGGAGGCGTTCCAGTTCAGAGCTTGGGGTTTCGCCGGTGATCACGGCGACACCGCGCGCGATATCGCCCATCGCGGCGAGGGAGGCGATCAGGTTCTCGTTGTCGAACTGGTGGGCGTTGCCTTGGGTGACGACGCAGCGGCTGATCCCGAGCCAGCCCATCACCTGACGATATTCTGCGGGGCCGGGGCAGCCTGCGGGGATCGCGGGGCCGTTGGGATCGGCGGGGTAGTCGGGCAAATAAAGGTGCAACTGCGTGTCGATGCTGCCTGCGGGCAGGGCGTGGCGTGGCGGTTGGCCTGTGTAACGGCGGAAGGTCATGCGGGCTCCTTCAGGCGGAATTCCTTGAGTGCATCGCGGTTGATCGAGATGCCGAGGCCCGGTGCATTCGGGATTTGCACCACGCCATTCCGGTGTTCGATCGGCGTGGCGAGGATCGCTTGCCGGAAGGGATTGGGCGTGCGGTCGAACTCGAGGATCGGGGCGATGGCGTCGCGGCGGGGAGGGTCGGGCAATTGCGCGGCCAGCCATTGGAGCGATGCCGCGATTTGCACGCCCGTGCCCCAGACATGCGGCACGAGACGCACGCCATGGAGGGAGGCGAGATCGGCCACGCGGCGCATTTCGGTAAAGCCGCCCACGCCGCAGAGGTCGGGTTGGGCGATGTCGATGGCGCGGGTGTAGAGCGGTTCGGCGAAGCCGAAATGGCCATGCCATGTTTCTCCGCCTGCAACGGGGATGGGTTGGCCCTCGCGGACAGCGCGATAGGCTCCGAGTTGTTCGGGGATCACCGGCTCTTCGAACCAGTCGATACTGTAATCGGCGGCTTTTCGGCCCAGGCTGATGGCTTCGTTGACGTTATAGCCGTGGTTGGCGTCGATCATCAGGCGCGCTTCAGAGCCGATGGCTTCGCGCACGGCGCGGATGACGGCGAGATCTTCGGCCACACCGAAACCGATCTTGATCTTCACGGCATGGAAGCCCGCCGCGATATGGGCGGCGCATTCACTGGCGTTATCGGAGACACGATCA
>JALQUU010000097.1 GCA_023260655.1 Paracoccaceae bacterium | reverse complement strand
AGCTGCCCGACCAGTGGGCTGGTATGACGGATCGGGTGGTCAATCAAATCCTAGACAAGATCGACGCTGGCCCAGAGAACGGCGAGAAGTGGTCGCTGCGGACGCAGGACAAGGATCGCTGGGTCGGCAGGGTCATCATGCAGCAGAAGTTTGGCGATCCGCTGAACGCCAAGACCGACCTGCAAGCAAAGTCGATCATCAAGAAATGGGTCGAGGAAGGCTTGCTTGAGGAGGTCACATATCGCAGCGAGAGCCAACGGAAAGACCGCAAGGGCGTGGTCACAAGTGGGCGTGTAGGAGAGCAAAATTGACCCGTTTTTCGATTTGCGCCACTGGAGAGCAAGAGGTGGTTTCAGTGGCGCGTCAGTGGCGCAAACGGGCTGCGCCACTGGAGAATTTGCCCTATAGTAAAAACCCAGCGGCGCATTCTGCGCCACTGCGCCTCTGCCACTGGCGCGTCAGTGGCGCAGCGAGCTGGGGTTTTACGTTTAACAGGGCAAATCCGCGCCAGCAGCAACGGAGGTCATAAACATGAAAATCCGGCTCACAAAGCAGGAACTCTCGCTGGCCCGTCAGGCGGCTGCACTGCGTTGGCAGTTGGCCCGAGCGGCGGCTGTCAGCAATCAGAAGCGGGCAGGCGAAAGCGATGGCGATCTGGACTATCTAGGCATCCGCGCCGAGATGGCAGTCGCCAAGCTGCTGGGTGCAGACTACTCCGCGATGGCCCTCGGCATAGATGATGGAGTCGATATGTGGGTGGGCGATGTTTCGATTGATGTGAAGGCCACATTTCATGAAACGGGCAGATTGCTGTTCAAATCGCACAACGCCTTCAATGCCGACCTGGCGATCCTCGTCACCAAGACCGAGGCAGAGGATGTGATGAACGTGGTCGGCGGCGTTGGCAGGGCTACCTTCCTGCGGGAAGCGGCGCAGACCGATCTTGGGCGCGGCCTGTGCTATGTGATGGATCAGATCGAATTGATGCCCATTCCCGACATTTGGGCCAAGCTATGTGAGAGGAAATATCAATGACGAAGCAACCTATCCGGCGGCAGAAGAAATCCGACCGCCTCATCACGCCACACGCAAGCAAAGACGAGATCATGATCGACTTTGCCATCGGGCCGTTTGACAGGCTCACACGCGAGATGGAGCGCAAGTGGGGCGTTGATATGCTGCCAGAGCTAGTCAGCGCCGAGACCGCCTCGAAATACGGCTACGCAATGGCCTCTCTTAACGAGCAAATAGAGGCCAACGATCTTGAGGGCGTCAAGAAGTGGGTTGGCGTCTGTATGCGCGGTTTGATGGCTATGGACGGAGAGGCCGAAAATAGCGGCGTAGAGCCAGCATCCGATCTTTGCTGGATCGTGGAAGCCGAAGGTCGGAGATACGGCCTCCTGCGCGATCCTAGAGGCTGGCAGAGGGCATCGGAGAAGTATCCCGATGTTGAGCTTGTCACGCCGAGAGAAATGGTGCTGGCGCTGGCCGCATATCAGCAAACCGTGGTCAAGCAGACATATGACCAGATCAAGCAGTGGTCGCCTGGGGCAGAGGTGACGGCGTTCCGGTTCGCGGGCGAGGATAACCTTGACGATTTGCCGCTCTAGCGGATAGAAAGAAGGGATAGGAGACAATAATGAACTGGCAGACAATCATCGTCACAAATGTGATCGAGCCGAGCAGGTCGGCCTTCGCTGTCCGTGAGGACAACGGCGAGCAGGTCTTTATCCCGCCTACAGTCAGCCGCGCCTGCGAGATTGAGCCGAGCGACATCGTGCTGGCAAAGCTGGTGCCAAACCGCGACAGGCGCGGGATCGACATCCAGAGCGTCCCGTGGCTGGCTCCGCTGGTCACGCGGGAAGATGAGGGCATGATGGATGCCGACGAGGTAAAGGATCGGCTGGATGAGTATGACTTCCCCGTCACGGCGGATGAAGTCGAGATCCCGCTGATCGCTTTGCAGTCAGCCCATCAGGAAGGCAAGATCGTCAAGATCGTTGTCATGCCCGCGCCGAAGGCCGAGCGCATCGTGATGTGGGCCGCATCTATGGATACAGTATGACCCGCAGACAGGACGTTCTCGACGAAGCCAGCAGGCTTATTCATGGCCCGCGTCAGGCTCACTACGGCACACCATCGGTCAACTTCCGCAGGTTTGCGGATCGCATTGAGCAACACATCGGTCAGGATGTGCCGACTTGGCAAAGCGCGGTAATCATGGCAGACTTGAAACTGGCGAGGCTGGCTCAAGGCTATCACGAGGACAGCATCGTCGATGCCATTGGCTACCTGGCTCTTGCAGCCGAGCTATACAGCGAGGAACGCGATGAGCCTGATCGACCTGACACCAGCGGATGAAGAAAACAGCACAGGAATAGCGCATTCTATGCTAGAGTTCTGCTTCGAGATGCTTGAGGACGACGAGCCTATCGAGGATGTGATATATGCCATCACGCTGACGCTGGCCGCAATCATGAGCATGAACGAACTCAAGGGCGTGAAGAGGCTGAACTGATGGCGAACATAAGTTTCACGGTCAAGGCCAACACGCCAGAACTGCGGCAGAAGTTGCAGCAGCTTATCACCAAGCAAGTTGCGTTTGCCGCTGCCCGCGCAGTTACATCCACGGCGGTTGTCGTGCGGGATGATTATGTGCTGCCGGAATATCGCCGCACATTCGAAAGCCGGAACAAGCCGTTTGAGAAAGGCGTTCACGCGGTGTCTGCGGCTGACACCAATTTCGCCAAGCGCACTGGTTTTGCGATTGCCGCTATCACGCCGCGTGATCGGCCCAAGGTGACAGGCACAACGGCGGCTAAAGGCACAAGGGTTCCGACGACTGAGTTTATGAACCGTCACGTCACTGGAGGCATCAAGACACCCAAAGCGGGCCGCACGGTGGCTATCCCGGTAAACAATACCGCCAACCGCCGCAAGAAGGGCGGCAGGAGCGCGGGCGCGGTTATCGACAGCTTGCAGCCCAAGAAGCTGCTTGAGGGAAAAGGGTTCGTCCTCGGCAAGCATGGATCGTCGCGGATCGTCATCGCCAAGCGAACTGGACGCAAGAAGAAGAACATCGAGGTCATGTGGGCGTTGAAGCGCAGCGCAAAGATCAGAAAGAGATATAACCCGATGCCAGCCGCAAAGCGCGGCGTCATGCTGCACTTCGATCGACTGATGCGTCGACACATGGTGAAGGCGATCATCAGCTCAAAGAAGATTATGATCTGAACTTTTGCCACGGTGGGGTCTGAGCTTTTGCCACGGTGGGGTCTGAGCTTTTACCACGGTGGGGTCTGAACTTTTTCCACGGTGGGGTCGCCCGCCGCCCGCCGCCGCCCGCCCGCCGCCCGGCGATGCCGCCCGGCGAGCTGCCCGGCGAGCTGCCCGGCGAGCTGCCCGGCGAGCTGCCCGCCCGCCCGGCAATGGCAAATTTTCCCTATTTCTCCGCTTGCAATACGGGGCAATTGCCCTATTCTATGCCTATCGGGGCAATGCGCCCCGCCTATGTTAGAGGAAAAGAAGTATGAGAATTTTTCGCCAAATCGCGCTTGCTATCTTCGCGGCGTCAATCCTATCGGCGGCTTTATACGGCCCGCTTTTTTTTGTGTGAGGGAAAGAAAATGCAATACACCGATTTCGACAAATTCAACGCCGCGCTAACATCCGGCAAAATTCCCGGCGTTATTCTATGGCGCGGGGCAAGCGCGATTGACGGGGCGGAAATTGTCCTGGTCGCGAACCGCTTTGCCGACGATAGCGAAAATGAAAAAACGGGGGCAATGGTTATGACGTGGATCCTGCCAGATCCGCACGCCGCCGGGATTGCCGTCAATGGAAACCGCCCGGCGAAAATCATGGACTGGCTCAAGTCCACCGGGGCTAAATCGATTTGCGGGGATTGCCCGCATGCCTGGCAATACAGCGCCGAAACCGGGCAATATGAAAAGGGAACCTGTTACGTTCGAGAGTATCAAGCCCCGGCGGCGACGCTAGGCGGCGTTTATCGCGGCGCATATCCAATCGCCGGAGTTGATTTTCCGGCGGCATGGATTGCCCGCTTAGGTGCCGGGCGCAATATTCGCGCCGGATCGTATGGCGATCCGGCAGCTTGCCCGCCGGAAATTTG
>JALQUU010000096.1:281-5143 GCA_023260655.1 Paracoccaceae bacterium | reverse complement strand
GCGCGGCGCTGCAAAGCTGTCAAATCAGGAGGCGCGCCTCGTGCTTCTTCAGAGACCGGCGGGCGGCGGCATAGTTTCTGGTGCCGACCCGTGTCGCGAGCTAAGGGAACAGTTCGAAAATTTCGCTGCGCTGGCTGTTGCCAAGCCCCTTCAGCGAATAATCGCCCGGCTGAAAGCTCTCGGTCCAAGAGCCGTTCGACAGAACGACCTCGTGATGCTCGCACATGAAATGGATGTAGGTCGTCTGCATCACATCAACCTGAATGACCCCCTCGGCCCCGAGAAGATGCTTGGCCGCGGCGAGAACTTCGCGCTCTTCGAAATAAAGCTGCGTCAGGTCAGAGGCCACCAAGACGCGATGGTTGGGCGATAGAAGCATGTCGGTCTCAGGCAAACCACCGCCAAGGGCGCCCGCCTTCATCAGCACAGGCCGAACATGCGTTGCATGGGCCAAATCTTTGCCACCAATCGTTTTGGAGCCGATCCAGGCTATTTCCTGTATCCCGTTGTCGCGGGTAATGACCTTCTCACCGACTTTGATACTCTCGACGGGGCGCTCGCCCGCTGTCGTCGCGATGAGGGTGCCGGGGGTGAAGCAAGGGATGACCTTTTCAACGTTATGGAAGGCGACTGTGGAGCCATCCTTGAAGGTGACCATGCCGCTGTCAGTAGATCCTTCGTCATAATTGATGGATCTAACGCCCATGCCCCGCAGGTCGAGGACATCGACGCCATCATCACTGTCGAAACCGTGATCCTTCGGGCTCAAGACACTCTCCATTTGGTTTTGGCAGAAGGCAAAGCTCCGCCAACGACGCAAAACGCCGCCGCCCAAATGGCGGAAATTCCGATTTTTGCGCTGGCAAGCCGACGCAGACACTCTTGCGGTTCCACGGTGGCCGAGCGGCCTTCGAACAAACCTGGCTGCCCCCGCAGCCAGCCCCCAAATGAGGGGACGTTTCAAAAATAAAGGCGGGACTATGGCTTAGGTAGCCAAAAATGACCGAATTGCGGCAATCCGGGCTTTGCAGGCCCACGAAAACCCCAATAGCTGGAACTAGCGGACGCCGATTCCCTCTCTATTGTTTACGTTCGCTTGACCCGCGAGCGATTTTCGAACTTGGGCCGCGCGACTATCGCCGAAAGCGTGAACAATGCTGCAAAATGGCGAAATTGCGCCAGAAGTCACGATAAGGAGGGTCTATTTGTAAATGTCGACGGGCCGCTGTTGCCAGACCTTTGCCAATCTCTACGAAACTGCCCGATTGGCCAGGTTCCGGATTTTCAACCCCCGACTCAGGGGATCTGGTGCCGGTGAAAGGACTCGAACCTTCACGGGGGGTTGCCCCGGCGGATTTTGAATCCGCTGCGTCTACCATTCCGCCACACCGGCCAGCGGCATTCCGTGTATCCGCCGCGCTCGGGGTCGTCAACGGCGATCCGTGTGCGACCATCACGGTCCCGCGAGTTGACGTGGGCTGCGCAGCGTGGCCTAAAGCATCAAAAGAATGAGGCAGGCATGATCCGCAAACTCTACGACTGGACGCTCTCGCTCGCCGGGCACCCACGGGCGCTTTGGGCACTGGCCATCATTGCCTTTGTCGAAAGCTCGTTCTTTCCGATCCCGCCAGACGTTCTGATGATCCCTATGATCATAGCCGCGCCGACCCGCGCCTTCCGGATCGCGGCGGTGGCAACGGTTGCCTCGGTCTTGGGCGGCCTCTTCGGCTATGCCATCGGGGCGCTGCTGTTTGAGACTGTGGGTCAGCCGATCCTTGATTTCTATGGCAAGGCTGACGCGTTCGACAGCTTCGCCACCCGCTATAACGACTGGGGCGCTTGGGCTGTTCTTATTGCAGGGGTCACGCCCTTTCCTTTCAAGGTTATCACCATCGCCTCGGGGGCGACCGGCCTTTCGCTTCCGGTTTTCATCCTGTCTGCAATTCTGGCCCGCGCGCTTCGTTTCTTTGTCGTGGCTGCGCTTTTGTGGAAATTCGGCCCTCCCATCCGGGACTTTATTGAAAAGCGCCTCGGGTTGATGTTCGCGATCTTCTGCGTTCTGCTGATCGGCGGGTTCTATCTGGTGAGGTATCTATGAGCCGCAAGTCCCTTGTCGTTTTGGCCGCAGCTGGTTCGGCCGCCCTTCTGCTCGGCGCCTTCATCTTTCAGGCGCTCGGCTATCTGCCTTGCCAGATGTGTATTTGGCAGCGCTGGCCCCACGGCGGGGCGATCCTTGCCGGAGGATTGGCGGTTTTGACAGGGGCGCGGCTCTTCATCGCCTTGGGCGGCCTGTCGGCGCTGACGACCGGCGCAATCGGCGCCTATCACGCGGGCGTGGAGCAACATTGGTGGCCGGGGCCGTCGAGCTGCACCAGTTCCGGTGACCTGACGGGCCTCAGCGGATCAGACCTACTGTCGATGGACGGGCCGAAGCTGATCCTCTGCGACGAGATCAGCTGGCAGTTTCTATGGCTGTCGATGCCGGCATGGAACGCAGTTTTTTCGCTCTTGCTTGTCGCCCTTTGGATCGCCGCTTGGAAAGCCAGCGACGCCTAGCGCCGCGCCGCGCGGCGTGTTGACAGCAACAGATTCGTCTCGCTGCGCGTGACGCCTTCGAGGCGGCGGATAGAGAAAAGAACAGCGTCGAGATCCTCGAGGGTCTGAGTTCCGATCTCAACGATCAGATCCCAGGTGCCGTTGGTGGTGTGAACCGCACTGATCTCGGCCATGCCGACAAGGCGCTGGATAATCTTCTCGGTGCCCCTCCCCTCGATCCCGAGCATCATCAGCCCGCGCACCGGGCTTGCGGCAATATCGCTGCGGGTCAGGACCGTATAGCCGGCGATGTCGCCGGTCTGGGCAAGTTTGGCCATGCGGCTGCGGACGGTGGTGCGGGTTACCTTCAGGTCAGCCGCCAACTCGGACAGCGAAGCGCGGCCGTCGCGCTTCAGCGCCGCCAGAAGTTTCTGATTCAGATCGTCCACAGCACCTGTCCAATTCGAGCAATTGGGTTTCCTTTTGCACGTTTTGCGCGCTTCCACCAGACCCGATCCGAAAGGAGTATCGCTACATGACACAGACTCACATCATCCTGATTGGCGCCCCGGTGGATTGCGGCAAACGCCGCCGCGGTTGTCTCATGGGCCCAGATGCCTATCGCACCGCGGGCATCGCAGAAGCCATCACGGCGCTAGGCCACAAGGTTTCCGACCTAGGCAACCTCGCGCCCGAGGCGGTCACGGTGGATCCGCCGAAGAACCCGCTCGTCCATGCGCTGGCCGAGAATGTCGGCTGGACCCGCACCCTCAGCGCCGCAGCCCAAAACGCCGCGAAAGACGGAATGCCGATCTTCCTCGGCGGCGATCATGCCCTATCGCTCGGCTCGGTCGCGGGCATGGCTGCGCACGCCAAAGATATGGGCCGCCCCCTCTTCGTTCTCTGGCTTGACGCCCATTCCGATTTCCACACCCCCGACACCACCGACAGCGGCAACCTGCACGGCACGCCTGTGGGCTATGTCACGGGGCGCCCGGGGTTCGAGGCCTTCCCACCCCTGCCCGCCGTTGTTCCGGTTGAGAATGTCGGCATGATCGGCCTACGTTCCGTCGATGCGGCCGAGCGCGAAGCGCTCGAGGCCGGAGACGCGACGCTCGTTGATATGCGGACAATCGACGAAGTGGGCATTCGCAAGCCGCTCGCCGATTTCCTCGCCTTCGTGGAGGCCGCGAACGGAATGCTCCATGTCTCGCTCGACGTGGATTTCCTCGATCCCTCGGTGGCCCCTGCCGTTGGCACCACCGTCCCCGGCGGCGCGACCGTGCGCGAGGGGCATCTCGTGATGGAAATGCTCTGCGACAGCGGGCTTCTGACCTCGCTCGACCTCGTCGAGCTCAACCCCTTCCTCGATGATCGCGGCAAAACGGCGAACCTTATGGTGGATCTCACCGCTTCACTCCTTGGCCGCCGCATCTTCGACAGACCCACCCGGAGCCATACATGACGCCCCCCTCCCGCCTCGCGCTCGTCCCCTTCGTGTCGGTCGCGCATATGATGGGCCTTGTGCATCACATCGGCCTTGAAGCGATGCTGCGCGATATCGCCGACGAGATCGAAGCCGATTTCCGCCGCTGGCCGCTGTTCGACAAGACGCCGCGCGTGGCCTCGCATTCCGAGGTGGGCGTGATCGAACTGATGCCGACCTCGGATGGCGAGATGTATGGCTTCAAATACGTGAACGGCCACCCCAAGAACACCCGCGAGGGGCTTCAGACCGTGACAGCCTTCGGCCTTCTGGCGGATGTGCACACGGGCTATCCGTTCCTCCTGACCGAGATGACGATCCTCACCGCGCTGCGCACCGGCGCCATGTCGGCGCTGGCCGCCAAGTATTTGGCCCCCAAGGGCGCGAAAACGATGGCGATGATCGGCAACGGGGCGCAGTCCGAGTTCCAGTGCATGGCCTTCAAGGCGATCTGCGGCATCGACACCGTGCGCCTCTACGATATCGACCCCGCCGCTACCGCCAAATGCGCGCGCAATCTCGCAGGTTCGGGCCTCACGGTGGTGAGCTGCGCCTCGGGCCAAGAGGCCATGGAAGGCGCCCAGATCATCACCACCTGCACCGCCGACAAGCAGAACGCGACGATCCTGACCGACAACATGGTGGGCGCGGGCGTCCACATCAACGCCATCGGCGGCGACTGCCCCGGCAAGACCGAGCTTCACGCCGATATCCTGCGCCGCTCGGATATTTTCGTCGAATACCCGCCCCAGACCCGTATCGAGGGCGAGATCCAGCAGCTTCACCCTGATCACCCGGTCACCGAACTTTGGCAGGTCATGCGGGGAGAGGCGGCTTGTCG
>JALQUU010000096.1:0-271 GCA_023260655.1 Paracoccaceae bacterium | reverse complement strand
ACCGGCGATGCGCCGGGCCGCACGGGCGATCGGCAGCTCACGCTTTTCGACAGCGTGGGCTTCGCCATCGAGGATTTCAGCGCGCTGCGCTATGTCCATTCCCGGATCAAAGGCACGCCGTTTTACATTGAGCTGGATATGCTCGCCGACCCCGACGATCCCCGCGATCTTTTCGGGATGGTGCAGCGCGCGAAAAACTGACGCTATATCAAGGGTCTGGGAATAAAATCCGGCCCAGTTCGCCTTTCCGGGCCTTATTCGATTGCACCCA
>JALQUU010000095.1 GCA_023260655.1 Paracoccaceae bacterium | reverse complement strand
GGTAGGCGCCGACAACCGTTCCGGATTGGGCCATGGCCGCGAGGAGGCGCAGTTGCGCTTCGGCCTCATCAAGGAGCACCTCGGCCTCGGCAAGCTTGGTGGACCACGTGCCGCCTGCGGTCTGGTAGACCACGCAGCCTTCGAGAAGGGCGTTTGCGGTGACAACCTGAGCGACGGGCTTCTTGGCCATTTGAGCCTCCTTGGACTGCGGCTAGCGGCGTTGACTTTGGCCTGAATATAGAAAATATTCCCAGTATTCCGCCAGATATCTGCGGAAATAAGGAACTTTGTTCCATTGGCGGCGCGGACGCGAAGCAGCGTTCCAGAGAAGAGAGGAAAATCAAAATGTCAGCCCGTTTGGATGCCACAGACCGGAAGATCCTCTTGGAGATGCAAGAGGATGCGGGCCAGTCGCTGGACGAGATCGCCCGCAAAGTCGGCTCGTCGAAGACGCCTGTGTGGAACCGGATTCGCAAGATGCGCGAGCAAGGCGTGATGGGCGCGCCGAAGGTGACGCTCGATGCCGAGAAGCTGGGGTTCGAGGCCTGCTTCTTCGTGCTGATCCGCACGAGCGAGCACGAGAAGGAATGGCAGGACAAGTTCTTGAAGGCACTCCGCGACCGCCCCGAGGTGCAGGAGGCGCATCGCTTGGCGGGCGAGATCGACTATATCCTGAAGGTGCGGGTGAAGAACGCGCGGGCCTATGATGTGTTCTATCAATCGCTGATCAGCGAAGTGAAAATCCACAATGTGACCGCACTTCTGAGCATGGAAGAGATCAAAGCGACAACAGCCCTGCCTCTGTGAGGCAAGGCTGTTGCAAAGCTTGGGCAGGGGTGCGCCCCCTGCCCTTTTTTATGCGCGGGCTTCGCGGATGAGGCGGAGGATATCGCGCGCGGCTTCGGGGATATTGGTACCCGGGCCGAAGATGGCTTTCACGCCCGCCTTTTTCAGGAAGTCGTAATCCTGCTGCGGGATCACGCCACCGCAGATTACGATGATGTCTTCGGCGTTTTTATCCTTCAGCGCGGCGATCAGTTGCGGCGCGAGGGTTTTGTGGCCTGCGGCTTGGGAAGAAATTCCCACCACATGCACGTCGTTATCAACGGCGTCCTGCGCGGCTTCGTCGGGGGTTTGGAAGAGCGGGCCCACATCGACGTCGAAGCCGATATCGGCGAAGGCGGTGGCGATTACTTTCGCGCCGCGATCGTGGCCGTCCTGACCCATTTTCACCACGAGCATACGTGGGCGGCGGCCTTCGTCTTCGGCAAAGGCTTCCACGTCGCGCTGGATGGCGGCGAAGCCTTCGTCACCTTCATAGGCGGCACCATAGACGCCCGCGAGGGTTTTGACTTCGGCGCGGTGGCGGCCAAACACTTTTTCCATAGCCATGCTGATCTCCCCGACTGAGGCGCGCGCGCGGGCGGCTTCGACGGTTGCTTCCAGAAGGTTACCGCCCTCTTTAGCGCGGCGCTCCAGTTCGGTGAGTGCGGCGGCGCAGGCGGCTTCATCGCGGCCCGCGCGGGTTTTCTCGAGGCGGGCCACTTGGGCGGCGCGAACGGCCTGGTTGTCGATATCGAGGATGTCGATCGCGTCTTCCTTGGCCTTGCGGTACTTGTTGACGCCGACGATGACTTCCTCACTACGGTCGATCATCGCTTGGCGCACGGCCGCACTTTCCTCGATGCGGAGCTTCGGCATGCCGGAGGCCACGGCCTTGGTCATGCCACCCATTTCCTCGACTTCCTCGATGAGCTTCCACGCTTCATCGGCGAGTTGGGCGGTGAGGCTTTCGACGTAGTAGGAACCGGCGAGCGGATCGACGACGCGGGTGACTTGCGTTTCTTCTTGCAGGATGAGCTGCGTGTTGCGCGCGATGCGGGCTGAGAATTCGGTGGGCAGCGCAATGGCTTCATCGAGCGCGTTGGTGTGCAGGGATTGCGTACCGCCCAGAACCGCCGCCATCGCCTCGTAGGCGGTGCGAATGACGTTGTTGTAGGGGTCTTGTTCCTGCAAGGAGACGCCCGAGGTCTGGCAGTGGGTGCGCAGCATTTTCGAGCGCGGGTCTTTAGCGCCGAACTCGGTCATGATGCGGTGCCACAGGAGGCGCGCGGCGCGGAGTTTCGCGGCTTCCATGAAGAAGTTCATGCCGATGGCGAAAAAGAACGAGAGGCGGCCCGCGAAGGCATCGACATCCATGCCGCGCGCCATGGCGGCACGGACGTATTCACGGCCATCCGCGAGGGTGTAGGCGAGTTCCTGCACGAGGTTCGCGCCCGCTTCCTGCATGTGGTAGCCGGAAATCGAGATCGAGTTGAACTTCGGCATCTCGTTCGAGGTGTATTCGATGATGTCCGCGATGATCCGCATCGAAGGTTCGGGCGGGTAGATGTAGGTGTTGCGGACCATGAATTCCTTGAGAATATCGTTCTGGATCGTGCCCGAAAGCACGGAACGGGAATGGCCCTGCTCTTCGCCCGTGACGATGAAGTTGGCGAGGATCGGGATCACGGCGCCGTTCATGGTCATGGAGACGGAGACTTTATCCAGCGGGATACCGTCGAAGAGGACTTTCATGTCCTCGACGCTGTCGATCGCCACACCGGCTTTGCCAACGTCACCGACAACGCGGGGGTGGTCGGAGTCGTAGCCACGGTGGGTGGCGAGGTCGAAGGCGACGGAGACGCCCTGCTGACCGGCGGCGAGCGCCTTGCGGTAGAAGGCGTTCGATTCCTCGGCGGTGGAGAAACCGGCATATTGACGGATGGTCCAGGGGCGGCCCGCATACATCGTGGCTTTCACACCGCGCGTGAAGGGCTCAAGGCCCGGCAGGCTGCCCATATGGGGCAGGCTTGCCGTATCCTCGGCAGTGTAGAGCGGCTCGACGGTGATGCCTTCCAGCGTCTTCCAGTTGAGCGTTTCGACGGGCTTCTTCAGCTCCTTCTCGGCGAGTTTACGCCACGCATCCTTTGCGTTCGTCATGCTTTCGTCCTCTTGTCGTGTGGGTCGGCTGCGGGTTTGCCCCGTCTGCGCCGTTCCGGTTTCCTGTTAGGGTGGCGAGGCCATCGGCCCCGGAGGCGAGCCAGAAGAGGTCATCGCCGTAGGTTTCCTTGAGGCCGAGGGCCTCGGCTTCGGTGAAAGGGTTCCAGCGCCCCTGCCCTTCGCCCAGAACGGCGGGATCTTCACCGCGCAGGGTGAGGATTTCGCGCAATTGCCGCAGGTCAGGCGAGGCGTTGAGATCGGGGCTGCGCGAGGGCGGGCTTTTGTGGCCCGTCATGGCGAAGAGTTTGGCGGCGGAGCGGCTGGCGACTTCCTCGAAAACCGAGACGTTGATCACGGCAGCCGGCAGCGCGCCGGAGATATCGGTGATCACATCGCGCCAGCCACGGGAGGCGGCCAGCGTGGCGAAGGCAGTGCGGGGCGGCACGGGTTCGCCGCGCGACACGGCGAAGGCAGCGACCGAGGCCCACCAGCGATCAAGGCTGCGGATGGTGAGGTGGACGCGGGTGATCCGGCCCTGGAAGGCCTCTTCGTAGCGGGCGAGGCGGAAGCCTGCGGCGCGGTAGAGTTCGCGATCCCTGGGGGCGCGGCGGGGCGCGCCGAGGATATTCTCGTCCGAAATCACGAGGCTCCGGATGCCTTTGGCGGTGCAGCGCGCGAGGTTGAGGGCGATGCGGCCCTTGGCCCGTTCCAACTGCTCGGCGGGGGTGAGAAACCCAGTTTCGGGCAGAACGCCTGCAAGGACACCGCCGCGTGTGCGGCCGGGGCCCCAATAGCCGATCTGGTGCTCGGAGAGGCGCGGCGCTTGCTCGCGCATCCACGACTGGAAGCTGGTGGTGGCGGTGCGATGTGCACCAAGGTGAAGGATCACGTAAATGTTCGGGCCTGTATGCTGCTTTTTGCGAGGCAGCATGGCAGCGGGGCGCGAAGGACGTGTTAATGGGCGGCAGGCGCGGAAGGCTTTGCGATTACCCCTCGCAATGGGGGTCAAAGCACTTATATCATGCGCAGGAGAGGTGCCGATGAAACGATTGCAAACCCTTGCAGCGATTGCGTTATTCTCGCTTTTACCAGCTATGGGAAGTGCCGCGGAAGACCCGCCGGAATTGCCCCTCGTGGCCGCGGACGCTGCGGATTTGAAGCAATTTCTCTGGACAAAACGGCCCATCGTCGTCTTCGCCGATAGTGCCGCCGATCCGCGCTTCATCGAGCAGATGGCATTTCTCGAAGCCGATGCGGCGGCATTGGTGGCGCGCGATGTGGTGGTGATCGCGGATACCGAACCTGCCGCTAAGAGCGGCTTGCGCGCGGAATTGCGGCCGCGCGGGTTCGGGTTGGTGCTGATCGACAAGGATGGCGAGGTGAAGCTCCGGAAACCTGCGCCATGGTCCGTGCGCGAGATTACGCGGTCGATCGACAAATGGCCGACCCGACAGCAGGAAATCCGCGTAGAACTGGGCAAGGAATAGAGCATCGCCGCCTCGGTTGAGGGGCCAGCCCGAAGGCTGGCCCGGAGTGCTTATTCGAACTCGATGATGACCGCATCCACGGCGAGGCTGTCGCCCGGCTTTGCTTTCACGGCTTTCACGACGGCCTTCTTCTCGGCGCGGAGGATGTTTTCCATCTTCATCGCTTCGACGGTGGCCAGTGCCTGACCTTCCTGAACCTCGTCGCCTTCGGCCACGTTGATCTTCACCACGAGGCCCGGCATCGGGCAGAGGAGGAACTTCGAGGTGTCAGGCGGCAGTTTTTCCGGCATGAGCTTCGCGAGTTCCGCCTGACGCGGGGTGCGGACATGGACCTTCATATCCGCGCCACGGGTGCGGATGCGGAAGCCGCCCGAGATCTTGCCGACTTTGAGCACCAGAGGCGCGCCATCGACGGTGAGCGTGGCAAGCTGGTCGCCCGGCGTCCAATCGGAGGTCACGCGCATCTCGGCACCATCGGCAAACTTGATGGTCGAACCGCCGTGATCCGCAGCGATGGTGACGGGATAGTCATGCCCTTGCAGGGTGACGACCCATTCGGTGCCGACGCGGCGCTCGTGGTTATCCATCCGGCCCGAAACGCGGGTGCGGCGGATTTCGGCAACGCGATGCATTGCGGCTGCGGCAGCCGAAACCCGGCGGAGTTGCTCTTCGGGAAGCGTGACGCCCTGAAAGCCCTCAGGGTATTCCTCGGCGATGAAGGCGGTGGTCATCGCGCCCGAAACGAAGCGCGGGTGATCCATCAC
>JALQUU010000094.1 GCA_023260655.1 Paracoccaceae bacterium | reverse complement strand
ACGGGGGAGATCAATTACGCGGGGGTCGCTTCGGCGCTGACCGAAATGGGCTACTCGGGCCCCGTCGGCATGGAAGCGAACGCCAAGGGCGATGAGGAGGCTGCCCTCGAAGCCTTCCGCAAGGCTTTTACACGATAAGGAAACGACCATGGGCATGTACCACAACCGCCCCCACGTCCAAGACCTCCGCGCCATGAAGAAGCGGGGCGAGAAGATCTCGATGCTGTATGTCTCGACCCATGATGAGGCCGCAGCCGCGGCGGCAGCGGGCATTCACATGCTGTCGATCGAAGGCAAGGTGTTCGATGCCGCGATGCGTGAGGCGGCGGGCGACTGTTTTGTGCAGGTCGGTCTGCCCTATGGCGGTTGGGGGTCGTTTCAAGGTCGTCCGCTGGCCACGGCCGAAGATTACCTGCGCGCGGCCTTTCACTACGCGGCGCTGGGGGGCGATGCCTATTACTGCTCGGCCTCTTATGACATCCAAAAGACCTTGGCCGACAACCACATTCCCGTCGTCGGCCATATCGGCCTGATCCCCAGCTATATCAGCTGGACCGGCTGGCGCGCCGTCGGCAAAACCTCGGATGAGGCCGAAGCCCTTTGGCGCCACACGCAGATGCTGGAAAAGATCGGTGTCTTTGGGGCCGAGCTTGAGGTCGTGCCGGACCGGGTTGCGAAATTCCTGTCCGAAAACTCGTCGGTTCTGATGCTGGGCATGGGGGCGGGCAAACATGCCGATGCACAATACCTTTTTACCGAAGATGTCTGTGGCTATGGCGTCAATCACAAGCCGCGCCATGGCAAGGTCTATGCCGATCTTGGGCCGAAACTGAAGGCCATTCAAGAAGAGCGGATCGCGGCGTTCCGCGCCTTCAAGGCCGATGTCGACAACGGCGGCTATCCGGGGCCGGAACATACCGTTCCGATCAAGGATGAAGAGTTCGACGCCTTCCTGAACTCTGTGAAGGGGTAAGACCATGCTCAGGATCGGGGTCGTCGGCTATGGCACTGGCGGGCAACATTTTCACACGCCCTTTATCGCGGCGGCAGAGGGCTGCCAGCTTGCCGGCATCGTGGCGCGCGCGCCGGAAACCGTGGCCAAGGCCCGCGCCGATTGGCCCGACACCCCGATCTTTCCCAGCCTTTCCGCGATGATCGCGGCGGGCGTCTGCGATGCCGTCACCATCACCACCCCGCCACAGACCCGGCGCGACTTGGTGCTCGAGGCCATCGCTGCGGGCCTTCATGTGATCGCCGACAAGCCCTTTGCCCCAAATTTCGACGGTGCAATGGAATTGGACCGCGCTGCCAAAGCCAAGGGGATCACCCTTGGCGTTTATCAGAACCGCCGCTTTGATGCCGATCTTCAGACGCTGAAAAAGGTGATGGACGATGGGCGGCTGGGAAAGATCTGGCGGATTGAAAGCCGGATGGATCAGGACAGCCCCCAAACGGTGGAGCAGGGGCCGACCGGCGGGCTTTTGCGCGATCTGGGCAGCCATGTTGTGGATCAGATGGTCTACCTGCTTGGCCCGGTCTTGGAGGTTGATGCCCAGATGGACCACGCGGAAATGCCGGGTGGGCTGACGGATGTCAGCTTTACCATCACACTGCGGCACGAAAGCGGGGCGCACAGTCATCTGTCGGCATCAAAGCTGAACCACATCGACGTTCGCGAGTTGCGCGCCTATGGCGACAAGGGCGCCTATGTTTCGTCAACCATCGACGTGCAGGCGCAAGACATCTTTGCGGGCAAGCGCCCCGTGCACGACCTTGCCGCCTGGGGATATGAGCCCGAAGCGAACTGGGGCACGCTGTTTTCTGCGGCGGGGCGCGAAATCGTTCCGTCGGAACAGGGCCGCTATCACGACTATTACCAAGCTTTCGCAAAAGCTGTCCGCGACGGCACCCCGCCACCCGTCACCGCCGAAACCGGCGCCCGAACCCTCGCCATCCTCGACGCTGCGCGCAAGAGCGCCACCGAGGGTCGTTCCATCTCGCTCGTATCCTGATTTCGGAAAGCCTAACCCATGCTCAAAGTCGGACTCCTCGGCGCTGGCCGCATCGCTGGCGTGCATGCCACCGCGATTTCTTCAAATCCCGGCAGCGCGCTTGTCGCGGTGTCGGATTATTATCCGCAGAATGCCGAAAAACTGGCAGCACAATACACCTGCGAGGCCCGCACGACCGAAGAGATCATCGCCGATCCTTCAATCGACGCGGTGCTGATCGCCACCTCGACGGATACGCATTCGGACCTGATCGAAGCCGCAACAGCGGCAGGAAAGGCCGTTCTGTGCGAAAAGCCGGTGGACCTGAGCCTTGAGCGCGCCCGGGCATGCCTTGCCAAGGTTGGCCCGTCGGGGCGTCCGGTGATGATCGGTTTTAACCGCCGCTTTGACCCCAACTTTTCGGCGCTCAAGGCTGCGGCAAATCGGGGCGAAGTCGGAAAGGCCGAACTGCTGTCGATCACCTCTTTTGATCCGGCACCGCCCCCTGTCGCCTATATCAAGGTCTCGGGGGGGATCTTCCGCGACATGATGATCCACGACTTTGACATGGCGAACTTTCTGATGGGGGGAACGCCGGTCTCCGTTTCGGCAGCCGCCTCGTCGATCGTGGACCCTGCGATTGGCGCTGCTGGCGATTTCGACACGGCGGTGGTCACGCTGACCTATGCCGACGGGCGCATCGCGGTCATCAAGAACTCGCGTCGGGCCGTCTATGGCTATGACCAGCGGGTCGAACTCTTGGGCTCGGACGGGCTGTTGCAGGCGCAGAACATGCTGGAAAACACGGTGGTCAAGTCGACCACCGCCGGTGTGACAGGGGCAAAGCCAACCTATTTCTTCTTGGAACGTTACATGCCGGCCTATGCCGCCGAATGGGCAGCATTCGTGGCAGCGGTGACCGAAGGCACCGCCCTTCCCGTGACGTTGGAGGACGGCGTGGCAGCCCTTGCCATGGCCGAGGCCGCGACCCGTTCGGCAAAGACCGGCCAACCCGTCAGGATCGCCGATGTCTGAGCCGTTGGATATCATCACAATCGGGCGGTCTTCGGTTGATCTCTACGGCGATCAGGTTCTTGTCGATTTCTGTATGCGCTACGGCAACCCCTCGACCGAATCGAAGGTTCGCGAGATGGTCGACGCCGGATGCGACAAGATCCTCTTCTTCCCGCTCTATCCGCACTACGCTGGCGCGACATGGGCTACGGCCAACGATCAGCTCTTCCGCGTCCTGATGAAAGAAAAGTGGCAGCCTTCGGTGCGGATCGTCCCGCCCTATTTCGAAGATGCCGCCTATATCGACGCGCTCGCGGGTTCGGTCGAGCGCGCATACGCTGCGGCCAAGGTCAAACCCGATCTTCTGGTCTGCTCCTACCACGGCGTGCCCGAGCGCTATTTGCAGGAGGGTGATCCCTACCACTGCCAATGCCAGAAAACGACGCGCCTCCTGAAAGAGCGGCTCGGTTGGTCAGACGATAAGCTGATCACGACCTTCCAGTCAAAGTTCGGCCCCGAGGAGTGGCTCAAGCCCTACACGGTGGAGGAAGTGGCGCGGCAGGCCAAAGCGGGCGTGAAGAACATCGCCGTGATTGCCCCGGCCTTCTCGGCCGATTGCATCGAGACGCTTGAGGAAATTCAGGAAGAGATCCGCGAGAGCTTTGAGCACGCGGGCGGCGAGAGCTTTACCTATGTGCCCTGCCTGAACGCCGACGAACCGCATATCGCGGCCCTGATCGGCATCATTCAATCCAACCTGCAAGGCTGGGCCTAAAACGAAGAAAGGCGGCAAATTGTTCTGCCGCCTTTCCCCGAATGATCTACCAGATCGGCTTACATCATCGCCATGGCGATGAGGAGGATCAGGATCAGCGGGATCAGCATGCCAGCGCCCATCGAACCCGCGGCGGCTTCTTCGATGACAACCGGGCTCATTTCCATGATCGGCTCGGCCATGCCGCCAGCGAAGGCAGCGGAGGCGACGGCGACGAGAGCGACGGCGACGACAACGATTTTTTTCATTAGATTTCTCCAGTTTTCGCCCACCACCTTTTTTCAAAGAGGATGGCAGCGGGCACCCAAGACATACCTCATGCTTATCTCTAAGCAGAAGAATTAGCGATTTGCCAAGTCCCTACATCGGCAAACATCGCCAGATCAGCAAAAAATCGTCAAATAAGCAACACTTGCGTGCCAACCTTCGCCAAAGAGAAGAGTTCGGTTATGTGTTCATTGTAGAGCCCAACGCAGCCATTTGACGAGCGTCTGCCGATCTTGCGGGTGTCGTGAGTCCCGTGAATGCGGTAATATTGCCACGAAAGGTAGAGCGCCAACGGACCCAGAGGGTTGGTCGGATCGCCGCCGGGAATAACGGCAGGCCATTCAGGATTGCGCTCGCGCATCGAGGGTGTGGGCCGCCATGTGGGCTTGACGACCTTTTCGACCACTTCGGTCCGCCCCTTGCGGGTCAAATCGTCGGTCAGCGGGACGCTGGTCGGGTAGAGTTTGTAGATCGACTCATCCTGCGACCAATAATGCAGCGCGCGCGAGGTGATATCGACGAGGATCGCGCCATTCCGCAAATTGCTGAAATAAGGTTGCCAGTCGAGCGCGCGGAAGCTCGAGATATTATGGGTCAGCGTTTGCGATATCTCGCGTTCGATTTCGGTGGTGCCTTGCGACTGCGCCACCGCCCCGCTTGCTGCCGTTGCTGCAAGCCCCGCAACAAACGCACGGCGCCCCAGGGCTCGGGTAGTGTGGTCCGACATCTCAATTGCTCCGGTTCTGGCCAGATTCCTCGTATGGCGCCTCTTAATTGAGAACCGCGGCAAGGCGCAATTAAAACCACTTTTACAGGGCGCTTTCTGGGTTTGATGTGCGCCAAAGGACAGGGTAATCAGGCGCGGAAACCAAGGGGGACACTCCATGAACCGCCGCGCCGCACTTTTGGGTCTGCTTTCGGCTACGGTTGCTGCCTGTATACCAGCTGCAGGGGTCAAGATCGGCCCCGACGGCCTGCCTCTTCCGCAGGTCTACCGTATTGCCGCCGATGGGCAGGATGCAGTGATGTTCCATTTGCTTGACGGCATGAACGCCCTGCGAAAAGCGGCGAGGCTTCAGCCGGTGGCCTATAACGCGCAGCTCAACGCTGCCGCCGCCACCCATTCGCGCGACATGGCCATACAAAACCGCCCCTGGCATTTCGGGTCCGACGGCTCTTCCCCTTTGGATCGCGGCCGTCGCGTCGGGTTCCCGGGGCGGATCATGGGGGAAATTATCTCGGAAACCTAC
>JALQUU010000093.1 GCA_023260655.1 Paracoccaceae bacterium | reverse complement strand
GCAATTTCTTCGCGGTGCAATTCCACCCCGAAGTGCACCACACCCCCAAAGGCGCGAAGCTTTACGAAAACTTCGTCCGCCTCGCAGGCTTCACCGGTGACTGGACCATGTCCTCCTACCGTGAAGAAGCCATTGCCCGCATCCGCGCGCAAGTCGGCGACAAGAAAGTCATCTGTGCGCTCTCTGGCGGCGTCGACTCCTCGGTCACGGGCATCCTTCTGCACGAAGCCATCGGCGACCAGCTCACCTGCGTCTTCGTGGATCACGGCCTTCTGCGCCTCAACGAGGCCGAACAGGTCGTCCAGATGTTCCGCGAGAACTACAATCTCAACCTGATCCACGCCGATGAAGCCGATCTCTTCCTCGGCGCGCTCGAAGGCGTCTCGGATCCGGAAGTGAAGCGCAAAACAATCGGCAAACTCTTCATCGACGTATTCCAGAAATACGCCGACCAGATCGAAGGCGCCGAATTCCTCGCCCAAGGCACGCTTTATCCCGACGTGATCGAAAGCGTCTCCTTCTCGGGCGGGCCTTCGGTCACAATCAAGTCGCACCACAACGTGGGCGGCCTGCCGGAAAAGATGGGCCTCAAGCTCGTCGAGCCGCTGCGCGAACTCTTCAAAGACGAAGTCCGCGCCCTTGGCCGCGAACTTGGCCTGCCCGACAGCTTTATCGGCCGCCATCCCTTCCCCGGCCCGGGTCTCGCGATCCGCTGCCCCGGCGAAATCACCCGTGAAAAGCTCGAAATCCTCAAGAAGGCCGATGCGGTCTATATAGACCAGATACGCAAGCACGGCCTCTATGATGAAATCTGGCAAGCCTTCGTCGCCATCCTTCCGGTGAAAACCGTGGGTGTCATGGGCGACGGGCGCACCTATGATTACGCATGCGCCCTCCGCGCCGTCACTTCCGTTGATGGCATGACCGCCGATTATTACCCCTTCACCCATGAATTTCTTGGCGAAACCGCAACGCGGATCATCAACGAGGTGCAGGGCATCAACCGCGTCACCTACGACATCACCTCGAAGCCACCGGGCACAATCGAGTGGGAATAAAGACAAATTGATCAGAGGCCCGGTTCCAAAGAATCGGGCCTCTTCATTTCCAAAGAGGCTGCTGGGCTTCACGGCATACCGTACGCACGACACCGCCCTATGCGTGTATGTGAATAACACGATACATCTTTAGAATTCGCTATCAGAGCGATTTGCTCGATTCTTGAATATATTCTTTAGAATTATTACTATATCCTATTGAAGTCGAAGCGCGTCACCTGCACTTTTTCCCCTGTTTTTCCGGGGGGCCCGTTTTTCGGGCTATTATTATGACATTGAGAATTTTTACCTGCTCCGCATGCGGACACAGGATGCGTTTTGCTGGTTCAGAGTGTGGGCGTTGTCATACGCAAAAGGGAGTTTTCCAACTCAAGACGACCTACGTGATTTTGGGTGCTTTGGTCTTGTTGCTTTTGGCCTACATCGGTCTGGTTGAAGTCACGAGGAACATGCCGGAGTAGTTTCCTAGTCCGGCACCCATTGTTCCCCCCGCTTTGCTCCGTTAGCACTATGCGAGCGAGCGGCGAGGGGAAGCGATGTCATCGAAAGACTCTTCGAATATCTTGAAGGCGGCACTCTGGATGAGTGGCGCCATCTTGTCATTTACCACAATGGCCGTGGCCGGACGCGCCGCCGCCTTCGATCTCGACACATTCGAGATCATGTTCTACCGCTCCTGCATCGGTTTTCTGGTGGTTTTAGCCGTGTCCACCGTTGCCGGAACCCGCAGCCAGATCCGCGCGCAGAAACTCGGTCTACATTTCATCCGCAACCTTGCGCATTTTTCTGGCCAGAACCTCTGGTTCTACGCCATTACGGTGATCCCGCTGGCCCAAGTCTTCGCCCTCGAATTCACCTCGCCTCTCTGGGTGCTCCTCTTGTCGCCCTTCATCCTTGGCGAAAAGCTCACCTCCGCCCGCATCCTCGCAGGCATTCTCGGATTTATCGGCATCCTGATCGTCGCGCGCCCCTCTCCGGAAAGCATCGACCCCGGCATCATCACCGCCGCAACAGCTGCCATCGGCTTTGCCCTCTCCGCCCTCTTCACCCGCCGCCTCACCCGCACAGAAACGATCACCTGCATTCTCTTCTGGCTCACCCTCATGCAGATCAGCTTCGGCCTGATCGCGGCGGGCTATGACGGCGACATGGCACTTCCTTCCGGTCAAACCCTCCCTTGGCTCATCCTCATCGGCTTCGCAGGCCTACTTGCGCATTTCTGCCTGACCTCGGCACTCGCCATCGCGCCTGCCACGGTCGTTGTCCCGATCGACTTCATCCGCCTCCCGGCCGTCGCCATCATCGGCGCGCTTGTTTACGGTGAGGCGCTCGATCTCTGGGTCTTCGTCGGCGCGCTGGTGATCTTCGGCGCGAATTACTGGAACATCTGGATGGAAACCCGCGCGAAACGGGCCGCTGGATGATCCGCCAAGGTTCCCTCTCCGGCGCACCCCGCCCTGCGGCCCCGGAACAGAAATCCATCCCCCCGCTCGCTTGGGCGGGCATTGCCTTACTGGGAATCATTTGGGGCGGATCGTTCCTCTCGAACGCGCTGCTCCTGCGTGAGCTTGGCGTTCTCACCACTGTAGCCGAGCGCGTCACCCTCGCAGCCCTCGCCCTCTGGGTCTACGTCATCGCCGCCCGCCTTCCCGTGCCGCGCTCCCTCACCGCATGGCGCGACTTCACGATCATGGGCGTCCTCAACGTCGCCCTCCCTTTCTCGCTCATCGTCTGGGCGCAGCAATTCGTGGCCTCCGGCCTTGCCTCGATCATCAACGCAGGCACAGCGATCTTCGGCGTCCTCATCGCTGCCATCGTCTTTGCCGACGAACGCCTCACCGCCCGCAAAGCCACAGGCGTCCTCCTCGGCTTCACAGGCGTCGCTACTGCCATCGGCCTTGAAGCGCTTCTGACCTTCGATCTCTCCTCGAAAGGCCAGATCGCCCTCATCGGCGCCACCATCTCCTACGGCTTCGGCGGCGCCTTCGCCCGTGCCCGCCTGACAAGCTTCAAACCCGAAGTTGCTGCGGCTGGCATGCTCACAGGCTCCGCCGCCCTCATGGTCCCCTACGCCCTCATCGCGGACGGCGCACCGCCCCTCGCCATGTCCCTCACCACATGGGCGGCGATGGCCTATCTCAGCCTGATCGCTACCTCCGGCGCGTTCCTCCTTTACTATCGCACCATGCCCATCGTCGGCGCAGGCAACCAAAGCCTAGTCACGCTTCTGGTTTCCCCCGTCGCCATCGTGATCGGTGCGCTCGTGCTCGACGAATCCCTCCCCACCCGCGCCTACGCGGGCTTCGCGCTCCTCGCGCTCGGCCTTCTCGTGATCGACGGCCGCATTCTCCGGCTGTTCAAACGCACTCGGCTTTGATCTCTAAAATCACAAGAAACGGGTCGCTTCCTGCCGTGGAAACAGTCAAGACTGCGGCATGACAAATACCCTCTCCCGCCAGACATGGTTCGAACTCCTTCTGCTCGGCACCATTTGGGGCGGGATTTTTCTGGCCACCCGGCTTGTCCTTGAGGCGTTCTCCCCTCACCACCGTTGCTATCCGCACCACGGGAGCTGCTTTGGCTCTTTGGCTTTTCGTGGTCTGGAAAGGCTACAGGGTTCCTCTCTCGACCCGCGTCTTTGTCGGTTTTCTCGGCATGGGGCTTTTGAATAACGTGATTCCCTTCGGCCTCATGGCGTGGGGGCAACTTCACATCGCATCTGGGCTCACCTCGATCCTGAACGCAACCACTGCCTTCTTCGGGATAATCGTTGCGGCACTCTTTTTCCAGGACGAGCCCCTCACCTTGCGCCGCCTTGGCGGCGTCGCCCTCGGCACGGCAGGCGTGGTCGCAATCATCGGGCCATCACTCCTGAGCGCGCTTGACCTCCGCTCCCTTGCCCAAATCGCAATTCTGGCTGGCACCCTCAACTACGCCCTCGCCGGTGTATGGGCCAAAATCATGCTCAAAGGTCTCCCTGCCCCCATAGCCGCCGCCGGAATGCTCACGGCTTCCGCTCTGATCACGCTCACCGCGTCGATATCCCTCGAAGGCCCGCCAATGCTTTCAGGTCTTTCGCCCCAAACCATCGGTGCAATTGCCTATATGTCACTGATCGGCACGGCGGGTGCCTACCTTCTCCACTTCCGGGTTTTGGCGCAGGCGGGCAGCGGAAATCTCATGCTGGTCACACTTCTCATCCCTCCCGTCGCTGTTCTTCTTGGCGCGCTCGTTCTGGATGAAACGCTCTCTCCGCACGCCGTTTTGGGATTCGGTCTCATATCGTTCGGCCTTCTAGTGATCGACGGCCGCATTCTCAAAGCATTCAGAAGGGTTTGACCCGCAAGCGCCGCGGGTCTATCCCATCGCGGACCCTTTCCGGAGACCGTGATGCTGCTCTACCCCACCCCCGACGACTGGAACCGCGCCGAGAAAAAGCGCGTGCTGCTGCTTGGCATGTCCGGTCTGGGCAAAACCCACGTCTCCAACATGCTCCGCGCCGAGGGCGACTGGTTCCACTACTCCATCGATTACCGCATCGGCACCCGCTACATGGGGGAATACATCGCCGATAATGCGAAAGCCGAAGCGATGAAGGTGCCCTTCCTGCGCGAGCTTCTGATGTCCGATTCGATCTACATCGGCTCGAACATCTCCTTCAACAACCTCACCCCCGTCTCCACCTATCTCGGCAAACCCGGCGATGTGGCGAAGGGCGGCCTGCCCTTTGCCGAATACACCCGCCGCCAAGCGCAGTTCCGCGCTGCCGAAATCAACGCGCTCCTCGATACCGCCTATTTCATCGAACGCGCAGAGCGGCTCTACCAGTATCCGCATTTCATCTGCGATACCGGCGGCTCGATCTGCGAATGGGTCGATCCCGAGAATGCCAATGATCAGGTGCTGAAAGCCTTGTCCGAAGCCACGCTCATGGTCTGGATCGAAGGTTCTGAGGCCCACACCGCCGAGTTGATCCGCCGCTTCGACCGCGCGCCGAAGCCCATGGCCTATATGCCTGAGTTTCTGGATCGCGTCTGGCATGAATATCTCGACCAGAAGAACATCACTGAAGACAAGGTCGATCCCGACGCCTTCATCCGCTGGACCTACGCCCAAGCCCTCGCCCACCGCCAACCCCGCTACGCGGCTATCGCGCAAAACTGGGGCGTCACGGTGAAGGCCGATGACGTGGGCAAGGTCCACACCCCCGCCGATTTCGACGCCCTCATCGCCCACGCCATTGCCAGCGCCAAGCGTTAACCTTATCTCAAGCTTCCCTGAAGGAAGAACCCATGCCGATCAAACTGCCCGAAAACCTGCCTGCCTATGACGTCCTCTCGCGCGAGGGCGTTATGGT
>JALQUU010000092.1 GCA_023260655.1 Paracoccaceae bacterium | reverse complement strand
GGAACTGGCGCTGTCGGGATGCACCCTGACCTCGGATCACCTCTACCTTTTCCCGAATGGCGCGCGGCTTGACGATACGATCCATGCGGCGGCCGAGATCGGGATGCGCTTCCATCCAACGCGCGGCGCGATGTCGATCGGCGAGAGCGCGGGCGGGTTGCCCCCCGACAGCCTTGTGGCGCGCGAGGCCGATATCCTGAACGACATGATCCGGCTGGTAGACCGGTTCCACGATAGCGCCGAGGGATCGATGTGCCGAGTCGGGCTGGCACCCTGCTCGCCCTTCTCGGTGAGCCGCGAGTTGATGCGGGATGCGGCGGTGCTGGCGCGGGAAAAGGGCGTGATGCTGCATACGCATCTGGCGGAGAACGACGAGGATATCGCCTATTCACTGGAGAAATTCGGCTGCCGGCCAGGGCAATACGCCGAAGACCTCGGCTGGACAGGCGCGGATGTGTGGCACGCGCATTGCGTGAAGCTTGACGGCGCGGAGATGGAGCTTTTCGCCCGCTCCGGCACGGGAGTGGCGCATTGCCCCTGCTCGAATTGCCGCTTGGGATCGGGGATCGCGCCAGTGCGGGCGATGCGCGACAAGGGCGTGAAGGTGGGCCTCGGGGTGGATGGCTCTGCCTCGAATGACGCAGGCAATCTGGTGCTGGAAGCGCGCCAAGCAATGCTCTTGCAGCGCGTGGCGCTGGGGGCGGATGCGATGAGCGCGCGGGAGGCCTTGGAGATTGCGACGCGTGGCGGTGCGGATGTGCTGGGGCGGCCCGATTGCGGGCGGCTTGCCGTGGGCAAACGCGCCGATATCGCGGTCTGGGACACGCGGGGCATCGAAAGCGCCGGAAGCTGGGATCCGGCGGCGCTCTTGCTCGCAGGCCCGACAAAGGTGCATCATCTCTTCGTTGAAGGGCGACAGATTGTGAGTGAAGGGCAGATGCGGACGATTGATCTCGAGAGCGTCGTGAGCGAGCAGAACCGCTTGGCGCGGAAACTGGCGGAGCGGCACCTGTGATGCGGCTTGCCATTGCCCTCGCGATGATCGCAGGCACGGCCGCAGCTGACCCGGTGCCGGGAGCGGCAGAAGCCCTGAACGGATTGCGGGCGCAGGTCGGTGGCGCGCCGCTGGTACTTTCGCCGCAGCTACAGGCCGCCGCCGAAGCGCATGGGCGCGATATGGTCGCCAAGGGTTATTTCGACCACAAAGGCCGCGACGGCTCGACCATCGCGACATGCGTGAAACGTGAAGGCTACCGCTACTGCTTTGCCGCAGAGAACATCGCACGCGGTCAGAAAAGCCTGAACGACGTGATGGGCGGATGGGCCATGTCGCCCGGGCACCGGAAAAACTTGCTTTCGAAAGAAGCCCGCGAATTCGGATTGGCGCGCGTCGGCACAACTTGGGTGATGGTGCTCGGGCGATCCGGTTGCTAAATGGCGCGGCTGCGCCGCCCGCTATCCCTCGCCAGCGGCTAAAGCCGCAGGCTCAGAGTGCCTCCGGCGGGGATATTTAAGAAATCGAGAAGCGTAATTCGCTTTGCTAAATATCCTGGGGGGAACCGAAGGCGGGGGGCAAAGCCCCCCTTTTTCCTCATCAAGTTGCTTTGCCGATTTCGAGGCCATTCACCCAAGTCGCTTGGATCGCGCGATCGTCGCCCATCATCAGGGTGGGGAAGATAGCCTCCCAGATGTCTTCGGCGCGGGAGGAGCGTTGAGCGATGGCCGGGGTGGAGGCGAGGTTGATGACGGTGAGGTCGGCCTCGGCACCGGGGGCGAGGCGGCCGATTGTGCCGGAGAGCCGGAGGGTGGCAGCAGAGCCTTCGGTGGCGAGCCAGAGGAGTTCGGCCGGGTGGAGCGGGCGACCGCGCAATTGGCCGACTTCATAGGCGGAGGCCATGGTGCGAAGCATCGAGAAGGACGAGCCGCCGCCTGTATCCGTGGCGAGGCCGACAGGGATGCCGTTCTCGATCAGCCCGGCCACGTCGCAAAGGCCCGAGCCGATGAAGGTGTTCGAGGTTGGGCAATGGACCACGCCAGCGCCGGTTTCGGCCATGCGGGCGATTTCGCGTGGTTCGAGGTGGATGGCGTGGCCGTAGAGTGCGCCGCTGCCCAGCAGGCCGTGCTGCTCATAGGTGTCGAGGTAGTCGCGGGCCTCGGGGTAGAGGGATTTGACCCAGGCGATTTCGTCGGTTTGTTCGGAGAGGTGGGTTTGCGTGGCGCAGGAGGGGTGCTCGGCCCAGAGGGAACCGAGCGCCTGCAGTTGCTCAGGTGTCGAGGTGGGCGAAAAGCGCGGGGTGATGGCGTAAAGTGCGCGGCCTTTCCGGTGCCAGCGTTCGATCAGGGCCTTCGAGTGGTCGTAGGCGCTTTGGGCGGTGTCGCGGAGAGTGGGGGGCGCGGTGTCGCGGTCCATGCAGGTTTTGCCGGCGATCACCCGCATCCCGCGCGCTTCCGCGGCGGTAAACAGCGCGTCCACGCTTTCGGGGTGGATCGTGCAATAGGAGGCCACGGTGGTGGTGCCGTTTGCAAGCACGAGATCGAGGTAACGGCCTGCGATTTCGGCGGCATAGGCGGGGTCCGAAAAGCGCGCTTCTTCGGGGAAGGTGTAGGTGTTCAGCCAGTCGATGAGCCGTTTGCCCCAAGAGGCGATGATGCCGGTTTGCGGATAGTGCACATGGGCATCGACGAAGCCCGGCATCACCAGAGCTTGGCCGTAATCGACGAGGCGCGCCGAGGGATGGGCCTTCCAGAGCGCGGCGGCGGTGCCCGTGGCCACGATCCGGCCGCCTTCGATCAGCACCGCCCCTTGTGGTTCGACATAAGCGGCGCCGATCCCTTCGAGGAAAGGATTTCCGGTGAAGGTGAGGGTCTGGCCGAGAATGAGGGTCGGGGTCGGCATGGCGGGCTCCGGCGATTTCTGTGAGACACTATGCGGAGCAGTGGGGAAGGTAAATTCCTTGCGCGCCATTGTTTCTTCCCGGTGCTTTCCGATATGATAGAGGGGCGGTGCAGGGACCCGGCCCGCGAAAGAGAGAACGCCGAACCAACGGAGCAGGAGGGGTGCCATGTCCGAAGATGACGATCTGATCGAGCGGGATGACACCGACGAGCCCTCCGGTGAAGAGGAACGTGCCTATGCGCTGGACAAGCGCGTTGTGGCCGCGATCCGCTCGGCTGTGGACGAAGGCAATGCCGAGAAGCTCACCGAGCTTATGGAGCCACTCCACCAGGCCGATATCGCCGACCTTCTGGAACAGCTTTCGGCCTATGACCGCCGCCGCCTGATCGAGCTTTACGGGCACGAGTTCGACGGCGAGATCCTGTCGGAACTCGATGAGGGTATCCGCGAGGAGGTGCTGGAGTTCCTGCCGAAGGACGTGCTGGCGGAAGCCGTGCGCGAGATGGATTCGGACGATGTGGTCGACCTTCTGGAAGACCTCGACGAGCCGCAGCAGGAAGCCATTCTCGAAGCGCTGGACGAATCCGAGCGCTTGGTTATCGAACAGGCGCTGACCTATCCGGAATATTCCGCAGGCCGCTTGATGCAGCGCGAAGTGGTGATTGCGCCCGAGCATTGGACTGTGGGGCAAGCCATTGACCACATGCGGAATTCCGAGGATCTGCCGGATAATTTCTACCATGTGATCCTGGTCGACATCCGCATGCATCCGGTGGGTCAGGTGAGCCTTGGCAATATCATGCGGTCGCGGCGCGACCAGATGCTGACGGAACTCACCGAGGAGCTTTTCCGGACCATTCCGGTGGACCAATACGAAGGCGACGTGGCTTACGCCTTCAACCAGTATCACCTGATTTCCGCCCCGGTGGTGGATGACGATGAGCGCCTTGTCGGCGTCATTACCATCGATGACGCGATGGCCGTGCTCGACGAGGAGCACGAGGAAGATATTCTCCGTATGGCCGGTGTGAACGAGGAAGCCTCGCTGTCGGATACGATCATCCAGGCGGCCAAGGGGCGGGCGACATGGCTATTCGTCAACCTCCTGACCGCGATCCTTGCTTCTTTCGTGATCGAAGCGTTTGCCGACTCGATCGATCAATTGGTGGCGCTGGCGGTTCTGATGCCGATCGTGGCTTCGATGGGCGGCAACGCGGGCACGCAGACCATGACCGTGGCCGTGCGCGCCCTGGCCACGCGCGACCTTACGGCACAGAATGCACTCAGGGTTATCTGGCGGGAAGTGGCTGTGGGCGCGGTGAATGGCGCGCTTTTCGGGCTGGTCATGGCGGTGGTGGTTTCGGTGTGGTTCGGGGTGCCGATGCTCGCGATGGTCATCGGTGTCGCCATGTTCTTCACGCAGGTCGCAGCCGCGCTAGGCGGTATCCTTATTCCGATGGCACTGGATCGGGTGAAAATCGATCCGGCGCTGGCGTCTGGGCCCTTCGTGACGACGGTAACGGATGTCGTGGGCTTCTTCGCCTTCCTCGGATTGGCAAGCGCGGTGCTGCTGTAAGAGGGCGATATGACATTGGACGAGGAAAAGGCGCTGGCCCGCAAGGCGGCTTTCGCGCGACGGAAGCAGGCGTTCGACGCGGGCCATCCGGCGCAATCGGCGCTGCTCTATGAAGTTTTGGCGGAGCATCGCGGCAAGGTGCTCGCAGGTTACATGCCGATCCGGACCGAAATCGATCCACGCCCGGCGATGACCGAGGCGGCGGCGTTCGGGCCTGTGGCTGTTCCGGTGATCCGGGCAGCAGGGCAACCCTTGGTGTTCTCTCGATGGAACCCCGGTTGCACGCTGGTCGACGGACCGTTCGGAGCGCGCGTTCCCGAAACCGAGCGCCTATTGGTGCCCGAGGTTCTGATCGTCCCGCTCGTGGCCTTCGATCGCAGAGGAGGGCGCTTGGGATATGGCGGCGGTTTCTACGACCGGAGCCTCGAAGGCTTGCGGGCGCGTGGGCCTGTTCTGGCCATCGGTTTTGCGTGGAGCGCGCAAGAGGCGGAAAACTTGCCTATGGAACCGACCGACCAGCCGCTCGATTTGATCGTCACCGAGCGCGCCGTGATCGACCTTCGGCCATAGAAAAATCCTGCAGATTTGCCTCCGGCGGGGATATTTAAGAAATCGAGAAGCGTAATTCGCTTTGCTAAATATCCTGGGGGGAGCCGAAGGCGGGGGGCAAAGCCCCCCACTTTCTTAGCTGCGGATCATGCCCACGATTTCGTAAGTTTTTTCCAAGATCGGCGCGGCAATCGCGCGGGCGTTTTGGGCGCCGAGGCCGAGCATGCGGTCGATTTCGGCAGGATCGTTCATCAGGCGCGACATCTCGGTGGAGATGGGCGCAAGTTCGGATACCGCGAGGTCGATCAGCATCGGTTTGAATTCCGAGAATTGTTTGCCGCCCACATCCGCGAGCACCTTTTCGACGCTCTGGTTCGAGAGTGCTGCGTATATGTTCACGAGGTTGCGGGCTTCGGGACGGCCTTCGAGGCCTTTGGCCTCGGAGGGCAGGGCTTCGGGGTCGGTTTTGGCTTTGCGGATTTTCTTGGCGATGTCGTCGGCGCCGTCGGTCATGTTGATGCG
>JALQUU010000091.1 GCA_023260655.1 Paracoccaceae bacterium | reverse complement strand
CCGGATCGCGACCACTTCGGGCGCATTTTCTTCAACCAGGCCAATATGAGCGCGAAGGGCATTCCGCAGGTCGCTGTGGTGATGGGATCGTGCACGGCGGGGGGCGCTTATGTGCCCGCGATGTCGGATGTGACGATCATCGTGAAGGAGCAGGGGACGATCTTCCTTGCGGGCCCGCCTCTGGTGAAGGCCGCGACGGGGGAAGTGGTGACGGCGGAGGATCTGGGCGGCGGGGACGTGCATACGCGGCTGTCCGGCGTGGCGGATTATTTTGCCGAGGATGATGCCCATGCCTTGGCCTTGGCGCGGCGCGCGGTGGGCAATCTCAATGGCGGGGCGAAGTTCGGCTTGCAGATGCAGGCGGTGGAAGAACCGGCCTATGATCCTGAAGAAATCCTCGGCGTGGTGCCCGGCGATTTGCGCACGCCTTATGACATCCGCGAAGTGATCGCGCGTGTGGTGGATGGCTCGCGCTTTGACGAGTTCAAGGCGCGCTTCGGCGAGACGCTGGTGACGGGGTTTGCCCATGTTAAAGGGATGCCCGTGGGGATCGTGGCCAACAATGGCGTCCTATTCTCGGAGGCGGCCGTGAAGGGGGCACATTTTGTGGAGCTCTGCAGCCAGCGGAAAATCCCCTTGGTGTTCTTGCAGAATATCACGGGCTTCATGGTGGGGCGGAAATACGAGAACGAGGGCATCGCGCGCCATGGCGCCAAGATGGTGACGGCGGTGGCCTGCACGCAGGTGCCGAAGATCACCATGCTGGTGGGTGGCTCGTTTGGTGCGGGCAATTACGGCATGGCAGGGCGCGCTTACAGCCCGCGGTTCCTCTGGACGTGGCCCAATAGCCGGATTTCGGTGATGGGGGGCGAACAGGCGGCAGGGGTGCTCGCGACGGTGAAGCGCGAGGGTATCGAACGCGCAGGGGGCGCGTGGAGTGCGGCGGAGGAAGCGGAGTTCAAGCGCCCGACGATCAAGATGTTCGACGAGCAGTCGCATCCGCTTTACGCCGCGGCGCGGCTTTGGGACGACGGGATCGTCGATCCGCGCAAGACGCGTGATGTGCTGGCGCTGTCACTCTCGGCCTCGCTGAACGCGCCGATCCCCGAGACGCGCTTCGGCGTGTTCCGGATGTGAGGGGTATCATGGCCAGTTTGCAGGAGATTATCGACGCCAACCCCGAAGCGGAGACCTTCCGTTTTGGCGATAGCAAGGCGCTGTGTGACAAGATCCTCGCTCTTGTGCGGGCGGGGAAGAAGACCGCGACCTGTGAGGCCGCGCGCCATTACGGACCCAAAGGCGATGCCTGGCCGGAAGTGGGGCGGCGGGATGTGGCTTTGGAGTGGGACGGCGAGCCTGCGGTGATGATCGAGACAGTTGCCGTGGAAACGCGGCGCTGGAGCGAGATGGACGAGGCCTTCGTCAAGGCGCAGGGCAAGTTCCGCGATCTGGCGCATTGGCAGGCCGAATACCGGCGGTATTTCGAGCGCACAGGAGGGTGGAGCGCGGACATGAAGATCATGTGCGAGCGGTTCCGCGTGGTCGAGGATTACAAAAAGAAATAGGGGCTCTGCCCCTCGGCCCTGACGGGCCTCACCCCGGGATATTTCCGAAAGCGAAATGATTGGGGACGGAAAATGCGGCTCAGGCGAGCCAAGGCGAATGACGGCGGGCCGGGCCTGCGGGGAACGGGAGTGAGACTATGTTCAAGACGATCCTGATTGCGAACCGGGGCGAGATTGCCTGCCGTATCGCGCGCACGGCGAAGGCGCTGGGCTGCCGCGTGGTTGCGGTACATTCTGATGTGGATGCGGGTGCCGCGCATGTGGCGGCGGCGGATATCGCGGTGCAGATCGGGGGGGCGCGGCCTGCGGAGAGCTATTTGCGCGGCGACCGGATCATTCAGGCGGCTTTGGAGACGGGGGCGGAGGCGATCCATCCGGGGTATGGCTTCCTCTCGGAAAACCCCGATTTCGTGGAAGCGGTGGAGGCGGCGGGGCTCGTGTTTATCGGGCCGTCCTCGAAGGCGATCCGGGCGATGGGGCTTAAGGATGCGGCGAAGGCCTTGATGGAAGAGGCCGGCGTGCCTGTGGTGCCCGGATATCACGGGGCGGATCAGGACCCTGCGCATCTTGCGGGGATGGCGGAGATGATCGGCTATCCGGTTCTCATCAAGGCCGTGGCCGGGGGCGGCGGCAAGGGGATGCGACTTGTGGAGCGGGCGGCGGATTTTGCGACGGCGCTGGAGAGTGCGCAGGGCGAGGCGCGGACGGCCTTTGGCAATCCTGCAGTCTTGATCGAGAAATACATCCAGAAGCCGCGCCATATCGAGGTGCAGGTATTCGGGGATGGCGTGCAGGCGGTGCATCTGTTCGAGCGGGATTGCTCGCTGCAGCGCCGCCACCAGAAAGTGATCGAGGAAGCGCCTGCGCCGGGGATGCCGGAGAACGTGCGCGCGGCCATGGGGCGGGCGGCGGTGAAGGCGGCCGAGGCGATTGGTTACAAAGGGGCGGGGACGATCGAGTTCATCGTCGATGGCTCGGGTGGGCTGCGCGAGGACGGGTTCTGGTTCATGGAGATGAACACGCGCTTGCAGGTGGAGCATCCGGTGACGGAAGCCATCACGGGTGTTGATCTGGTGGAATGGCAGTTGCGCGTGGCGGCGGGAGAGGCTTTGCCAAAACGCCAAGAGGAATTGCAGATCACGGGACATGCGTTCGAGGCGCGGCTCTATGCGGAGGATGTGCCTGCGGGCTTCCTGCCCGCGACGGGGTGTGTGGCACATCTGGCGTTTCCTTCAGGGGTGCGGGCGGATACGGGCGTGCGCTCGGGCGATGCGATCAGCCCGTGGTATGATCCGATGATTGCCAAGGTGATCGTGCATGGGGCGACGCGGGATGTGGCGCTGGGCATGTTGGCCAAGGGGCTCGAAGAGACGGAAGTGGCGGGGACGGTGACGAACCTCGGGTTTCTGGCCCGTCTGGCGCGGCATCAGGGTTTCGGCTGCGGTGAGGTGGATACGGGGCTGATTGCCCGTGATCTCGATGGGCTTTTGCCGGAGGTGGGCGAGGACGTGGCATCGGATGCCTTGGCTGCCTTGGAGCTTGGCGGCTTTGCCGGAGAGCCTGCCATGGGCTTCAGCCTTTGGGCGCCTCTGGAGCGGCGCGTGGCCGTGAGTGAGGGCGAGCGCGAGGCTTTGGCGGTTGTGGCGCTGGACGCGGCGCGGGCCGAGGTGCGGCTGGGTGATATGCGCGTTGCGGCGGCTTTGGTGGATGGGCACTGGCAGGTGCCGGGGCGGAAGGCTATGAAGGCCGAGGGTGCGGTGCATGTGTTTGACGGCACCGGGCATTGCCGGAGCTATGGGCTAACCGATCTTCTGGCGCGGAACGTTTCGGGCGGGGCGGTGGCGGGGGTGACGCTATCGCCGATGCCGGGGCTGGTGAAGGCTGTCTTCGTGGCAGCGGGGGCCGAGGTGAAAGAAGGCGACCGTTTGGCCATTCTGGAAGCGATGAAGATGGAGCATACGCTGGTTGCGGGCCGGGATGGCGTGGTGGCGGAAGTGCTCGTGGAGGCGGGGGCTCAGGTGGAAGCGGGGGCGGCATTGATCCGGCTCGAGGAATGATCACGCTGCACCATGTGCCGCAATCCCGTTCCATGCGGGTGTTGTGGCTATTGAACGAATTGGATGTGCCCTTTGCCGTGCGGGTGCATCCCTTCGACAAATCCTTGCGGACGCCCGAGTATCTGAGCCTTTCGCCTGCCGGGCGGGTGCCGGCCTTGGAGATTGATGGCGAGAGGATGTTCGAGAGCCTCGCGATCATGCAATACCTTTGCGAGCGGTTTCTGGAGGCGGGGCTTGGGTGCGGCGTAAATGATCCGGACCGGATGGCGTTTCTGACGTGGCTGCATTTTTCTGAGACCGTGAGCCAGCATGCGGCGGCGTTGACGCAGCAGCATATCCTCTTGCGGGAGGATTGGATGCGCTCGCCTACGGTGATGCGGCTGGAGGCAAAACGGCTGGAGAAGTGCTATGCCGCTATCGAGGCGCGGCTTTCGACGCCGATCGAGAACCGGGACTATCTGCTGACCTCGGGCTTTTCGGCGGCGGATATCGCGACGGGGCAGGCGGTGTGGCTGGGGCGGCATTTCATGCCGACAGAGGCATTCCCGGAAGTGACGAAGTGGCTTGCGCGCTTGATGGAACGGGAAGGGTTCCAGAAGAGCCTGCCTGTAGAGGGCGAGCCTGTGATCTATAATCGGCACTACCCGATGCCGGAGGCGTGAAATGGGCGGATATGTAGAGATATTCGAGGTCGGGCCTCGGGACGGGTTGCAGAACGAAAAGCGCTTCATTCCGGCGGCGGCAAAGATCGCGTTGGTGGATCTTCTTTCGGGGGCAGGATTCCGGCGCATCGAATGCGCGAGTTTCGTGAGCCCGAAATGGGTGCTGCAGATGGCGACATCGGGGGAGGTGCTGGATGGCATCCGGCGCGCGGACGGGGTGCGCTATGCGGCGCTGACGCCGAATATTAAGGGGCTTGAAGGCGCGATTGCGGCGAAGGCTGACGAGGTGGCGATTTTCGGGTCGGCCTCGGAAGGGTTTTCCAAGGCCAATATCAACGCGACGATTGAAGAGAGTTTGGAACGGTTCAAGCCTGTGACCGAGGCGGCTATTGCGGCGGGACTGCCGGTGCGGGGCTATGTGAGTTGCGTGGTCGAGTGCCCCTATGACGGGGCGGTGGCACCGGAGGCGGTGGCACGCGTCGCGGCGGAACTGCTGGCGATGGGATGCTACGAGATCAGTTTGGGCGACACCATCGGGCGGGGCACGCCGGAAGCGGTCGCGGCTATGCTGAAAGCCGTATGTGCTGTTGTGCCAGCGGAGAAGCTTGCAGGGCATTTCCACGATACGGGCGGCAAGGCTTTGGCCAATATCGAGGTTGCCTTGGCCGCGGGTGTGCGGGTGTTCGATGCGGCTGTGGGCGGTTTGGGGGGATGCCCCTATGCCCCGGGGGCTGCGGGGAATGTGGCCACGGAAGCGGTGCATGACCGTTTGACGGCGCTGGGCTACGAGACCGGTTTGGATCGCAAGGTGCTGGAGCGCGCGGCAGAGATGGCGCGGGCGATGCGGGCCGAGGCGTAACGCGAAGGGGACTAGGGATGTACGAGACGATTTCTGTAGAGCGCGATGCGCGGGGTGTGGCGACGCTGTGGTTGGCGCGGGACGACAAGCACAACGCTATGTCGGGGCCGATGATCGCCGAAATCCATCAGGCCGCCGAGGCGCTGGGGGCCGATCCCGAGGTGCGTGTGGTGATCCTTGCGGCCAAGGGGCGGACGTTTTGTGCAGGCGGTGATCTGGGTTGGATGCAGGCGCAGATGGCGGCCCCTCCGGCGGAGCGCGCGGCGGAGGCGGGGAAGCTCGCGTGGATGCTGAAGGCGCTGAACGGATTGCCGAAGCCCTTGATCGGGCGGTTGCAGGGCAATGCTTTTGGCGGCGGCGTCGGGATGGCGAGTGTGTGCGACGTGGCGATCGGAGTGGAGAGCCTGAGCATGGCGCTGACCGAAACGCGGCTCGGCCTCATTCCGGCGACTATCGGGCCTTATGTGA
>JALQUU010000008.1 GCA_023260655.1 Paracoccaceae bacterium | reverse complement strand
AACACATCCATATCGGCCATACCGCCATCTGCGTGGCGACTATCGAGATAGGTGCGGAAAAGGGCGAATTGCTCTTCCGTGGCCCAAGGGCTCGAGGCCTTGCGTTGCAGATGCGCGTTCCGGCGAACCGTACGGCGCTGCGTTTTCGAGGGAGTGAAATCGGCCACGCGGATGCGCGCCGAAAGGCAGGCCGAGCATTCCGAGCAGGAGGGGCGGTAAAGCACGTTCTGCGAGCGACGGAAGCCCTGCTTCGAGAGCGCATTGTTCAACCGGTCCGCACCGTCACCGGCCAGAGCCGTGAACAGCTTCCTTTCCATCCGGCCCGGAAGATACGGGCAGAGCTGGGGGGCTGTCACATAGAACTGTGGAACCGTGGGAAGGGAGTGTCGCATTAACTTTGCCGCATCATAACTGGTGCCACGATAGCAAGTGCAAAGCGAGAGTCCAAGCGCGGCATTTGCATGAACAACGGAGCGCCCAGCCGTCGTTTTAGACCCCTGCGCGGCGATGGAGCGCGACAGTGCCGAGCATGTGATCGGTGAGGCCTTGGCCGCGCGCACTGGTGAGCATCAGGAAGATCGAAATCACCTGCAAAAGCGGCATGGCGAGGCTGGCCGAGAAGCCCACCGTGTGCCAGAAGGCCAGCGGTGGCGAGATCTGTTCGCCATCGAGTGTGCGGAATTCGATGGCCATCATCCGCATGCCGGGGGTGGCGGCGTTCCGCGCGATGGTGATGGCGCGATAAAGGAAGCTGACCGAGAAAATCAGGAAGGGCAGGATGAAAAGCCCCGTCAGCGCCGTCAGCAGCACGATGCCCGCAACGATCAGGATGATTGCGAGCGTATCTATAAGGAAAGCGATGAGCCGTTTGGTGGGCACATCGGCATAGAATTCGGCTTGCAACTCGGGGTCGGGCAGGCGGGGCATCGGGATCTCCGGACAGGGAAGGGTGCCCCTTTTGAGGGCACCCAAGGGGGATTTAGGCGTCGTCGCGGCGTTCGTCATCCGCCGATTTCGCGCGCTCGTCCATGAAGGCGTCGAATTAGGCCTTTTCTTTGGCTTGGCGCAGGCGGTCGAGGAAGCTTTCAAAGGCTCGCTGTTCGTCTTCGAGGCGACGCAGCGTGTCTTACTTATAGGCGTCGAACGCGGTGTTGCCCGAGGGGCGGGACGCCTCCCATGCGTGGTGACGCATGCTGTGGCGGCGGGAGTGGGAACGGCAAGCAGGGAACATAGAATGGCTCCAACGGTTGGTCATGGTGATATAGGCGACAAGGGTGAGGCCGACGGGCCAGAAGAACACGAAGCCAAGTACCATTGCGGCAATCCAGGCTTTGCGGCCCTTACTGTCGAGCCAGGCCTCCGTGCGGCGCAGCCAGCCCATAAGGGCGGTTTCGGACGGGGCGTTGGTATAAGCGAGGGACATCTTTAACTCCTTTCTGTGGCCCAGTTGGCGGTAGGTTGCCCGGGTCCGGTTCAATGTGAATGCCTTTCACATTACGGAAGATGGGGAGTTTTCCGTCGCGCACAAGAGGCGATGTTAAAGTTTTTTACATTTTCATCGAAATACCGCTCAGGCGGTGAAATCTGCCTGTTTCGCGCCAGTAATGCGGGGCAGCTCGGCAGAGGGCATTTCGAAGATATGATGTGGCGTTCCGGCTGCCGCCCAGATCGTCGGGAACTCCAGTAGCCGCGGATCAAGGAAGGCGCGGATCGGGTTCAAATGGCCCACAGGCGCCACGCCGCCGATGGCAAATCCGGTTTGCGCGCGGATGAGGGCCGCATCGGCCTTGCCCAGCGCTTCGCCTGCCACGGCACTCGCTTTCGCGTCGTCCACGCGGTTGCCGCCTGCGGTGAGAAAGAGGATCGCTTCGCCAGAAGCCTCGCCGCGAAAGATGATCGACTTGGCGATCTGGTCGAGATGGCAGCCCGCCACATCAGCGGCCAATTGCGCGGTGCGGGCATCGCCGAGCGCTTTGATCTCGACCGTCAAACCTGCCGCTTTCAGCTCTTCCTCGACGCGTTTCATGGATTTGCTCATGGCGGCCCCCTTTGGCTTGTGCTTTCTTGATGCCAAGCAAATCCGGAAAGAACCAGAGCTTGTTATGAGTTTTGCCGCCCGCACCACCCGCCATCCGCGCCCTTTTGATACCGAGAGAGGGTCTGAATCCTTGGCGCTTTTCCCCGATCTTGCGCCGGAACTGCGTGGCATGATCGAAGGCACGGGCGGGTGCAGCCCCTATCTCAAAACGCTGATGGAGAGGGAAACCGCATGGATCGCGGAAGCCTTCGGTGATCCGGAAGCGGCCTATGCGGCGGAAATGGCGCGGATTTCCCAAGTGGCCCCCGATGAGGTGGACGCAGAATTGCGCCGCGCCAAGCGCCGCCTCGCTCTCTTGATCGCGCTGGCCGATATTGCGGGTGTCTGGACGCTGGAAGAGGTGACAGGTGCGCTCACCCTTTTTGCCGATCATGCCACGGGGATTGCTTTGCGCGCAGCTTTGGGCACGGAAATCCGGCGTGGGAAATTGCCGGGGGCCACTGAGGCGGATCTTGAAACCGCAGGCGGCATGGTTGCCTTCGCCATGGGTAAGCAGGGCGCGTACGAGCTGAATTATTCCTCCGATATCGACCTCATCTGCCTTTTCGACGAAAGCCGATACGACCCCTCCGACTACATGGAGGCGCGCACCTCCTTCGTGCGGGCCACACGCAAGATGGCGGCCTCGCTGAACGACCTGACGGGGGATGGCTATGTGTTCCGCACCGATCTCAGGCTCCGGCCTGATCCCTCGGTGACGCCTGTCTGCCTCGCGATGGAGGCGGCGGAGCGATACTACGAGAGCCTCGGGCGCACATGGGAGCGTGCGGCTTGGATAAAGGCGCGGCCTGCGGTGGGGGACATAAAAGCGGGGGAGGCGTTCCAATCCATGATGCGGCCCTTCGTCTGGCGGAAGCACTTGGATTTCGCGGCCATTCAAGACGCCCATGATATGCGCCTGCGCATCCGCGAGCATAAGGGCTTGGGCGGGGCCTTGAGCCTGCCCGGCCATAACATGAAGCTCGGGCGCGGCGGTATCCGCGAGATCGAGTTCTTCACTCAGACCCGCCAATTGATCGCTGGCGGGCGCGACCCCGAATTGCGGGTGCGGGGCACGGTGGAAGGCTTGCAGCGTTTGGCCGCGAAAGGCTGGGTGCCGGAAGACGCCGCCAATACGCTCATCGACCATTACCTCGAGCACCGCGAGATCGAGCACCGTTTGCAGATGGTGAACGACGCGCAAACCCACGCGCTCCCCACCACGTCCGAGGGCATGGCTCGGATTGCGGCCTTCATGGATTGCGACTTGGCCGATTTCGAGAAACGCCTGAAGGGGCGGCTCGAAGAGGTGCATGCTTTGACTGAGGATTTCTTCTCGCCCGATGGCCGCACGCCTGCGAAAGCACCCGAGCCGGAGGCGGAGTTCGACGCGGAAATCACCGGGCAATGGCGGAACTATCCCGCGCTCCGTTCGGCGCGGGCGACGGAGATTTTCAAGCGCCTCCTGCCCAGTATCCTTGAGCGCCTGAGCAAAACAGCGCGACCCCATGAAGCGCTTCTGGCCTTTGATGGTTTCCTGAAAGGGCTTCCGGCAGGCGTGCAGCTTTTCTCGCTCTTCGACATCAACCCGCAACTGATCGACCTTCTGATCGATATCGTCGGCACATCGCCCGCGCTTTCGGCGCATCTGTCGCGGAACGCAGGCGTGTTCGATGCGGTGATCGGGGGCAGTTTCTTTGCCGATTGGCTGGGTGTGGAGCCTCTGGCCGAAGAACTGGGCCGGGTCTTGGCGCGGGAAAGCGATTACGAGAAGAAGCTCGACATGGCGCGGCGATGGGCCAAGGAATGGCACTTCCGCGTGGGCGTGCACCATCTGCGCGGGCTGATCGACGCGCGCACCTCCGGGGCCGAGTACGCCGAACTGGCGGAAGCCGCCTTGCGCGCGCTCTGGCCTGTGGTGGTCGAGCACTTCGCCTCGAAGCACGGGGACATGCCGGGGCGCGGGGCAGTGGTGCTCGGGATGGGATCATTGGGCGCAAAGCGGCTCAACGCGGCCTCCGATCTCGATCTGATTGTGATCTATGATGCGGATGGCGTGGAGGCGAGCGAGGGCCGCCGCCCGCTGCCTGCGCGCACCTATTATGCGCGGTTGACGCAAGCCATGGTCACAGCTGTTTCCGCGCTCATGCCCGAAGGGCGGCTTTACGAGATCGACATGCGCCTCAGGCCTTCGGGCACGCAAGGCCCGGTGGCTACGTCGCTTACTTCTTTCATGGAATACCAGCGCGAGCAGGCTTGGACATGGGAGCATCTGGCCCTGACGCGGGCGCGGGTTGTGGCGGGGTCCGAGGCTGTCGGGGCCGATATCGAAGCTTTCCGCGCCGAAATCCTCGGCACGAAGCACGAGGCGGCCAAGGTGATTGCCGATGTGGCCGATATGCGGGACCGGATTGCAGCGGCGAAGTCGCCCGAAGGTCCGTGGGACGCGAAGATCGGGCCGGGGCGGTTGCAGGATATCGAGCTTCTCGCCCAAGGTGCTGCGCTAATGGCAGGCACTTTGACGCGGGGCACGGGTGAGGGTTTGGAGGCGGGTGTCGCAATTTGCTGGATCAATGCCGCGGAAAGCGCCCGGCTGGCGGCCGCCTATGACCTATGCTGGAAAGTGCAGTCGGTGGCGCGGCTTCTTTCCGAGAAGCCGCTTGATCCGGCAGCGATTGGCGAAGGCGGGTGCCGGATGCTCTTGGCGGAAACGGACGAGGAAACCATCGAGGGCCTCGCCGCGACGCTGGCAGAGACGAGCCGCGACGCCGCAGATATCGTGGCCGCCGCCATGGCGCGCCAGCCGGGGAGTTTGGAATGAAGACCTATGGCGACGACTTGGACCCGAAGCACCTGATCGCGGAAGCGTTCAAGATCGACGGGATCACCGAAGAGGAATGCCGCTCGATCTTCCTCGACTGGGCCTTGAGCCTGCCTTTGGGCGTCGATTCCGTGGCCGCTTTGCCGCAACTTCTGGAACGCCACGCCACCGAGGGCGATCCGGAGGGCCATCCGATGACCCAAGTGATGCGCGAAGGGCTTCAACGCATGAACGCGCCGCGCCGCAGGGGCGGCTGGCGCTCACGCGAACGCGGCGAGATGTGATCAGCCTTTGAGGCTTGAGGCTTTCGCGGCGAGCGCCGTAATGCCCGCCCAATCGCCCGCGCGCACCATGGCAGCAGGCGCGACCCAGCTTCCGCCGACGCAAGGCACAGTCGGCAGGGCGAGGTAGCTCGGGGCGCTGGCTTCGGTAATGCCGCCCGTGGGGCAGAAGCTGATGCGGGGCAGGGGGCCTGCCAAGGCCTTCAGCGTGGCCACCCCGCCATAGGGCTCTGCCGGGAAGAATTTCAGCAAGTCAAAACCGCGCGCATTCAGCGCCATGGCTTCCGAGGGCGTGACCGCTCCCGGAAGGATCGGCAGATCGAGCGCGATGCAAGCGTCGATCAATTCGGGTGTTGCCCCCGGCGAAACCGCGAATGTCGCACCTGCGCGTTTGGCGGCTTCGGCATCCGAAGGCGTGAGCACTGTGCCTGCGCCCACGATCGCGCCCTCTACAGCCGCCATCGCGGTGATAGCTGCCAAGGCCGCGTCGGTGCGGAGGGTGATTTCGAGGATCGGCAGGCCGCCCGCCACCAAAGCGCGTGCCAGATCGGCAGCGCTGGCCGCGTCTTCGATCACCAGAACCGGAATGACAGGGGCTTTCTGGAAAACAACGCGCAGATGCGCGGACATTTCAGCGGGGGTCATAGAAGGCTCCGGTCAGAATGGCACTGGCCCCGTCTGTAGATGGGCCAACGGCTTGGCGGAAGAGATCGAACAACTCGCGGCCAGCACCCGCAGCGGCTGGGGCCGAGGAAAGGGCGAGCGGGCGGTCTTGCCAGCCTTCGGTCAGCACCTCCAACGTTCCTGCAACAGCATCGACGCGCACGAGGTCTCCGTCTTGCAGTTTTGCCAGAGGGCCACCCATGGCCGCTTCCGGGCTCAGGTGGATCGCCGCAGGCACTTTGCCGCTGGCACCAGACATCCGCCCATCGGTCACAAGCGCGACTTTCAACCCGCGATCGAGAAGCACCGAAAGCGTCGGGGTGAGGCCGTGCAGCTCGGGCATACCGTTGGCGCGCGGGCCTTGGAAACGCACCACGACCACGACATCGGAAGTGAATTCCCCCGCCCTGAACGCAGCTTTCACCGCGTCTTGGGTCTCGAACACCCGCACAGGCGCTTCCACCACCCGCAAGTCCGGCGCAACGGCAGAGGTTTTCATCAAGGCGCGGCCCAGATTGCCATCGAGCATCGCGAGGCCACCTTCACTCTGGAAGGGATCAGCGGCGGGTTTCAGGATCTTCTCGTTCTGCGACACGCGCGGGTTCGCCCGCCATTCAAGCGCATCGCCCTTGAGGAATGGCTCTTCGGTATAACGCGAAAGGCCCTTGCCAGCGACGGTCAGAACATCGTCATGCAACAGCCCCGCCGCCAGCAATTCGCCAATCACGTAGGCAATCCCGCCTGCGGCATGGAAATGGTTCACATCTGCCAGACCGTTCGGATATACCCGCGCAACAAGCGGCGTGATTTCCGAAAGCGCTGCGAAATCCTCCAGATCAAGCACGATCCCCGCCGCCCGCGCCATCGCTGGCAGGTGCAACACTAGGTTCGTCGAGCCGCCCGTTGCCATCAGCCCGACGATGGCATTCACAAAGGCCTCTTCGGAGAGGATATGGGAGAGCGGCGTATACTCCGACCCGCCTGCCGTCATCTCCAGAGCGCGCGTCGCGGCACGGGCCGTGAGCGCCTCGCGCAACGCACCATCTGGTGGCACGAAGGCCGATCCCGGCAAATGGAGGCCCATCACTTCCATCAGCATTTGGTTCGAGTTCGCCGTTCCATAGAAGGTGCAGGTGCCGATGCCGTGGTAGCTCGCCATTTCGGCCGCCATCAACTCGGCACGGCCCACTTCGCCCGCCGCGTATTTTTTACGGACATTGGCCTTTTCCGCATTAGGCAATCCGCTCGACATCGGGCCTGCGGGCACGAAAATCCCCGGCAGATGCCCGAAAGTGGCCGCGGCCATCACAAGCCCCGGCACGATCTTGTCGCACACACCAAGGAAGAGCGCCGCATCATAGACATTGTGCGAAAGCGCTACCCCTGCGGCCAGAGCGATCACATCGCGCGAGAAGAGCGATAGCTCCATCCCCGCCTCGCCTTGGGTCACGCCATCGCACATTGCGGGAACGCCACCCGCCACCTGCGCCGTGCCCCCCACGGCGCGTGCGGCTTGGCGGATCAGTTCGGGATAGTTCTCGAACGGGCGATGCGCCGAAAGCATGTCATTATAGGCGGTGACGATGCCGATATTGCCTTTGCTTTTCGCAGCCATCCGCGCCTGATCGGAGCCCGCACCAGCATAGGCATGAGCGAGATTTGAGCAGGAGAAGTGCGCGCGCCCGTTCCCGCGATCCTTTGCGGCAATCATCCGCGAGAGATACTCCGAACGGGTTTCTGCCGAACGGGTACGTATGCGGTCTGTCACGGCGAGAAGCGTTGGATGAAGCGCCATTTCGGCCTCTTTACTGGTTCGCCTGCGAGATAGCAGAAGAAGTTAGCGCTAACAACCCGCTCCATGCGCCCAAGCCAGAGCTATTACCCGCTTTTGGCCGCATTATTCTTGTGAATGTCAAGGAGGTGTCCAAATCACGCCACATTTCGACGGCTATATCCGAATGGACACAAAGGGGCGCAAATGCCCGGAGGACTCGGATATGAAACTCATTCGCTTGATCGCCGATCTCGGATTGGCCGCCTCGCTTTCGGCCTGTATGAGTGTTGAAACCGCGACCCGGAACGCCCCCATGGAAACCCAGCCGATGGCTGACGCTTCTGTCGGCATACCGGCTGTGCAAGTGGTGGATTACAAGATCACGGTGAGCCACGATCTCCACGTTTCTGAGGCCAACCTGATTTACCCGATCGGTGATATCGTCTGGCGCGGCGACGCTCCCGGCGACCGTTACGCCCAGATCGGCGCGATCTTCGACGAAGCGATGCAAATGGCGAAGCCGAACGTGAACGGCGCTCTGCCTGTGATCGCGGAAATCGAGCTTGTCCGCTTCCACGCTCTGACCGAACGCGCCCGTTATACCGTGGGCGGTGTGCACAACATCCGCTTCATGCTGACGCTGCGCGACCCGGTGTCGGGTGCGGTGATCCATGGCCCGCGTGAGATCCAGACCGACCTGAAGGCCTATGGTGGCTCCACCGCCATCGAAGCCGACCGCCGTGGCCTGACGCAGAAAGTGCGTATCACCCGCCACCTCGCCAATGTTCTGGCAACCGAGCTGATGCAGCCGGGCACGGTGCAGGGCGGTATGACCCAGTATGTTGCCGGCCTTGAAAGCGGCCCGCTCAAGCTCTGAGCTTTCCAAGACAAACGGCTAAGGATAAGAGGGCGGTATGACATCGCCCTCTTATCCTTCGATCCGCCTCAAACCGAAAACTAAAGCGCGCGCCATCCGCTGGGGCGCGCCTTGGGTGTTTGACAATGAACTCGTCACCGACCGCCGCACCAAGGCGCTCGAACCGGGCAGCTTGGCCGTCTTGGAAGACGAGAACCGCACGCCTCTGGCGCTCGTTGCGGTCAACCCGAATTCGCGGATCATGGGGCGCGTTCTGGATCGCAACCCCGAGGCGGTGATCGATCTTGCGTGGTTCCGCGAAAAGATCGCGCGGGCCTTGGCGCTGCGCGCGCGCCTCTATCCGCATCCGTTCTACCGCCTCGTGCATGCCGAGGCCGACGGGCTTCCCGGTGTGGTGATCGACCGTTTCGGTGATATCGCCGTGATCCAGCCCAATGCGGCATGGGCGGACGGTCTGATTGGCCCCTTGGCCGAAGCGGTACGCTTGGAAACCGGCGTGACCACAGTGATGAAAAACGCCTCCGGCCGCGCGCGCGGGCTGGAAGGGCTTGATGATGTCTCGGATGTACTCAGCGGCGAGGCCCCCACGGCCCCGATCCCCGTGCCGATGAATGGCGCAACCTATCTGGCCGATCTCGTTGGCGGCCAGAAAACCGGGCTTTTCTTCGATCAGCGACCAAACCACGCCTTTGCCGCTTCGCTGTCCAAAGGCCAGCGCGTGCTTGATGTGTTCAGCCATGTTGGAGGGTTTGCCTTGGCTTGTCTCGCGGGCGGTGCCGCATCGGCGCTCTCGGTCGATGGCTCGGAAGCAGCCCTCACCTTGGCACGCGGCGGGGCGGAAGCCTCGGACACCGCAGATCGGTTCGACACCCGCAAGGGCGACGCCTTCGATGTGCTGACCGCTTTGGCCGAGGAAGGACAGCAATTCGACGTGGTCATCTGCGACCCGCCCGCCTTCGCTCCAGCCAAACCGGCCTTGGAAGCGGGCCTTCGCGCTTATGAACGGGTGGCGAAACTCGCGGTGCCATTGGTCGCTCCGGGCGGTTATCTCGGCCTTTGCTCCTGCTCTCATGCCGCCGATCTCGAAGCCTTCCGTTCGGCCTGTCATCGTGGCATCGGCCGGGCTGGGCGCAGTGCGCAGCTTCTCCACACTGGGGCGGCAGGGCCCGATCACCCCTTGATGCCGCAACTGGCCGAATCCGGTTACCTGAAAGCGCTCTTCTGGCGGCTGCCGTGAAGGCACTTCTCGACGCCTGCGTGCTCTATCCCACGGTAACGCGGGAGATGCTCGTGGGTGTGGCGGGCGAGGGAGCCTTCACGCCGCTCTGGTCCGAACGCATCCTCGAAGAATGGGCGCGCGCAACCCGCAAACTCGGACCTTCCGAAGAAGCCTATGCGCGCGGCGAAGTGGCCGCATTACGGGCGGCTTGGCCGAAGGCGGAGGTTGCGCTGAACGCCGGATTGATGGCGCGGCTCCACTTGCCGGACCCCGACGATATCCACGTTCTCGCGGCCGCCATCGCTGGATCCGCCGACATTATCGTCACCTTCAACGCCAGTGACTTTCCGCGCGAAACGCTTGCTGCCGAAGCTCTGCAAAGGATGGACCCCGATCAGTTCCTTCGCACCCTTTTCGATGCAAAACCCGACGCTGTGCGCCGTGTTGCGGAACGGGTTCTGGCCGAGGCACAGCGGCTTTCGGGAGAGCCGTGGGAGATGCGGGCGCTTCTGAAAAAGGCCCGCCTGCCGAAGCTCGGGAAGCTCTTGGGTTAGAGCATTTCGAGAAAAAGTTGATAGACTTTTTCGGTTAAGAAATGCGGCAAATCACAAGCTTAAAGCGTTTCTGCCGTTTCAACATCAAAGCGAAACGCTTTAGGCCCTCGGCAGGCCCCATTTCACTTCGTTCCGCTCGATGGCCGCAATGCGTTCCTCTGTCTTCGGATGGCTCAAGAGCCAGGCTGGCATTGCATTCGCGCCAGAGCGCGTCAACCGTTCGAGCTTCACGAACAGGGATTTTTGCGGGGCGGTGCCGATCCCTGCTTTCACAAGCAAAGCCGAGGCATATTCATCCGCCTCGTATTCATCCCCGCGCGAAAGCCGCGCGGCCAGAAGGCTCGTGAGGAAATTCGCGACAATCACGCCCACACCCGGCAAGATCCGACCAAGGATCATCCAAAGCGCCACCCGCAGCGCGTTCTGGCCCGAGAAGTCGATCATCCGCTTCCGCGCATGGCCAAGTGCCACATGGCCCAATTCATGCGCGATAACCGAAGTCATCTCGTCCGCGCTCACCTCGCCATTTCGGTATTTCTGATAGAACCCGCGCGTGATGAAAATCCGCCCGTCGGGGGCAGCAAGCCCGTTCACTGGCTCGATATCGTAGATATGCACCGGAATCGTGCGCACCCCCAAAGGCTTGGCCAGTCGGGCGACCTCGTGCAAAAGCTGGGGATCGGCAAGGCGCGTGGATTTTGCATCGAGTTCCTTGAGCGTGCGCCAAACGGAAAAGCGATACATCACCAGCGCGTAAAGCACCGCGAGAAGAAGAGGGGCAAACTTGATCATGTCCGGGATATGGGGCGGGATTTCAGTTTCGGCAAGCGTTGCCGTGCCCCGTGCCAGAGCCATGCACCTGCCGCGGTCATAACCGCCAAGGCCGCCACCAACCCGCTCACCGTCGAGGAAATATCCGCGACGAGCGAAAAGGACGAGGCAAAGGCCCAGCCAAGCCCCACATAAACCGCCACCCAGACAACCTTGCCCATGACACCCCAAACCGTGAACTTCCACCACGGCAATCCGCCGACAGGAGCCAAAAGATTCACGTAAGGCCCAAGAGGGCTGGCAAGCCAACGGCTGAAGAACACACCCACGCCGCCCCATTGGCCGATCAGACGGCGCGCTTTCGCGAGGAGCCGAGCGCGCGCTGGCGTTTTGGCGGCGCGCAAGAGCGGCCCGCCAAGGCGTTTGCCCAAGGCATAGCCCGTTTGATCGCCCAACACCGCGCCCATGAGCGCCGCAAGCACGATTTCGAAGAGGTTCAAGTCGCCACTGGCCGCGAAGGCGCCCGCACCAAGCATCGCAAGCGACGAAGGCACAGGCAGTGCGAGGCACGACAAGAACGTGATCAGCGCCAGAACCGACGGCCCATAGCTGACAATGGCGGCGAGAACGGCCTCATTCATGGCCGAGGGCTTCCAGCGCATCCGAGACCGTTTCGAGATAAACCTCCAGCGGAATCCCTTGGGCCTTGGCGATCTCGCCCAGTGTTTGACCGCGCTTTTCCCCTAAAGTGACCCCGAGAATGGGGGCGAGATCTTCGGGCGGGATGTGCCATGCGCGCACAATGAAACCCGGTGTCATCCATGGTTCGGCCTTGTCCGGATGCCCTTCTGGCGGATGCCAATAGAGCGCCATCATGCCAAGCCGGATCACCAGCGCCACCGCAACCACGCTGGCCACGGAAAAGAGAATTAGGGCAGGGCGGTGATGTACCCAGAGATGATGAAGCCTGACACGCATGGGGGCACCGCATCACGGGCGGAGGCCCAAGACAAGCCTCAGCAACGCCGCAGGTGCCGTAAATAAAAAGAGCGCCACCCTGGCGCCCTGACATCAATCGGAAAGGATAGGCAGGATTAACGGCCCCACGAACGAACCGGACCGCAATCCATATGCACAAAGTTCGAGTTGCTATAGCGGCCCACGCCACCTGCATGGCAGGCCAGTGCTGCACGAGCGATCTGGCTTACCGAACGCGAACCGAGGCGAAGGTCCGCCGCTTGGCCCTTCATGTGCAGCGAGTTCTTCGCCACACCGCGCGATTTCGAGCGCAGCATGTTGTTGGTTTCGGGGCTGCGGTAGCCCGAGAGCAGCATATAAGGTTCGGAGACATCCATCAGGTTATGCGCGGCGGCCATTATATCCATGGTGCGCATATCGATGTTGATCACTTTGTTGTTCCGCCAGTCCCGCATGAAGTGGGTGATCTCGGAAACGGCGTCTTTGATATACTCGCCTTCGACCCAGTAGATCATGTTGAGCTTTTCGCCGGTGCGAGGGGAGTACATCTTGAGGCGGCGAATATCGCCTGCGCCGCGCAGAAGGCCTGCCGCATTGGTGAAAGTCGGTGCTGCCACTACGGCCGTAGCTGCAAACGCACCAAGCAGTCCGCGCCGAGAAATGCCCGTCGAGCTGGAATTGGTCATTAGGTTGGCCGTCCCGTTCCTTACCTGCAGGTCCACATCTTCCGTGTGGCGCCTGTGAATTGTCATCATCCCCAGATGCGATAGTTTTATGTCATACAAGGAATCGGTTACCAAGTGGTGATTTTGGATAGTTGGCGATAGCAATAGGAAGTGGCGAAAAAATGCCGATCTGTTACAAAACATGAGCGGATATTGCCAGAACGTGCAGCAAGGCCTCATTCTTTCTAAGAATTTCCACATCGTTGTTTTGTGAATGGACTCTCCCTTGCATCACCAGCCATCTTTTAAAAAAAATTCACTAACTCTTTTGTTTTTTGGGGGAGAAATGCTGGCTTTTTTTGGGGAATCGGTTTCGCGCAAGGTCGGTGCTGCCGCGCTTGTTTTCGTAGTAGGGTTGGCAAATCAGGCCTCGGCACAGGTCACTGCCTTCAAACAGGCGCTTGCTGAAGCCGCAAGCAAGGACAAAGATATCGCGGCTTTTTATCAGGCCGAGAACTACGAACCTCTCTGGACAACGGCCAACGCCCAACGCCGCAATGCACTCTTTGCCGCCATCGAAAACGCCGGAACCTATGGCCTGCCAGCCAGCAGTTACGACGCCAACGGCCTGAAAGCCAAACTTGCCGCCGCAAAATCTCCGCGCGATCGTGGAATTGTCGAAGTGGAAATGGCAAAAACCTTCCTTGCCCTCGCGCGCGACATGCAAACCGGGGTGCTGACACCGCGGAAGGTCGATAGCGGGATCGTTCGGGAAGTGCCGTTGCGCGATCGTACCTCCTATCTGACGAGCTTCAAGAAATCGACGCCTGCGTCTTTCTTCCGCGCGCTGCCGCCGAAAACAGCCGAATATGCGCGGCTCCTGAAAGCCAAGATGGCGCTGGAGGCAGATCGTGCGAAAGGCGGCTGGGGCGCACCCGTTCCCGCCAAAAGCCTCAAGCTGGGAGCTCAGGGCGCAGCTGTTGTGGCGCTTCGTAACCGCCTAATGGCGATGGGCTACTTGGGCCGGTCGAACGGTCAAGCCTATGACGCCGACATGCAAAAAGCCGTGCAGCTTTTCCAACTCCGCAACGGGCTCGAACCCGATGGCGTGGTCGGAGAAGGCACGATGGCGGAAATCAACCGCTCTACCGAAGATCGCCTGAAGTCGGTCCTCGTGGCGATGGAGCGCGAGCGCTGGTTCAATCAGGAACGCGGCGAACGCCATATTCTGGTGAATATCACCGATTTCACCGCCAAGATCATCGACCATGACAAGGTGACCTTCGAGAACCGCTCGGTGGTGGGCGCTGTCAAAGAAGGGCAATACACGCCGGAGTTTTCCGATGTGATGGAGTTCATGGTCATCAACCCGACATGGAACGTGCCGCGTTCCATCACGGTGAAAGAATACCTGCCGATGCTCCAGCGCAATCCGAACGCGGCAGGGCACCTCAAGATCACCGATGCCCGTGGCCGTGCGGTCTCGCGCTCGGAAATCAATTTCTCTGCCTATAACGAACGCACCTTCCCCTTCGATATGAAGCAGCCGCCTTCGGACGGCAACGCGCTCGGGCTCGTGAAATTCATGTTTCCGAACCCCTACAACATCTATCTGCACGACACGCCCTCGAAGAGCCTCTTCGCCCGCGAAGTCCGCGCCTTCTCGCATGGCTGTGTGCGCCTGAGCCAACCCTTCGATTTCGCCTATGCGCTACTGGCCAAGCAAACCTCTGATCCCGTGGGCTTTTTCAAAGCCAAGCTGAACACGGGGCAGGAAACTTCGGTGATGCTCGAAAAACCCGTGCCTGTGCACCTGATCTACCGCACGGCCTTCACGGATGCCAAAGGCGGGGTGCATTTCCGCCGCGACATCTACGGCCGCGACGCGAAGATTTGGAACGCGCTGTCGCAAGCCGGGGTAGCGCTTGGGGGCGAACGGGGCTAAGTCTGCCGTCAAATGACGGAGATGACGATGGGCTATAGCGTTGCAGAGATTGCCAAAGCGCTTGGGGCGGAAGCCTTCGGCGCGACCGATCTGGTCGTGAGCGGTGTGGCAGAACCTGCAATGGCCAAGCCCACCGATATTGCGCTGGCGATGAGCCCGAAATATGCCGAAGGTCTGGCTTTAGGGCAGGCGCGAGTGGCGATGGTCTGGGCGGGGGCCGATTGGCGCGCGCTTGGCCTCGATGCCGCCCTGATCGCGCCGCGCCCGCGCTTTGCCATGGCTGGCCTTTCCGCGATGATGGACCCCGAAGAGCGCGGCGCGCCGGGGATCCACCCCTCCGCTGTCATTGATCCAACCGCTGAGCTTGGTGCGGATGTGTCGGTAGGCCCGCTCGTAGTGATCGGCCCGCGCGCCAAGATCGGTGCGGGGTCGGTACTTTCCGCCCACGTCACCATCGGTGCAGATGCCGAGTTGGGTGAGGGGGCTTTCTTGCGCGAAGGCGTGAAGATCGGGGCCCGCGTCCGCATCGGCGCGCGGTTCATCGGCCAGCCGGGGGCCGTTGTGGGGGGCGATGGCTTCTCTTTCGTCACGCCCGAGGAATCCGACATCGAACAGGTCCGCGCCACGCTTGGTGCAGCCCGCGAGGCCCGCGCCCAATCCTATGCCCGCATCCATTCGCTGGGATCTGTCGTGATCGGCGATGATGTGGAGCTTGGCGCGAACGCCTGTATCGATCGCGGCACCGTGCGCGACACCAAGATCGGCAATGGCGTGAAGTTCGATAACCTCGCCCAGATCGGCCACAACGTCGAGATCGGCAACGATTGTCTGATCTGCGCGCAAGTCGGCGTCGCGGGCTCCACCCGCATCGGCAATAATGTGGTTCTGGGCGGCCAGACCGGCATTTCCGACAACCTTCTGATCGGCGATCACGTGATTACAGGTGGGGCCACCAAGGTGCTCGCGAATGTGCCCGCAGGCCGCGTGATGCTCGGTTATCCCGCGATGCAGATGCAAACCCATATCGAAGCCTACAAGGGCCTCCGCCGCCTCCCACGCCTCTTCCGCGACGTTGCGGCACTGCAGAAACAGGTTTTCAAAACGGGCGAAAAAGACTAAGTCACAGGCGAACCTGAGAAGGGGATTGCCATGACTGATATTAAGAGCCGTGTCATTCAAATCATCGCCGAACAGGCCGTTCTGGACCCGTCGGACATCGCCCCGGACTCCACGCTCGAAAGCCTCGGTATTGATAGCCTCGGATTGGTAGAGTCGATCTTCTCCATCGAAGAAGCCTTTGATATCTCGATCCCTTTCAACGCGAATGAGCCCGAGAAGAGCGATTTCGACATTTCTTCGGTCGCCTCCATCGTGGCAGGCATCGAAGCACTAGTTGCCGAGCAGCACGCATGAAGCGTGTTGTCATTACCGGGGTCGGCACGATCAACGCTCTTGGCCATTCGGTGGCAGAAACCTTCGCGGCGATGCGCGAAGGTCGATGCGGGATCGGCGCACTGGAATTCCGCGATGTCGAGCGCTTGTCGATCACCATCGGCGGGCAGGTGAAGGGCTTCGAGGCCGAAGGCCATTTCAACCGCCAGCAAATGACTCTCTATGATCGCTTCACCCAGTTCACGCTGATGGCCACGAAAGAGGCGATTGCGCAGTCGGGCCTCGAATTCACCGGATCGCTGGCCGATAAGGCGGGCGTCGTGCTCGGCACCGCAGGCGGCGGCGTTTCCACGTGGGACGACAATTACCGCGCCGTCTACGAAGAAGGCAAAAACCGCGTTCACCCCTTCGTCGTCCCGAAGCTGATGAACAACGCGGCCTGCTCGCATATCTCGATGGAATACAACCTCCGTGGCCCGTCCTTCACGGTCTCCACGGCCTGCGCTTCCTCCAATCACGCGATGGCGCAAGCCTTCCAGATGGTGCGCTCGGGCATGTCGCCTGTGATGGTGACGGGCGGGTCGGAATCCATGCTCTGCTTTGGTGGCGTGAAAGCCTGGGAAGGCCTCCGCGTCATGTCGAAAGATGCCTGCCGTCCGTTCTCGGCCAACCGAAACGGCATGGTGCAGGGCGAGGGGGCAGGGATCTTCGTTTTCGAAGAATACGAATACGCCAAGGCACGCGGGGCAGACATCCTCGCGGAAGTCATCGGCTACGCCATGTCTTCCGATGCCTCGGATATCGTGATGCCTTCGAAGCAGGGCGCGGCACGGGCCATTTCCGGCGCGCTCCGCGATGCTGGCATCTCGGCCGATCAAGTGGGCTATATCAACGCCCATGGCACAGGTACTGCCGCGAACGATAAAACCGAATGTGCGGCCGTGGCGGATGTCTTCGGCCCCCATGCCGATAATCTGATGATTTCCTCGACCAAATCCATGCACGGCCATCTGATCGGTGCCACAGGCGCGGTCGAGCTTCTGGCCTGCATCATGGCGCTGAAAGACGGGGTGATCGCCCCCACCATCGGCTACGAGGAATTCGACCCCGAATGCGCGCTCGACGTGGTGCCGAACGAGGCCCGCGAGGCGAAAGTGGATGTGGCGCTGTCGAACGCCTTCGCCTTCGGTGGCCTCAACGCGGTTCTGGCACTTCGCAAAGTCTGATGTAAGCGCAACAAAAAGGCCGCTCGAAGGAGCGGCCTTTCCGATTCTAGCGCCAGTTTATTGCGCCTGAATGATCGAGGTCTTGTCGTAAGCCGCCGTGAAGCCTTTCAGCGACATCGGCAGGTCCACTTTCTGATCGGGGGCCACGAAGGGCACCAGCGTCACAGTGGCTTTCGCGCCTTTCTTGAACGCGGCCACGTCAGCGGCGCGGAAACCGATGCGGGCGTAGCAGCCCAGACGGTCACAAACCGAGAAGGGGTAGCGCTGCGGCTTCGCGCCATCCACCGTGATCGAAAGCTGCGCGGTCAGCAGCGTTTCCAAGGGAACCGCCACCAGCGCTCCGGCAACCGCTTCACCCTTTTCGGGAAGGCGGAACAGGCGGATATTGGCAACCTGGTTCTGCTGGTCATCCAGAAGCGGCTGGAACATCTGGCAAGGCTCTTCCTGTCCTTCCTCGACGCGGATGCATTCCATCTGCCAGTCGTCGACAGCTTCCTTGATATAGGCCGTGCCCGGGCCTTCATCGTCGGTTTGGCCCATCGACAGGGATTCCGGCGCTTTTTGCACTTCCGTAGTCGCAGGCGTCGTCTCGGTCGTCGCGGTTTGTGTAAAGGCCGGAACGCTCAGGGCAAGAAGGGCAGAAACGGAAAGCGTCGTCAAAAGTTTAGGCATCACGGCCAGTCCTCTTAATTGTTCGGCAAGGGCTTATCACGCGCAGTGCGGTATTGTCAGTGGGGAAATCACCGAACGGATAGGGCCATGGGCAAAATCCTGCCGTTTCCGAGCCTTAGCCAGAAAAGCATCGGGGTGCCGCAGCGGGCACCCCGATGTTTATTCTCTCCCCGTCGGACTGGCCGACTTAGTTATTGCGTCTGACGCTAGGCTGATTCACCGAGTGCGTCAACACCTAACGCCGCATGCATTGGGATACCCCAAAAGCGACCAAAATGAAAAAAGCCACGCCCTCGGGCGCGGCCAGTCTAACAGGGAGGAAGTCTGTTCGGCCTAGAGGACATGACCGAACGGATTAACTCTGGCATGAAAGGGTTAAGGTTGTATGTTCAAGCCGCGCAGTGATTTGCAGAGAGGACTTGAACGTGACGGACTCGATTTTCATTGGTGGTGGCGGTGAAGGGTACGGGGTTCCGCAGAACATGCTTCTGGGCCTCGCCAACCGCCATGGCTTGATTGCTGGTGCCACGGGCACAGGCAAAACCGTCACCCTCCAGATCCTCGCGGAAGGCTTCTCGGCCGCAGGTGTTCCGGTCGTGATGTCCGACATCAAGGGCGACCTTTCCGGCATCGCCAAGGCCGGCAGCCCCGATCACAAACTGCACCAACCCTTCATGGATCGCTGCGCCAAGATCGGCCTCGCGAACTTCAGCTACACGGATTTTCCGGTCACCTTCTGGGACCTTTTCGGCGAGCAGGGCCACCCGGTGCGCACCACCGTCTCGGAAATGGGCCCGCTGCTTCTCTCGCGCCTTCTCGAACTCACCGAGGCGCAGGAAGGCATTCTCAACATCGCTTTCCGCATGGCCGATGAAGAAGGCCTACCGCTTCTCGACTTGAAGGATCTCTAGTCGCTGCTGGTCTGGGTCGGCGAGAACGCGCAGGCGCTTTCCCTGCGCTATGGTAACGTCGCTGTGGCCTCCGTTGGTGCGATCCAGCGCCGCTTGCTCGTTCTGGAAAATCAGGGCGCTACCCAGTTCTTCGGCGAACCCGCGCTCGAACTTTCCGACCTCATGCGCACCGCGCCGGATGGCCGTGGCATCGTCAACGTGCTCGCAGCCGACAAGCTGATGCACTCGCCGCGCCTCTACGCGACCTTCCTCCTCTGGCTCCTGTCGGAACTCTTCGAGGAACTCCCCGAAGTGGGCGATCCGGCCAAGCCGAAACTCGTCTTCTTCTTCGATGAAGCGCACCTCCTCTTCGACGCCGCACCGAAAGCCTTGGTCGACAAGGTGGAACAAGTCGCGCGCCTCATCCGCTCGAAAGGCGTGGGTGTCTATTTCATCACCCAGAACCCCGCCGACGTGCCGGAAAACATCCTTGGCCAGCTTGGAAACCGCGTGCAGCAAGCGCTCCGCGCCTTCGCCGCGAAAGACCAGAAGGCGCTCCGGCAAGCCGCCGAAACCTACCGCCCGAACCCGCGTTTCGAAACCGAAGCTGCAATCCGTGAGGTTGGGGTAGGGGAGGCGGTTACCTCTATGCTCGAAAAGAAGGGCGCGCCCGGTGTTGTCGAGCGCACGTTGATCCTCCCGCCGTCCTCTTGGCTGGGGCCGATCACCGCGCAAGAACGTCAAGACGTGATGGCGCGTTCGCCCGTGGCCGGAAAATACGAACGTACCTTCGATCGCCATTCCGCCTTCGAAATGTTGAAAGAACGCGCCGACCGCGTAGCCGAGGAAGCCGCCCGCGCCGAAGCAGAAGAACTCCGCCGTCAGGAGGAGGAAGAGCGCCGCGCCGAGGAAGAGAAGTGGCGCAAGGAAGAAGAGAAGCGCATGGAGAAAGAGCGCCGCGAAATGGAGCGTGAATATGCCCGCGCCCGCCGCTACGATCCCACCCCGCGCCGCACCACCACCACCCGCCGCACCTCCAAACGCCAGCCCGACAGCCTCGGTGAGGCTTTGGGGCAGGCGGTGCTGAAGGAACTGGGCGGCACCACGGGCAAGAAAATCGTCCGCGGCATTCTGGGGTCGCTCTTCAAGTCCCGCTGATTTCGGCTACGAGACTAGAAAAGGCCCGAGGAAACCCTCGGGTCTTTTGCGTTAATAACGATCTTTACTGCGCTGGAATAGCTAGGTTTGCATTCGCCAAAACTCCCGTTCTCGCAAAGAACTCTGCAATCTGGCGATGTGCCACCTCGTAGCCCGAGAGCATAGCGCCCGCAAAGAATAGCCCCGGCGCAGTTTCGTGCTCCCACGTGGCACTCATCGCCGGGAACTTGCCCATATGGCGCATCTCGGGGCGGAGGTCCGGAGCCAAGATCGACGCATCAAACCGGAACCCCGTGCAGGCGATTACATGGTCATAGTCGAGCACCATGCTATGCCCTTCCGCCGCCGCCATCGCCACATGCACGCGGAAGCCCGTGCCGTGCTTCTCGATCTTTGTCACTTGCCCGTCGATCACCGCATTTTGCGACTTCAACTGATAGGTATCAAGAAAATTATTGTTCACTACTCGCAGGTTACCCGCGAAATGGGTGTTCCACGCGAACTTGATCTTGTTGGGCGAGATCACATGGATCGCCTGTGCCTCTTCGATGAGCGATTCCGCAGTCTCGAAGGCCGAATTGCCCTTACCAAGGATAGCCACCCGCTTATCGCGGAACCGCGCAGGGGTCGGGTCGAAATCCACGTAATTCTCGATCAACTCCTGCCCGTCGATGCCCGCGTCGAAGGGCAAGAAAACACCCGTCGCCACGATCAACGCCTGCGCCATGTAGACCGTGCCATCGGCCGTGCTCACGCTATAGCCCGCCCCATCCCACGCCACTTCGCGCACGGCGGTTCTCTCGCGGATATCGCCCTTGAGCAGCTCGGCAAAGTCCGAAAGATAGCCCACGTAATCATCCGCATTCGGGAAATAGCGGCGGCTCACATCCGTGAAGAGAAGGCCTCCGTTATTCAGAAGGCTGTTCCAGTCATAGCGCAGTTTGGTTTCGGGGTTCTTCAGCCCAGTATGTACCTTGTTAATGGAAATCAGCATCCGGTGGCGCGGGAACTGGCGGAAAAACTGGCCCACGCGGCCGCGTTCCAGCACCACCACCGATAGCCCCTTCTTCTTCAGGTCATAAGCCGCTTGAAGCCCCGCAGGCCCGGCGCCAACAATAACGCAATCGAAATTCAAAACGTGAGACATCTGAACCCCCCAGTATCCAGAGGATTTCAGCCTATGCGAGTAGGCGCGCAGCCTCCAAGAGAAAACTCGCCTCAAGCGAGAAAATTTCTCGCCTAAGATGCGTCAGCGGGTTTCATGCCGCGCCGTTTTCCGCGCTTTGATCCAGTCCCAGTCATAGGCCACACCCATGCCCGGCCCCTCGGGCACAGAAACGGTGCCATCCGCCGCGATATCCTCCAACTGGTCGCCATATCCGCAGGTGTAAACCGGCGGGGCGAGGGTGTTCACCATCCCCGGCCCGACAAGCCCCATTTCGTAGAAATGCGTGTTGCGGATTGCCGCCATGCAATGGCGATGCAGCGGCCCCGCCGTGTGCAACTGAACATCCATGCCGAGGCATTCGGCAAAAGCCGCAAGCTTCATCGTGCCCGTGATGCCACCATCCAGCTCGGGGTCGATATGGAGAATATCGGTGCCCCCCGCCAACAAGAAATTCGCCTTCTGCTCAAGCCCGCGCACATGCTCGGACACGATCAAGGGCGTCTTGATCATCTCGCGCAAGCGCTTCTGCGCGAAGGCCGAGGCCGAGTTGTCGCGGAACGGGTCTTCATACCAGTAGAAGCCCAGATCATCACAGGCACGCCCCACTTCCAGCGCATCCACGAAGGTCGCTAAAGACGAGGCCGGATCGGTCATCAGCTTCATCCGCTCGCCCACGCGCGCTTTCACAGCCGCCATCACCTCGATCTCGCGCTTCGCGGTGCCGTCCCAGAACGCGTGGATCTTGAAGGCCGGATAGCCAAGCTCCGCGCAATAGGCGGCAAACTCCGCGAATGCCTCCACGCTATCCAATCCACCCGGCGCCGTTTGCCCCGGATGGGTACTGGCATAGGCGGGAAGGCGGGTCCGCCATCCCCCCAGCATCTTGGCAATCGAAAGCCCCGCCTTGCGCCCTGCCATATCCCAGAGCGCCGCATCGAGCGCGGCGATCCCCGCGCCATCGTAATGGCGGAAGGCGTTTCTCAGATCTTCGAAGATCTTGCCGCGCGTTTCGGGATCGCGCCCGATCAGCATCGGCGCCATCTCCTGCACCTGTGCCATGGTCATCGGGCGGCCCATGTAATGGGGCACATATTCGCCGCGCAAACCGTCATCGGTCTCGATGGTGAGGACGAATTTCTGCAAGGTCACGCGGCCACCCGGCGCTGCGCGCATTACGCTTCCCATCCCCTCCACAACCCAGTCGAATGCGTGGATGGTAATCCGGTCGATACGGCTCATGCGGTTCCTCCCTTGCCCTTCGCAAAACTTAGAAGGAACCGAAACGCCTGTCTCGCGCAAGTTAAGCCGCAAGCCACCAAAGGTAAGCGCCATATCCAGCAAGGAAACCCGCACCTTCTTTCCGGCTGATGCCAACGCCAGTCAGGCAGGCAGCGATAAGCGCCACAGTCACCGCCAGCATGATCCAGAGATCGCCCGTCAGGATTTCCGGCGGCACCTCCAGAGGCGTGACCAGCGCGGTGATCCCTAGAATGCCCAGCAGGTTGAACACGTTCGAGCCAAGGATATTGCCAAGCGCCACTTCGCTTTCGCCTTTCCGCGCCGCGATCACCGAAGTGACAAGCTCCGGAAGCGAGGTGCCGACGGCCACGATGGTCAGCCCAATCACGGTTTCCGAAACGCCCAAATCCCGCGCCACACCAACCGCGCCCAGCACCAGCACATGCGCGCCCACCAGCACGATGGCAAGGCCACCCACGAACCACAGAAGCGACAGGGCAGGGGGCCGCTGTGGCCCATCGTCGGCAGGGGCGGCATCACCCGGCACACGGATTAGGAAAGAGGCCGCGAGATAGGCCCCAAGCCCCACCAGAAGAATTATCCCGCTGCCATCGCCTAGTGTTCCCTGTAGCATCAGCGCCAGCGCCAGGACCGTTCCCAGAAACAGCCCCGTCCCATCCCGCCGGAACGCCAAGCGCTCTACGGCAATCGGAGCCAGAAGCGCCGAAAGCCCGAGAATGAGCAGGATATTCGCGATATTCGACCCCACGACGTTACCCACCGCGATACCGGGCGAGCCCTTGAGGGCAGCTTGCACAGAGGTGACAAGTTCGGGGGTCGAGGTGCCGAACCCCACAAGGGTCAGGCCGATGACCATGGGCGGAATACCAAGCCGCTTGGCCAGAGAAACAGCACCGCTGACCAGCGCTTCACCACCGATCAGCAAACAGGCAAAGCCTGCCAGAATAAAGAGCCAGTCCAAGGAAATCTCCTGTCGCAGGATGGATACGCCAGAAGAAAGGTGCGCCCGAGGCGAAACCAAAGCCCCTTCGCGAAATATATTTATTTCAAGGTTTCGGGGGCAGGGGCCTTGACTGTTTTCGTGCCGCTTTTGCGCTTCGATCCACCCGCTGGAACGCTCGGATCTTTGGGGTTCGGATAGACAAGCCCCGCCGAGATAATCAGCTTCGCCGCGTCCTCAAGGCTCATGTCCAATTCGATCACGTCTTCCTTTGGCACGAAGAGAAGAAAACCCGAAGTCGGGTTCGGTGTAGTGGGTAGGAAAACCGTCACCATCTCCGCGCCACCCGGTGCACGCGCCTTGATCTCGCCCTTGGCCGAGGTCGAGATAAACCCGATCCCCCACATGCCACGGCGCGGATATTCGATGAGGCAGGCCTTTTCGAAATTCCGATCCGACTGCGCGAAAACCGTTTCCGCGATCTGCTTCACACCGGAATAGATCGAACGAACCACAGGCATCCGTTCCACGAGGCTCTCGGCAAAACGGATGAACGAGCGCCCGATCAGCCCCTTCGCGACCCAACCCACAAGGATCGTGAACACGAGGAAGATGATCAGGCCAAGCCCGCGCAGGTTGAGGCCGATATATTTCTCCGGCTGGATCTGTTCGGGCACCAATGGCAGCACCACGCCATCCACCCAACCCACCAATGACCACACGAGCCAAATTGTCAGCGCCACAGGCAGGATCACCACGATCCCCGTGAAGAAATTCGAGCGTAACCGCCCGATCATACCGGGGCGGCGGGGCTGAGGGATGGGATCTTCAAAAGGGTCGGTCATCAAGCGCCTTACATCCTGCCAAACGCAGGTTCTTTTCAGATAAGGGGAAACCCCGCGTGCAACAATGCCCGCTCAGGCTTTATTCACCAATGCCTTGGCAATGCCCGCCGCCACACGCGCATTGTTCCGCACCAGCGCGATATTGGTCTTGAGGCTCCGCCCCTCGGTCAGTTCCAGAATGCGCCCCAGAAGGAAGGGCGTCACCGCCTTGCCACGAATACCTTTTTCCTTCGCCTCGCGGGTTGCCGTGGCAATCACAGGCGCCATTTCGGAGGTCGCGATCTCGTCTGCCGCAGGCACCGGATTGGCGATCAACTGCCCGCCCGGTAGCCCCAAAGCCTGCCGCATCCGGAACGCCGCCGCGATCTCCTCGGGCGTATCGAGCCGCAAAGGCGCTGCCAATCCGCTCTCGCGCGACCAGAAGGCCGGGAACTCATCCTGCCCCACGGCAATCACCGGAACGCCCAGCGTTTCCAGCACTTCCAGCGTTTTGGGCAGGTCGAGAATGGCCTTCGCCCCTGCTGCCACCACATTCACCGCCGTTTCCGAGAGTTCCCGCAGGTCCGCCGAAATATCGAAGCTCTCTTCCGCGCCCTGATGCACGCCGCCGATCCCGCCCGTGGCAAACACCTCGATCCCCGCCCGCGCCGCGCAAATCATCGTCGCGGCCACTGTCGTGGCCCCAATGCGCCCTGTGGCCATACACACCGCCAGATCGGCACGGCTCAGCTTCATCGCGGATTTGACCTGCGCCAAGGCTTCCAGTTCCGCCTCTTCCAACCCGATATGGAGCGTGCCGCCCATCACCGCGATGGTAGCCGGAACGGCACCACCCGCGCGAATATCCGCCTCCACTTGGCGCGCCATCTCCGCGTTTTGCGGCCAAGGCATCCCATGTGTGATGATCGTGCTTTCGAGGGCTACAATCGGGCGGCCCGCCGCTTTGGCCTCGGCCACTTCTTTGGAAAACACCATCTCGATCATGCCGGAGCCTCTCCTGAAACATAGCGCGCCGCTGCCGCGAGCGCCTTTTGCAGCGCCTCGGCACGATCCGCACCCGCGCGTTCTGCCGCGATATGCGCCGCCATAAACGTATCGCCAGCGCCTGTCACCCGCGTGACCAGTACTTTCGGCGGCGCCGCCGTCAACACACCCGCACCATCGCCCAAGGCCGCTTCCTCGCCACCCGCCGTCACCATGACCCGCGCCGCGCCCACGGAAAGCAAAGCCTCCGCCGCCGCTCCGGCGCTTTCGAACACCGTCTGGCAAAGAAGCCCTGCTTCTTCGAGGTTCACGTAAAGCATCCCGCGCCCTGCGCGCAGAAACGGCAAAAGCCGCTCCGCCTTGCCGGGGCTCGCAGGGGCTACACGCAAGTCGGACGCGGCAAACAACGGGCTTTCCGCGATCTCGGCCAGAAGCGCAGGCGTTAGGTTGCCATCAAGCGCAATCGTCCCCGCATAGGGGTGCTCCAAACTGCCCAAACGCCCGTCTTCCAAAGGTCGCAGAATGCGCGCGCCAGCCGCTTCCAAGGAATGTGCGTCCGCCACCGCAGCAATCAGCCCGTTCGCCCCTTCCACCGCCATATAGCGATCCGTCGGCAGGTCTTCCGAGCGATAGGCGTAAGCCGTTTCCACCCCCAAACGCGCGCATGCCGCGACCAGCTCGTCACCCTCCGCATCGCGCCCGATGGCCGTCAGTGCCGCAGGGCGCAGATGGAACCGCACCAGCGCCATCGCGATATTCATCGCCACGCCACCCGGCAACCGCGTGATCCGCCCCGGCACGTCCGATCCTTGCCGCATCACGAGGCGCGAACGGCCGATGATGTCCCAAAGAACGGAACCGATGCAAAGAAGGTCTGGGGCAGAGGGCGTTTGTGTCATGCCCTGTTCATGCCTCTGCGCGTGAGGCCAAGCAAGGGCTTACGGCGCGGCAAAGGTCAGCGCGGCCCAAAGGCTTTCCCAAAGCACCCCGCTTTCAGGCCGGGCTTCGCGCAAAACCACCGCATCCAGGAGGTACATATGCCCCGCTACCACCGGAATAACCGCGCGCCCCTCGGCATCGGTGCGGGCCAGACTCACCGTCACCTCTCCGGCGGCGTCCCGCGCGAACACCTCGATCTGCGCGTCTGCGCGCGGCTTGCCCTGATAGAACAGCTGCACCAGCATCGCGGCCAGTCCCCCCGCATAGGGATCGGCCAGCGCGACGAACTCGGTCTCCATGCCCGTTGGCCTATCCGCCCCGCCAGCACCCGCGCCCACCAAGGCCTTGACGTGGCGCGTGTAAAGTTCGGTCACGCCTTCTTCGGCCCATCCCCGCGCGGCGTGCACATCGAAGGCCCAAGCCAGATCCTTTTGGTTCAGGAAGTTCTCGAACTTCGCCCAGCTATCATAGGTCAGCTTTGAAGGTGGCGACTGGTAAAGTACCACATTCAGCCCCGCCACCGCAGGCACCTGTACCGCAGGCACATCGCCCATCCGTCCTTGGATCGGCTCCACTGCGCCGCTCGCGATACGCTCCAAACGATCAATCCTGTTCTCGAACCAAGCAAGGTCCAGCCCCTTCAACTTCTCACCATTGCGCATGTGAAGCCGGATTGCCTCGCCAGCCGAGACTTGCCATTCCTCCGCTTCAAGCCACAATTCATGGGCAGACGCGGCAAGGCCCGAACAGATCAGAAAGAGTGCGGAAATGAGTGTTTTCATAATGGGCAAGGTGATCCTCAGCGCCTTCTTGTCAATGGCCCTTCTCGTGACTGTGATCGCCCCGGCCCGTGCGCACGAAGTGATGCCTGCCATCGCGGACCTAAGCCACGAAGCCCCTTCCGTGCGCCTCACGCTGCGCCTCAATGCCGAAGCCTTCCTTGCTGGGATCAATTTGGACGGCTTGAGCGACACCAATGAAAGCGCAGAGAACACGAGCTACGACGCGCTGCGCGCCCTGCCGCCCGAGGCCTTCGAAGCTGAAGTAAACCAGAAGTTCGATCAGGCTTTCATAGGCTTGCAAGTCTTTCTTGATGGAAATGAAAGCCCGCTCGCCATTGCCGCCATCCAGATCCAAGACCCGGGAGACGCAAGCCTCGCCCGCACCACACTCCTCACCGTCGAAACCCCGCTCCCCGAGGGCACCCGAACCATCCGCGTCGCTTGGGCCAAAGGCTACGGCAGCCTTGTCCTCCGCCAACAAGGCCCCGAGGTGCCCTTCACAGGCCTGATCGAAGCGGGCAGCAGCTCGCCCGAAATCCCGCTCGCAGGCCAAGCCGAACCGCTCTCGAATATCCAAGGCTTCTTCGCCTATATCCCCGTCGGCTTCGATCACATCCTCCCGAAAGGGCTCGACCATATCCTCTTTGTGCTGGCGCTCTTCTTCCTCTCCACGAACCCGCGCACGCTCCTGTGGCAAATCTCGGCCTTCACGGTTGCCCACACGATCACCCTTGCCGCAGGCGCGCTCGGCTGGATCGTCGCGCCCGGCAGCATCGTGGAGCCTTTGATCGCAGCCTCCATTGCCTTCGTCGCAGTGGAAAATCTCTTCCATGAACGGCTCGCGCGCTGGCGGCCCGTGGTGGTCTTCGGATTCGGCCTTCTGCACGGGCTGGGCTTTGCCAGCGTGCTGGCAGACTTCGGCCTCCCCGAAGCGCAATTCATAGCCGCCCTTATCGGCTTCAACCTCGGCGTGGAGATCGGCCAACTAACGGTCATCGCGGTGGCCTTCCTCGCGGTTGGGCTGTGGTTCGGCCGAAAACAATGGTATCGCACCCGCATCGCGATCCCCGCTTCCGCCATTATCGCGCTGATCGGCGCTTATTGGGTGGTGGAACGCACATTATTGGCCTGAATCCCCAATAATTCTGGCCAATAAAGGGGCAGGGGGCTTGCACCGCCCCCAACACCGGTATAAGGCGCGCGCACTCGAAACTCGCAGGCGGGTACGGGCCATGGGACAGACAGCCCCCAACGTCCACCGGTTCGGATCTTCCGAAACCCCGCCGAGGCATGAAACCGGAAAGGTATACAGAGATGGCTCTGCCTGACTTCAATATCCGTCAGCTCCTCGAAGCTGGCGTTCACTTCGGCCACCAAACCCAGCGTTGGAACCCCCGCATGGCACCGTTCATCTACGGTTCGCGCAACGGGATCCATATCGTTGACCTGACCCAAACCGTCCCGATGCTCGAGCAGGCCCTCAAGGCCGTTCGTGAAACTGTCGCCAAAGGCGGCCGCGTTCTCTTCGTCGGCACCAAGCGTCAGGCAGCTGGTGCAGTGGCAGATGCCGCTGAAAAGTGCGCCCAGTACTACATGAACCACCGCTGGCTCGGTGGCACGCTGACCAACTGGCAAACCGTTTCCCAGTCGATCGCGCGTCTCAAGAACATCGATGAAGTGATGACGTCGGGCGCAGAAGGCCTCACCAAGAAAGAGCGCCTGAACATGGAACGTGACCAGGCGAAGCTGCAGGCATCGCTCGGCGGTATCCGCGAAATGGGCGGCCGTCCGGACATGCTCTTCGTCATCGACGTGAAGAAAGAATCGCTCGCGATCCAGGAAGCCAACAAGCTCGGCATCCCGGTTGTGGCCGTCGTCGACACCAACTGCTCGCCCGCCGGCGTTGACTACATCATCCCCGGCAACGACGACGCAGCCCGTGCGATCGCTCTCTACTGCGACCTCGTTTGCCGCGCGGCTCTCGACGGCATGACCGCCCAGATGGGCGCAGCCGGCGTTGACCTCGGTGCACTCGAAGAAGCTCCCGCCGAAGAAGGCCTCGACGCTTAATCCGCGTCACACTTTCGTTGCCGAGGCGTGGCAATCCGCGCCTCGGTCCCGTTTCAGACCACCTATCGAAAAGGAGAGCCGACCCATGACGATCACGGCTGCAATGGTCAAAGAACTGCGCGAAACTTCCGGCGCAGGCATGATGGACGCCAAGAAGGCGCTGCAAGAAACCAACGGCGATATGGAAGCGGCCATCGACTGGCTCCGCACCAAAGGTCTCGCCAAAGCTGCGAAGAAATCCGGCCGTACCGCCGCAGAAGGCCTCGTTGGCGTTTCTGTGGAAGGTGGCAAGGGTGTCGCGGTTGAAGTGAACTCGGAAACCGACTTCGTTGCCAAGAACGCAGACTTTCAGAACATGGTGCGCGATTTCGCCGCCGCTGCTCAGGGCGTCTCGGATGTCGAAGCGCTCAAAGCCGCTCCGATGGCTGGCAAGACCGTCTCCGAATTCCTTACCGACAAGATCGCCACCATCGGCGAGAACATGAACCTGCGCCGCATGGCTGTGGTTGAGGGCGACGCTGTTGTCTCCTACGTCCACAACGCTGCTGCACCGGGCATGGGCAAGATCGGCGTTCTCGTGGCCTTCTCGGGCGGCGACGAAGCCTTCGCGCGTCAAGTTGCGATGCACATCGCTGCTGCAAACCCCGCCGCTCTCTCGGAAGCCGATCTCGATCCGGCATTCGTCGAGCGCGAGCGCAACGTTCTCACCGAACAAGCGCGTGAATCGGGCAAGCCCGAAGCCGTGATCGCCAAGATGATCGAAGGCCGCATGGGCAAGTTCATGGCGGAAAACACCCTTCTCGGCCAAGCCTTCGTTGTGAACCCCGACCTCACCGTCGGTGCCGCAGCGAAAGAAACCGGTGTCACCATCACCAAGTTCGCCCGCCTCGAAGTCGGTGAAGGCATCGTGGTGGAAAAGGAAGACTTCGCTGCAGAAGTCGCCAAGGTTGCTGGCAACTAATCCAGCCCTTGCCTTTGGCAATAAATCAGGCGCTCTCGCAAGAGGGCGCCCTTTTTCATGCGGATCGTGGGGCAGGGGGCTCGGGGGCGCAGACATAAAAAGGGCGCCGCTGACGTAATTCAGCTAGCGCCCAACTCATTACCCGGACCTGGTAAAACCACTCGTAAAAGGTAAGTCCGGAAGGGTGCCCCGAACACGGCACCCCTCCAGAGAAACCACGGCTCCCTTTCGGGGATGAGACGAAGCCGCAGCCGCTGTCGATGCCTCGCGGACCAATACGCAAAACACCGACTCCGGCGAACCGGAAAAGAGGTAGCGCCACTCAATAAAGCAGTTACCCCTTCGAATGTTCCAAGCCAAAGGCTACCACTCACGGAACTCCTTAAGAATGCATGAATTACCTAACGGAAAGAAGTAATGGAATCCTTACCATAAAAACAATTCTTTTGGATAGTTTGGCAGCTAAAGGGCGAAAATCCTTACTTTCGCGCAAATGCGCGCTGCCTAAATCAGCTAAAGCGTGAAATTTTGGGCGAAATCAGAGGTCTACGGCGAACATCTGATTCAGAAGCGCCAGCTTCAGAACTGCCTGCGCTGTCGTGTCGACATTCAGATTCTCCCGTGCCGCGCGAAGGTGTTTTTCCACGGTCGGTGGCGTCAGGCCCATGATCGTCGCGATGTCCTGAGTGGTCTTGCCGTCTCCGACCCACTCAAGCACTTCCTTCTGCCGTCCGGTCAGTTCCCGGCCCGGATTATACTGGGGCAGGGACTGCAACTTCAGGTGCATCACGTTGTTCATGACCACCAATGTCTGCCCATAATCCGCCCAGATCGCTTCCACGTCGTTTTGCGTCAAACCTTCCCGCGCACAAAGCGCAATAGCGCTCTTCATGCGGTAAGAGAGCGATTTGAAGCTGACCATATAGCCCGCCACCACATTTCAGGAGAGGTTGAAGCGGATGACCTCCATCACCTCCGGAGCCACATCGCCTTTAGCTAACATATCGTGGAAGTGCCGCCATGAGGCAGCACCATCATGCTCCAAGGCCCAACGGGTCATCGGAGCCTTCGCATACAGACCCTTCCCCATGTAGGTGTCGGCATATTCGGCGGGGTAATTGGTCGGAACCAGAAACTCGGATGGATCACCCAGAGAATTCTGCGTCCTGTATCGCGTGAACCCATAAAGCAAACGATCGAACCCGTATTAGGCCATCTTCCGGCAATGCATATCCCACAGAGCTTCCAAACTCTGTGTATTGGTGACTTGTTCGGGATATTCGAAAGTGCTGCCCATCTGTCCGGCGTCTTTTAGAGTGCGGTGGCACCATAACTCTGTCAAAGGCGTGCTGTCGAGCGTTGATACAGCCAAAGCGGTAATTTATAATTAACATAATATTGATTATACGATATACGGATATAGGGAAAAGGCCCGGAAACTTACCGCACCCGAGCCTTCGTTTCTTTAGAAAAACGCCTGCAGTCCGGTTTGCGCCCGGCCAAGGATCAGTGCGTGCACATCATGCGCCCCTTCATAGGTGTTCACCGTTTCGAGGTTCACCATGTGGCGGATCACACCGAACTCCAAGCTGATGCCGTTGCCGCCGTGCATGTCCCGACACATCCGTGCAATATCAAGGGCTTTGCCGCAATTGTTGCGCTTTACGATGGAAATCATCTCCGGTGCTGCACGGCCTTCGTCCATCAGTCGCCCCACACGCAGCGAGGCCTGAAGCCCCAGCGTGATTTCGGTCTGCATATCTGCAAGCTTCTTCTGGTAAAGCTGCGTCTGTGCCAACGGGCGGCGGAACTGGTGGCGATCCAAGCCATACTGGCGCGCCGCATGCCAGCAGAACTCGGCCGCGCCCATAGCGCCCCACGAAATGCCATAGCGCGCACGGTTCAAGCAGCCGAACGGCCCCTTGAGGCCCTCCACGAACGGCAGAAGCGCATCCTCGCCCACTTCCACGCCATCCATCACAATCTCGCCCGTGATCGAAGCACGCAGGCTCATCTTGTTTTCGATCTTCGGTGCCGAAAGCCCCTTCATGCCCTTTTCAAGCACAAAACCACGGATCTTCCCGCCATGCGCTTCCGACTTCGCCCAAACCACGAACACATCCGCGATCGGCGCGTTGGAAATCCACATCTTCGAGCCGGAAAGCTTATAGCCCGTCGCGGTTTTCACAGCCCGCGTCTTCATGCCGGCCGGGTCAGACCCCGCGTCCGGTTCCGTAAGGCCAAAGCAGCCGATCCACTCGCCCGAAGCCAGTTTCGGCAGATATTTCTTGCGCTGAGCCTCCGAACCATAGGCATAGATCGGATACATCACGAGCGAGGATTGCACAGACATCATCGAGCGATAACCCGAATCCACCCGCTCCACTTCCCGCGCCACGAGGCCATAGGTCACATAGCTGCCGCCCAAGCCACCGTATTCCTCGGGGATTGTCGTGCCCAGAAGCCCCATCTCGCCCATCTCGCGGAAGATCGACGGATCGGTCTTTTCATGCGCGAAAGCGTCCTTGATGCGCGGCATCAGCTTCTCGTCGCAATAGGCCTTGGCGGAATCGCGGATCATCCGCTCGTCTTCGCTCAGCTGGTCTTCCAGATAGAACGGGTCAGCCCAGTTAAAGCTGCTCAGATCAGGCTGTTCCTTGGCTTTCAGAACGCGGATTTCCTCGGTCATGTTATCCTCCGGCATGACGGAATTTCGTGCTGCCTAATGGCATCTTCCGTCAAAATACCTTGCGTTTTTGTGCAGTTCAACGAAGGATTGGCAGTCCAGTATGACAAAATGGAATGTTAATGCCCCTGCCCTCGCGCCGCTTCCTGCCCTCCACCACAGCGCTCTCCGCGCTCGAAGCGATTGACCGTTTAGGCTCCGCGACCGCTGCCGCCGAGGAACTGGCGCTTTCGCAATCCGCCGTTTCGAAGCAGCTTCTCTCGCTGGAAGAAACATTGGGCGTCACGCTTGCCATCCGCGAAGGCAACCGCCTCCGCCTCACGCCCGCCGCCTCCGCCTATGCCGCCGAAATCCGCGAAGCACTGGCGCGGATCGGCCAGGCCTCCATGCGCCTCACCGTGAACCCATCGGGCGGCAGCCTCTCGCTCGCCATTCTCCCCACCTTCGGGATGCGCTGGCTCATGCCTCGCCTTCCGCGCTTCGCCGAGGCCCATCCCGAGATCACCATCCATATGGGCACCCGCCTCCAGCGCTTCAATTTTGCAACTGAAGGCTTTGATGCAGCGATACATTATGGAAATCCGGATTGGCCCGGATGCAACCACCTGAAGCTCCGCGCAGAAACTGTTCTGCCCGTCTGCGCGCCGCCTCTCCTTGACCGCCACACCGTCGCGCGGCCCTCCGATCTCTTGGGCCTGCCGCTCCTCCACATCCAGACCCGCCCCACGGCTTGGGCCGATTGGCTCGCGCACTGGGGCGTGGCCGCCGAAGTGCCGCGCGGCACGCTGCACGACCAGTTCTCCACCATCACCCAAGCCGCCATCCACGGCCTCGGCGTGGCCCTCCTGCCCGACTATCTCGCCGAAGCACCGATCCAGCGCGGCGAACTTACGCCCGCTTGGGGTGGCGCCACCCCTGCCCTCGGTGCTTATTGGCTCGTTTGGCCGAAAGAGAAATCCGCCGATCCCGCACTCCGCCAGTTCCGCGACTGGCTCGCCACGGAGGCAGAAACCGAGGACGACCTCCCGCGTTAACCCATTCCGTTCCGGAATACCTTAGCGCGGCAACGTCACCGAAAAGCGGCTCCCCGCTCCAACTGTGCTCTCGATCCGGAACCGCCCGCGATGGCGATTCACGATGTGCTTCACGATCGCAAGCCCCAGCCCCGTGCCCCCCATCGCCCGCGACCGATGGCTGTCCACACGGTAGAACCGTTCGGTCAGGCGCGGAATATGCATGCGGTCTATCCCCTGCCCGAAATCCTGCACCACCACCTGCACCGCAGGCCCACGCAACCCCGCATCGCGGGAGATTTCTTCAACCATCACCTTCACTCGCCCGCCAGAACCGCCATATTTGATTGCGTTCTCGATGAGGTTCGTCAGCACTTGCCGCACCTGGTCGCTATCGGCCCGCACTGGCACCGCGCGCTCCAAGCCTTCCGTCTCGAACACCACTTTCGCGGCCTCCGCCACCGGTTCCAGCCCCCGCAATGTCGATCCCAGAAGCTGCGCCAGATCGATTTCCGCCGTCGGCCGGATCCGCTCCGTGGCCTCCACCTGGCTCAATGACAAAAGATCCTGCACCAAACGGTTCATCCGCCCCGCCTCACCCGCCATGATCGCCAGAAACCGCTCCTGCGCCACTGGGTCATTCTTTGCTGGGCCTTGCAGGGTTTCCACAAAGCCCATGAGCGCCGTCAAAGGCGTGCGCAGCTCGTGGCTTACATTCGCCACGAAATCCCGCCGCATCTGCGCGGCCACCTCGCGCTCGGTGATATCCTCGAAAAAGAGCATCTGCGCTTCGGCTCCGTCCACGCGGATCGGGGCGACTGTCAGGATCAGATACTGCTCACTGCCCTGATCCTGCCGCGTGATTCGTACGGATTGGCGTGCTCCCGCCTCCACCGCCGCCATCACCGCAGGCTGGCGCGCCACCATCACCAAGGGCTTTCCGGCCAGTTCCGCGCCGAAAATCCCCTCGGCCCCGGCATTCGCCACCAAGATGCGAGCGTCAGCATCGATGGCCAGAGCGGCCTGTGGCAACGCCCCAAGAACTTGCAGCAGATCGGCGCGGTTCATCGCTTCCCCCGTTTTTGTCCTTTTGGCAGATTGAGACCGCCTTTGGGCTAAGTTTTTTGACAAGAGCAACGATTTTTCCGAACCTATCCTTTCGAATTGGTTTTAATCTCTAGAATACGTCCTAGGATGGAAACAGAGGGCTTTCTCTCCACCAAAAGGTCTGCACTGCCATGTCGTCCGCCCCCCGAACTCTCTTTATCCAATCGCCCTAGGCATTTTTTGCCCAAGCGTCTGGAAATGCGCTCTTATTCTCTTCCCTTAACGCCCCGCATCTCGCCAGTCTTGCACCCGAAGAAGTGCATTGCGCCCTCTTTTGTGCCGAATATGACGCTAATGACATCGCAGGCATTCTCGCCCAAAGCGGCTCCCACGCTGTGCTCTGCCTCTACGCCCAAGGCCTTCGCAATCCGAAAATGGTGCTCCGCGAACTCGCCCCCAGCTTCCCCGGTCTCACCTTCCGGATCGAGGACGGCACCGAACAGCCCTCCCGCTGCCGCTATACCCGAGACATCTGCCGCAACTTCACCGCCGAAGAACGCGCCAGAGTCGTCGCTTGATTAGAGCGCTTTCAAGCCGCTCCGGAACCGGCGCATGTTCTCTTGGTAATGCAGCGCCAAACCTGTCAGCCGCTGGATCGCGGCCTCGTCCAACTGCCGCACCACTTTGCCCGGCGCGCCCATCACAAGGCTTCCATCCGGAATTTCCTTGCCTTCCGTGATCAAGGCTCCTGCCCCTATCAGGCAATTCTTGCCGATCTTCGCTCCATTCAGCACCGTCGCGCCCATCCCGATCAACGAGTTGTCGCCAATCGTGCAGCCATGCAGCATCGCCTTATGGCCGATGGTGCAATTCTTACCGATGGTAATGGGATAGCCTTCGTCCGAGTGCATCACCGTGCTTTCCTGCACGTTGCTGCCAGCCCCGATCAGGATCACCTCGTTATCGCCGCGGATCGTGCATCCGAACCAGACCGACGTGCCGCTTTCCATCACCACATTGCCGATCACATGCGCGCCGGGGGCGACCCAGTAATCACCATCCTCGGGAATCGTGGGCGAAAGCCCGTCCAATGTGTAAAGTGTCATAGCATCTCCTCGAATTCGCCCTGCAACGCGCGCACGTGTACCACCAAACCGGGTTGCTGCTCTCGGCGCAAGCGCGTTGCATCGACGATGGTCTTGAGCTTCTCGAAGGTGGCGTCCAGATCATCGTTCACAAGCACGAAATCATAACCATCCCAATGGCTGATCTCGTCCCAGCTTTTCGCCATCCGCTTCTGGATCACCTCGGTGCTGTCTTGCCCGCGCGTCTCAAGTCTACGCCGCAACTCCTTGATAGAAGGCGGTAAAATGAAAATCGACAGGGTGAACTTGCCCAAGTCCGAATTGCGGATCTGCTGCGCACCTTGCCAGTCGATATCGAAAAGCACGTCGCGCCCTTGGCCAATCGCCTCGGCCACAGGCGCTTTCGGCGAGCCGTAATAATTGCCGAACACATCCGCGTGCTCCAGCATCCCGCCCTCGCCCGCCAGCCGCTTGAACTCGCCCTCTTCGAGGAAGTGGTAATCCTTGCCATCCACCTCACCGGGGCGCGGTTGGCGCGTCGTGGCCGAAACCGAGAAACTCAGCGACGGGTCCCACGCGAGAAGCCGTTTCGAAAGCGTCGATTTCCCCGCGCCCGAAGGCGACGAGAGGATAATCAGAAGGCCGCGTCTGGTCTGGGTCATGGCTTATTCCACATTCTGTACTTGTTCGCGCATCTGGTCGATCACGGTTTTCAGATCGAGCCCGATCCGCGTCAGCTCCGTCGACTGCGACTTCGAGCAGAGCGTATTGGCCTCGCGATTGAACTCCTGCATCAGGAAGTCCAAACGCCGCCCCACGGGTTTCGTTGCCGCAATCAGCTCCCGTGCCTGCGCCACATGGGCCTTCAGGCGGTCAATCTCTTCCGTCACATCGGTCTTAACGGCCAGAAGCGCCAATTCCTGAGCCAACCGCGCAGGCTCCACCGCATCGGTCACGCCCATCACCTTGGCCACCGCCGCTTTCAGCGCCTCTTCCTGCCCGCTAGCGCGTGCCGCCGCTGCGGCCTCGGAGGCCAAGGTCAGCCGCTCAATCTCACTGATTTGCCGATCCAGCACCGCGAACAGCGCCTTGCCTTCACCTGCGCGTGCTTCTTGGAAGGCCTTCAACAGCGCCGGAACCTCGGCCATCAGCGCCTTCAAAAGCCCCTCGGTATCCGCCTCGGCCTCGCCTACCTCGAACACACCCCGCACCGCCAGCACATCCGCCGCCGTCGCGCGCCCCAAGGCCAGATGCTGCGCACCCGCCACATCTTCCACCCGCGCCATCGCCGTCAGAACGGCTTGCAACATCTCTTCATTCAGCGAGAACCCAACGCTTCCCACCTCGCGCGACAGGCGCAGCGACAAGGAAACCGATCCCCGCGTCACAGCCTTTCCCAAAGCCGCCCGCAATCCCGCTTCCAGGCCCTCGATCCAGTCCGGCACTCTCAGCCGCAGATCCAGCCCCTTGGAATTCACACTCCGCAAATCCCACACCCAGCTAAAGCCGCATCCCTCGCCGCGCGCACTGGCAAATCCCGTCATCGATGTGAGCATGAGCACCTTCCTTGCATTCCCCAAGCCCTAAGAGAAGCCGCGCCAGCGCGCAAGCACCGACCCTATCCGGAGGGTCAGGGTTAACCAATTGTTAGCTTTCCCCCTCACCAGCCTCGCGTTTCATGCGAAAACCGCCCCATCGATTGTTTACAAGTACCGAGGCAAAAATGTCCCTAGATTCGCAGGATTTCGAAGGTGTCATTCCCTTCATGCAGTCGCTGAACGGCCTCGAAATGCCCCGCATCGGTCGCCAACTCGCCGCCGAAGTCCACAGCTATTGGGCCAGTCTTAAAGGTGATCGCAGCGCCCCTCTGCGCACCGAGTTGAACCCCTGCGCCCTCGACGCCGCCCTCCCTTGGCTCCTCGTTGCCGAACGCATCGCCCCCGGCCACGCGCGCCTCCGCGTCGCAGGCTCTATGCTCTCCAACCTCCTCGGCATGGAGGTCCGTGGCATGCCCGGCACCATCTTCATCGAACCCGAAAGCCGCCGCGCCTTCATGGACACCGTCGAGCGCGTCTTCACCACAGCCGCCGTGGCCGAAGTCTCGCTCACATCTGAAGCCAGCTACGGTCGCCCGAAACTCGGCGGCAACCTCACCCTCTGGCCCCTCGCCTCCACCCCCAAGACCACAGACCGCCTCTTGGGCCTTCTCTATGCGCCCGGCAGTTGCGGCACGGCACCCCGCCGCTTCTCCATAGGCACACCGCACTTCAACACCGATCACCGCCCGCCCGTGGCCCTCGCTGCCACAACTGAGGCCCCAAACGAAAAGCGGCCGCCCTTGCGGGGCGACCACCTTAGGGTCGTCAAATAAAGCGCGGTTAAAACGCCGCTGCCTGCCGCTCCAGCCGCAGGTTCGAAAGCTCTTCCGCCACAAGAAACGCCAGTTCCAGCGACTGCGAGGCATTCAGGCGCGGATCGCAGGCCGTGTGGTAGCGATCCGACAGATCCTCGTCCGAAACCGCATGAACCCCGCCCGTGCATTCCGTCACGTCTTGGCCGGTCATTTCGAAATGCATACCTCCGGGGATCGTGCCCTCGGCCTTATGCACACCGAAGAACTCGCGCACTTCACGCAACACGGAATCGAAGGGCCGCGTCTTGTAGCCCGAGGAGGACTTGATGGTGTTGCCATGCATCGGGTCGCAAACCCACACCACATTCGCACCCTCTTCGTTTACCGCCTTGACGAGGCGCGGCAGATGCTCGCCCACCTTGCCAGCCCCGAAGCGCGCGATCAGCGTCAGCTTGCCCGCTTCGTTCTCGGGGTTGAGCTTCTTCATCAGCACTTTCAGATCGTCCGCTGTCGTCGTCGGGCCGCACTTCAGCCCGATCGGGTTCAAGACACCCCGGCAGAATTCCACATGCGCGCCATCGGGCTGGCGGGTGCGATCTCCGATCCAGATCATATGGCCCGAACCTGCCAGCCATTTGCCGGAGGTCGAGTCATTCCGGCACAGCGCCTCTTCGTATTCCAAGAGAAGCGCCTCGTGCGAGGTGTAGAAATCCACCGTCTGCAACTCGTGGCGCGCCGCGCTATCAAGCCCGGCCGCTTTCATGAAATCGAGCGTGTCGGAAATCCGCGCCGCCATATCGCGGAAGCGGCTTGCCTTCTCGCTTTCCGTGAAGCCCAGCGTCCAGCTGTGCACCTGATGCACATCGGCATAGCCCCCCGTCGAGAAGGCGCGCAACAGGTTCAGCGTGGCCGCCGCCTGCAGATAGGCCTGCAGCATCTTCTCGGGGCGCGGAATACGCGCCTCCAGCGTCGGTGCCAGCTCGTTGATGATATCGCCACGGTAAGACGGCAGTTCCACGCCATCGATCACCTCGAAAGGTGCCGAACGCGGCTTGGCAAACTGCCCGGCCATACGGCCCACTTTCACAACAGGCACTTTCGCGCCGTAGGTCAGCACCATCGCCATCTGCAACATCACCTTGAACGTGTCGCGGATCGCATTTGCACTGAACTGGTCGAAGGCCTCGGCACAATCGCCGCCCTGCAACAGGAACGCCTCACCACGCGAGGCCGCCCCCAAAGCCTTCTTCAGCTTGCGGGCCTCGCCTGCAAAGACCAGCGGGGGATATTTCGACAGTTGTGCTTCGACAGAGCTCAACGCCTCCGCGTCCGGATAGTCAGGCATCTGAACGCGGGGCTTGTTGCGCCAGTTCGATCTCTGCCATTCGGTCATGATAGTCCCCTTCGTCTAAGGCTCGGAAGCCTCCCTATACTGCGGGAACAAGGAAAGAACCAGTTCGGAAATAGTCACAACTCAATCACGCCATATAGCGTCGCTTTCGGATACTGGCCCTTGCGGAGGCGCAACTAAAAAGGCATTGCTGGCCTATAAACGGGTGGACCGGAGGAGCGCCATGAAGCCTGCAACAAGCACATCTACCTTTGACCGCGCGAAACCCGCCGAGCCGAGGCGCTTCGTCTTTGTCCTCCTCGACAATTTCACCCTTCTGAGCTTTGCCTCCGCGCTCGAATGCCTGCGCATCGCCAACCGCATGCTCGACGAGAAAGTCTACAGCTGGATGCTCATCGGCGAAGGAGGCAATACCGTCTCCTGCTCTGCCGGCACCGAATTCAAACTCGACGCCGATCTCATCGAGCTTGAACGCGAAGACACGATCCTCGTCTGCGGCGGCATCAACGTCGCCAAATCCACCTCGAAAAAGCTCCTGAGCTGGCTCCGCCGCGAGGCCCGCAAAGGCATGCCGCTCGGCGGCCTCTGCACGGCGGCTTATTCGCTCGCCAAAGCCGGTCTCTTGGATGGCAAACGCGCGACGATCCACTGGGAGAATCAGGACAGCTTCATCGAGGAATTCGAAGAGGTCCGCCTCACGAAATCCGTCTTCGTCGTCGACGGCAACCGCCTCTCCACCGCAGGCGGCACCTCTTCGATCGACCTCATGCTGAAACTCATCGCCGATGACCACGGTGAAGACACCGCCAATCTCGTGGCCGACCAGCTGATCTACAATTCCATCCGCACCGACCAGGACACCCAGCGTCTCTCCGTGCCCACCCGCATCGGCGTGCGCCACCCGAAACTGAGCCAGGTGATCCAGAAAATGGAAGGCGCCATCGAAGAGCCGATCAGCCCAGCCGCTTTGGCCAAGGAAGTCGGCATGTCCACCCGCCAGCTCGAACGCCTCTTCCGCCGCTACCTCAACCGCTCTCCAAAACGCTACTACATGGAACTGCGCCTCCAGAAGGCGCGCAACCTCCTGATGCAAACCGACATGAGCGTGATCAACGTGGCACTTGCCTGCGGCTTCGCTTCGCCGTCGCATTTCTCGAAATGCTACCGCGCGCATTACGACACCACCCCCTACCGCGAGCGCGGCAGCCACGCGACACGCCTCTCGATCTGAAGCGCGCGCTTCCGAGCCGCGCCAATCATTTCGCTTTTTCAAATATCCCGGGGCCCGAAGGGCGGGGGGCAGCGCCCCCCTCTTCTCTCAACGCGTCAAAACCTTACCCCACCGCGCGCCGCCCTTAACGCCGCGCGCGCGGCCAAACGTCATGACGCAAGCCATACGCAATCCAGACGCGATCCATACGCCTCGGAAATGGCAGTTTTCGCAGGTTAACAGGCTGAAAAACCGCGACTAGTTCATCTGCCGTGGCTTCGGCGCAGGCCGCATGTCCTCGGGATGGACAAAGTCCAGCCCGATCGTGTCACGCAACAGCCGCTCCAGTTCCGAAAGGTAAAGCGCTACGAGAGGCAACTGGCCTTCCTCGGCCCAATCCGGCACCGCGTCGATCAATCCCGCCACGCTTTCCAGCACCGCATCCGCCAGATCGCTTTCCGGATCGAGTGTCTGCCAATTACCCCGATCGAGGTCCGCCACCAGAGGCCGTAAAGTGCCGTAATGCGGCAAGAGAATGCCCGCGACCCACCGGAAATCCGCGTTATTCAACCCATTGTCGGCTGGGCGCACATATTTCCCGTCAGGGTAACGAATGAAGGGCGCAGGGCCCGCGAAAGCCCCCTCCGCTGCCGCCACGTCATCTTCCGCACTCCGGCCCCTCAAGAGCCCCCCGAAAGCGCCCGCAAGGCCAAGGACAGCCCCGAACGCCGGATCGATCCCCAAGAGCCAGCACAGCCCTCCAGCCATAGCCGCAAAGCCCGCAACCCCTGCGCCGCGCTCCAATGACCTGCGGTTTTTTGCAATGAATTTCCGCATCTATTCCCTCTCGCGCGACGGTCCGCGTGCCTAAGCCCTTCCCCTCCCCGCGTCAACGGCCCGGGCCTTAATTCCTTGGCAGTAATTGCCGTTGCAAACTAACTCCGCTCTCCCATCGGAACAGCATGGAAAAAGGATAGCGCTAGCACGAAACCCTTTTCTTTCTCGGGCACTCGAAATAGATTTATCTCCGGACCTTGAGTTCCAATCAGAACCACCCTTGGGGAGAATACAAATGAAAAAGCTTCTTCTGGCCTCTGCGGCCACCGCTCTCGTAGCCGGTGCAGCACTCGCTGGCAGCCACTCGAAAGAAGTCAAAGTCGGCATCGTTCTGGGCTTCACCGGCCCGCTGGAATCGATCACGCCCGGCATGGCCGCTGGCGCCGAATTGGCAATCGCTGAAATCAACGCTGCTGGCGGCGTGATCGACGGCACCATGGTTACCCCGGTACGCGGCGACTCCACCTGCGTCGATGCAGCAGCTGCAACCGCTGCCGCAGAACGTCTCGTCACCTCCGAAGGCGTTGCCGCCATCATGGGTGCAGACTGCTCCGGCGTGACTGGCGCCATCCTGCAGAACGTCGCGCGTCCGAACGGCATCGCGATGATCTCGCCCTCCGCGACCTCGCCCGCCCTCTCGACCGCTGAAGACGATGGCCTCTTCTTCCGCACCGCACCCTCCGACGCGCGTCAGGGCGTCGTGATGACCGAGATCCTCGGCGAGCGTGGTATCAAGGAAGTCGCCGTCACCTACACCAACAACGACTACGGCAAGGGCCTCGCAGACAGCTTCCAGGCAGCTTTCGAAGCTGCTGGCGGCAAAGTCACCCTTTCGGCTGCACACGAAGACGGCAAAGCCGACTACTCGGCTGAAGTCGGCGCTCTCGCAGCTGCTGGCGGTGAAATCCTCGTCGTCGCAGGCTACATCGACCAGGGCGGTTCGGGCGTGATCCGTGCAGCGCTCGACTCCGGCGCCTTCTCGACCTTCATGCTGCCCGACGGCATGGTCGGCACCGGCCTCGAAGAGCGTTTCGGCGCAGAGCTGAACGGATCCTTCGGCCAGCACCCGGGCACCGACTCGAACGGCGCAGCCGCCTTCCAGGCCGCGGCAGCCGCTGCTGGTTTCGATGGCACTCAGGCCTTCGCACCGGAATCCTACGACGCTGCTGCTCTGATCGCTCTCGCGATGCAGGCTGCTGGTTCGACCAACGCGAAAGACTGGTCCTCGAAAGTCATGGATCTCGCCAACGCACCGGGCGAGCCGATCCTTCCGGGTGAACTGGCAAAAGCCATCCAGCTGATCAAAGAAGGCAAAGACATCGACTACGTCGGCGCGTCTGCTGTCGAACTGATCGGCCCCGGCGAGTCCGCTGGCAACTACCGCGAGATCGAGTTCAAAGACGGCAAGATCTCCACGGTTAAGTACCGCTAATCGGCGCTTTTTCTCACTACCGAGCAGCCCGGAGTGATCCGGGCTGTTCCCATATCTAGAGCGCCGAAAATGGCGCCAAGACGGGGAAGCAAAATGATCGTCGTTGACGACCTGCACAAACATTTCGGCGGTTTCCATGCCGTCGACGGTGCGAGCCTTGAGATCCGCAAAGGCAGCATCACCGGATTGATCGGCCCCAATGGCGCCGGAAAAACCACTCTTTTCAACGTGATAGCTGGCGTTCATAAACAAACTTCGGGCCGCGTCCTGATGGATGGCGAGGATATCACGGGGCTTGAGCCGCACGAGTTGTTCCACAATGGCCTCCTGCGCACCTTCCAGATCGCCCATGAATTCTCCTCCATGTCCTGCCGCGAGAACCTGATGATGGTGCCCGCAGGCCAAGCCGGAGAAACCCTCTGGAACACATGGTTCGGCCGCAAACGCATCGCCGACGAAGAGCGCGCTCTTCGTGCAAAAGCCGATGAAGTTCTTGAATTCCTGACGATTTCCCATCTCGCCGACCACAAGGCAGGTCAGATTTCGGGCGGCCAGAAGAAGCTCCTCGAACTTGGCCGTACCATGATGGTCGATGCCAAGATCGTCTTCCTCGACGAGGTCGGCGCTGGCGTGAACCGCACGCTTCTCAACACCATCGCCGATGCCATCGTGCGCCTGAACAAGGAACGCGGCTACACCTTCGTCGTCATCGAACACGACATGGATTTCATCGGCCGCATTTGTGATCCGGTGATCTGCATGGCCGAAGGCAAGGTTCTCGCCGAGGGCACTCTGGCCGAGATCAAGGCCAACGAGCAGGTGATCGAAGCCTACCTCGGCACAGGTCTGAAAAATAAGGACAAAATCGCATGACCCAACCATTTCTGATTGGTAAGGCGATGACCGGCGGCTACGGCAAAGGCCCCGCGATCCTCAACGATTGTACCATCGCCGTGAACCCCGGCGAGATCGCCGTCATCGTCGGCCCCAACGGCGCGGGCAAATCCACTGCCATGAAAGCCGTCTTCGGCATGCTCAACCTGCATTCCGGCCGCGTGCTTCTGGACGGCGAAGACATCACCACCCTCTCGCCGCAAGAACGCGTGGTGAAGGGCATGGGTTTCGTGCCGCAAACCCACAACATCTTCACCTCCATGACGGTCGAAGAGAACCTCGAAATGGGGGCTTTCATCCGCACCGATGATTTCACGGATACGCTCGAACAGGTCTACCACCTCTTCCCGATCCTGAAAGAAAAGCGCCGTCAGCCCGCAGGCCAACTCTCCGGCGGCCAGCGCCAGCAAGTCGCCGTCGGCCGCGCGCTGATGACCAAACCAAAGGTGCTCATGCTCGACGAACCCACCGCAGGCGTCTCGCCCATCGTCATGGACGAGCTTTTTGACCGCATCATCGAGGTCGCCCGCACGGGCCTTCCCGTGTTGATGGTGGAACAGAACGCCCGCCAAGCCCTTGAAATCGCAGACCGCGCCTATGTCCTCGTGACAGGTGCCAACGCCCACACCGGAACCGGCAAAGAACTCCTCGCCGACCCCGAAGTGCGCCGCTCCTTCCTCGGAGGCTGACATGGATCTTCTCAACGCATTCGTGGCGCTCGCCAATTTCGTGCTGATCCCTGGGCTCGCCTATGGCAGCCAACTCGCGCTCGGCGCGCTCGGTGTCACGCTCGTTTACGGCATCCTGCGCTTCTCGAACTTCGCCCATGGCGACACGATGGCCTTCGGCACCATGGCCGTCATCCTCATCACATGGTGGTTCCAGTCCATCGGCATCCACCTCGGGCCCCTGCCCACGGCACTTCTAGCCCTGCCCTTCGGCATTGCCATCACCGCTGCCGTTATGATCTTCACAGACCGCACCGTCTATCGCTTCTATCGCAAGAAGAAGTCCGATCCGGTGATCCTCGTGATGGTCTCGCTGGGGGTGATGTTCATCATGAACGGCGTCGTCCGCTTCATCATCGGCCCCGACGACCAAAGCTTCGCCGATGGCGAGCGCTTCCTGATCTCGGCGCGCACCTTCAAACAGATGACCGGCCTCCAAGAAGCCCTCGCGATCCGCACCTCGACCGCGATCACCGTGGTCACCGCCGTCCTCGTCGTGGCCGTGCTCTTCTGGTTCCTCAACAAGACCCGCACCGGAAAATCCATGCGGGCCTTCTCGGATAACGAAGATCTGGCGCTCCTGTCTGGCATCAACCCCGAACGCGTGGTTATAGTCACTTGGCTCATCGTTGCAGCCCTCACCACCATCGCAGGCACGCTCTACGGACTCGACAAGTCCTTCAAACCCTTCACCTATTTCCAGCTTCTCCTGCCGTTCTTCGCTGCTGCCATTGTCGGTGGCCTCGGCAATCCGGTGGGCGCGATTGCAGGCGGGTTTGTCATCGCCTTCTCCGAAGTCACGGTCACCTATGCGTGGAAAAAGGTCGCCACCTACACCCTGCCCGAAAGCATGGCCCCGGACGGCCTCCTGCAACTTCTCTCCACGGACTATAAATTCGCGGTCTCCTTCGGGATCCTCCTGATCGTACTGCTCTTCAAGCCCACAGGCCTGTTCCAGGGGAAATCGGTATGAACGACACCTTGAAAAACACCCTCCTCTTCGCCGGGATCGCCGTCCTCATCATCGGTACGGGCTTTGTCCAAAGCTGGAACTCGGCGCTTCTCATTCTCAATATGGGGCTGATCTCGGCTATCATGGCGCTTGGCGTGAACCTGCAATGGGGCTTTGCCGGCCTCTTCAACACAGGGATCATGGGCTTTGTCGCCTTGGGCGGTCTGGCCTCGGTTCTAGTCGCCGCCCGCCCTGTCCCTGAAGCTTGGCCCGGCCCGGCCTTCCAGGCCGTCGGCGGGCTCCTGATGGGTGCCGCCACCATCGGGCTTGCCATACTCGCATGGCGCCGCCTCGATAAAGGCCGCACCCGTGGGCTTGCCGTGCTGGCGATCCTCCTGATCGGCTTTTTCGCCTTCCGCGCCGTCTTCGACGCTGCCGTCACCGTGATCGAAGCGAATAACCCCGCGAGCGCGGGCAATATCGGTGGGCTTGGCCTGCCGATCCTACTCTCCTGGCCCTTGGGCGGCGTCCTCGCCGCAGGGGCTGCGTGGATCATCGGCAAAACCGCTCTGGGCCTCCGCTCCGACTACCTCGCCATCGCCACGCTCGGCATCGCGGAGATCATCATCGCGATCCTGAAAAACGAGGATTGGCTGGCGCGCGGTGTGAAGAACATCATCGGTCTGCCGCGCCCGTGGCCCGTGCCTCTGGAAGTCGAACTCCAGCAGGATCCGGCCTTCCTCGAACGCGCCGCAGGCCTCGGGCTCGACCCCACCACCGCCTCCACCCTCTGGGTCAAACTGCTCTACGCGGTGCTCTTCGCCATCGTTCTCGCGATCATCTTCTGGCTCGCCGAACGCGCCCGTCACAGCCCGTGGGGCCGGATGATGCGCGCGATCCGTGACAACGAAGTGGCCGCAGAAGCCATGGGCAAAGACGTCAAGCGCCGCCACCTTCAGGTCTTCATCCTCGGCTCCGCTGTCTGCGGTATCGCCGGTGCGATGATGACCTCGATGGACGGCCAGTTGACCCCCACCAGCTACCAACCCCTGCGCTTCACTTTCCTGATTTGGGTGATGGTGATCATCGGTGGTTCGGGGAACAATCTCGGTTCGGTCCTAGGTGGCTTCCTGATCTGGTTCCTCTGGGTGCAGGTCGAGCCGCTCGGCATCGGGTTGATGAACCTCATCACCTCGGGCCTTGGTGACGGTGCTCTCAAATCCCACCTGATCGACAGCGCCGCCCACATGCGCCTCTTCACCATGGGGATCCTGCTTCTCCTCGTTTTGAGGTTCTCGCCACGCGGCCTCATCCCCGAGAAGTAAGCGATCACAAAGCTTGGAAAACGAAAGGGAGCGGAAAAACCGCTCCCTTTCATATTGGTGCAAATATCCCGGGGAGCGCGAGGGGCAGCGCCCCTCGCTCGCGCTTTCTCACAAAGCCGTCCAGCCGCCGTCCACGCTGATGGTCGTCCCGGTGATCTGGGCAGCTGCATCCGAGCAGAGGAACACAGCTGTGCCACCGATCTGCTCCACGGTCGCGAACTGCTTCGAAGGCTGACGCGCCAGCATGACTTCCCGCACCACCGTGTCGCGATCCATGTTGTGGGACTTCATCTGATCGGGGATCTGCGCTTCCACCAAGGGCGTCAGCACATAGCCGGGGCAGATCGCATTGGCGGTGATGCCCAGCCCCGCCATCTCCAGCGCGGTCGTCTTGGTCAGGCCCACTACGCCATGTTTGGCGGCGATATAGGCGGACTTATAAGGCGAGGCGGTCAGCCCATGGGCCGACGCCACGTTCACCACCCGCCCCCAGCCGTTCTTCTGCATCATCGGCAAGGCGGCTGCCGTCGTGTGGAACGCGGACGAGAGGTTGATCGCGATGATCGCATCCCATTTCGCCACCGGAAACTCGTCGATGGGCGCGACGTGCTGGATCCCCGCATTGTTCACAAGGATATCGCATGCTCCCGCTTTTTCAATCAACGCCCGGCACTCCTCGCCGCTCGACATATCGGCCTTGATGTAGCGCACATCCACACCAAACTCGGCTCCCAGTTCCGAGGCCAGTCGGTGGTCTTCGTCACGGTCGGTAAAAGAGTTCAGCACCACGGAAGCGCCCGCGCCCGCCAAAGCCCGCGCCACACCGAGGCCGATACCAGAGTTCGAACCGGTCACAACTGCGGTTTTGCCTTTCAACGACATGGGGCTCTCCTTTGCCAATCATCGTCCGTTCATTTTGCGCCTGCAGCATAGCATGCACGGGATGGGGGAAAAGCGCGCGAGACCCTCAGGGCTAAAAAAAACGCCGGCACGAAGCCGGCGTTAAGTCATTGAGGCAGGTTTCATACAGGCAAGAAACCTATCGAGCAGTGGTGTTGTTATAGACCTTCCCCATGAAGACTCCAAGTTAAAAGTTTGAAAAGTCATAACGGCACCGTTAGGTTCAGCGCCAACAAAACAAAGCAAGAGCAGGATTGTTGCCGAAATGAAGAACCATTTTTTCCGGCAAATTCGAGCATTTTCACTGGTTATTGCGGCAGGAATAACCACCGCTCCGGTTGTGGCTGCCCCGCAGCATGGGCTTGCCATGTATGGCGAACCAGCCCTGCCACAGGATATAGTATCGCTGCCCTATGCCAACCCAAATGCGCCCTCGGGTGGCTCTTACAGCGAAGGAAACACCGGGGGATTCGATTCGCTGAACCCCTTCATCCTCAAGGGAACCGCCCCTTGGCAGCTGCGCAGCCTCGCTTATGAGAGCCTGATGCTCCGCTCATGGGACGAACCTTTCACTCTTTACTGTCTCCTGTGCGAATCGGTGGAGGTGCCAGAAGACCGCTCGTGGATCGAATTCACGCTTCGCCCCAAGGCGCGTTTCTCGGATGGCAGCCCCGTCACTGTCGAAGACGTCCTCTGGTCGTTCGAAACCCTCGGCACCGAAGGCCACCCGCGCTATCTCGGCTTCCAGAAGCAGGTCGCGTCAATGGAAGCCACTGGCCCCCGCTCACTCAGGATCACCTTCAACACTGAGGATCGCGAATTGGCGCTACTGGCTGGATTGCGCCCGATCCTCAAGAAGGCGCAGTGGGAGGGGAAGTCCTTCTCGGAAAGCACGCTTCAGGATATCCCTATTGGCTCCGCGCCTTATGTCGTCCACACCTTCGAGCAAGGGCGCTTCGTCTCCCTAAAGCGCAATTCCGACTATTGGGGTGCCAAGCTTCCCCTCCGAGCGGGCACCGCCAATTTGGATGAAATCCGCCTCGAATTCTTCGGGGATCGGTCTGTGATGTTCGAAGCATTCAAGGCAGGTGCGCTCTCGATAATGCGCGAGGACAATGCCGAGGATTGGGAACGGAACTTCGATTTCCCTGCCGTCACCGCGGGCCGCGTCGTGAAGGCGGAAATCCCGCACCAACGCCCCACCGGCATGACGGGCTTTGTCATGAACACCCGCGTGGCTTTGTTCTCCGATTGGCGGGTCCGGGAAGCGATGCTTCTGTCGTTCAACTTCCCCTATATCAACGGCACCGTCACCGGAGGCCGCCAGCCTCGCATCCGCTCCTATTTCGACAATTCGGCCCTGGCCGGCGGTGAAGGCCCTGCCAGCGCCGTGGTCCGCGATCTGCTCGCCCCCTATGCTGCCGCCCTCCCCCCCGGTGTGCTGGATGGCTACATCCTGCCCCAAGGCGACGAGGCCGAGCGGAACCGCAAGGATCTCCGTGCCGCGATGGACCTCCTCGGGCAGGCCGGATGGAAAGTCCAAGGCGGATCGCTCGTCAACGAAAGCGGTGCGCCTTTCGCCTTCGAAGTTCTGGTCCGCCAAGGTGATAGCGCAAATATCGCCATCCTCGGCATCTGGCGCGCCTCGCTTGAACGCCTTGGCATCCAGATGGTCGTCCGCCCCGTCGACAACGCGCAATACGCAGAACGCGAAGCCCGCGCGGATTTCGACATGACCGTCTTCCGCCGCGATCTCTCGCTCAGCCCCGGCAACGAGCAGAAGCTCTACTGGGGGTCCGCTGCCGCCGAACAGCAAGGCTCGCGCAACCTGATGGGCGCAAAAGAACCCGCGATCGACGCGATGATCGCAGCCATGTTGAGTGCCACCGATCCCGAAGCGTTCAAGTTAGCCGTGCAGGCGCTGGACCGAGTTCTCATGGCAGGCCGCTACGTGATCCCGATCTGGACCACGCGTTTCGACCGGATTGCGCATGATGCCCGATTGAAGTATCCTTCCCATGTTCCGATCTACGGCGACAGGATTGGCTGGCTTCCAGACGTCTGGTGGTTCGAAGAGCGGAACTAAGCGAAAGCACGGGCAAAGATCCGGCGCGCTTCGAGCAGTGAATGAGGCAGGCAATGAAGAATACCGTTTATTTGATCGCCATGATCCTTGGGCTCAGCGCTTTGGCAAGCTGCGGCACCATCGAGGGCATGGGAGCCGACATTTCCGCTGGCGCGCGCACGGTTCGCGGCTGGTTCTGAGGGAAATCTCTGGCGCATTGCATTTGCCCCGCACGCGGGGCTTTCTGCATTTCTTCAACCTAAAGACGTGACCCAGAGGATCGTCGCGTCTTCCTCGCTGACAGAAATCACGTTGTGCCCCATCGAGGCATCATAATAGGCGCTGTCACCGCGCCGCATTTCGACAGGCTCGTAGAACTCCGTGTAAAGCCGGATCACACCGGTCAGCACGTAGAGGAATTCCTCGCCGTCATGGCGTACCCAGCCTTCGAACTCTTCCATCTTCCGTGCCCGGATCCGCGCACGGTAGGGCAGCATCTGCTTCTTGGTCAGGCTCTCGGCCAAAAGCTCGTGTTCGTAAGTCGCCGTCGGATGCGCCGCCCCCGAACCCGACCGGGTAATCGCCATTCGCCCGGTCACCTGATCGGCCTGAGGCGGCGTGAAAAGCTGCGGCACCGAAAGGCTCAGACCCGCCGCCAGCTTCTTCAACGCGTCATAAGTCGGGCTCATCTGCCCGTTCTCGATCTTTGAAAGCGTCGAACGCGCAAGTCCGGCCTGTTGGGCCGCCTGCTCCAGCGTCCAGTTCCGTTCTTTTCGCAATGCGCGAACACGTTGCCCCAAGTCGAGCGGCTCGACATGGGCCTCCCCGCCATTCTCGCGGGCAATACGGATCAATGCTTTAGGATCGCTCGTTGACATGGCCTGTCTCTAGCCGTGAAAGCCCCCTCTTGCAACGGGCCGCGCAGCATCCTACGACCACAGCCATGCTCTCCATCGTTGATCGCCGGCCTTGGCCCGCGTGCCCCGCACAGTTCAATTTCGCAGCCCATGTGCTCGCCCATGCCGACCGTCTGGCCAGCAAGGTGGCCCTCGCCGTCGTCTCGCCCACCAAAGCTGACAGATGGAGCTACGCGCGGCTCAAATCCGCTGTTCTCGGCACGGCCACGGGATTGAAACAAGCAGGCTTCAAGGAAGGCGACATCCTTCTCATGCGGCTCGGCAACACAGTGGATTTCCCTGTGGCCTATCTGGGCGCCATCGCGGCGGGCATGGTCCCTGTGCCAACCTCGGCCATGCTGACCGCGCCGGAAACCGCCAAGATGATCGCCGAGCTCTCGCCCGCAGGGATCCTCAAAGCCCCCGATTTGGCCTGCGCCGAAACCGACCTGCCCACGCTCACGGTCGATGAACTGGCCCAGATGCGCGACCTGCCGCTTGCCGACTTCGCCATGGGCGATCCCAACCGCCGCGCCTATATCATCTACACCTCCGGCACCTCCGGCAAATCCCGCGCCGTCCAGCACGCCCATCGTGCCATCTGGGCACGCGGTATGATGCACGAAGGCTGGTATGGCCTTTCTAAGGAAGACCGCCTCTGCCACGCAGGAGCCTTCAACTGGACCTTCACTCTGGGCACAGGCCTCATGGACCCGTGGAGCGTGGGTGCCACTGCGATTATCCCCGCCTCGGGCCTAGATCCCTCCGCGTTGCCGCTCCTCCTGAAGCGGCATGACGCCACGATTTTTGCGGCCGCCCCCGGCGTCTACCGCAAGCTTCTCTCATCCCATCCCACACTCGGCCTACCCAAACTCCGGCATGGCCTCGCTGCAGGCGAAAAGCTCTCGGCCCGCATCCGCCACGAATGGGAAGCTGCCACAGGCCGTCCGGTTTACGAAGCCTTTGGGATGTCCGAACTCTCGACTTTCATTTCCGGCTGCCCCTCCGAGCCCGCCCATGAAAACAGCCTCGGCCGCCCCCAGAAAGGCCGCCACGTGGCTTTGGTCAATGAGGAAGGCCAGCCAGTTATCCTTGGCGAGGAAGGCATCATCGCCGTCAACACCGAGGATCCGGGCCTCATGCTTGGCTATCTCGGCGCCCCCGAAGAAACCGCAGCCCGCCTCAAGAACGGCTGGTTCCTGACGGGGGATCGCGGCGTGATGGATGAAGCAGGCCATATTTCCTACTCCGGCCGCCACGATGATATGATGAACGCCGGAGGCTTCCGCGTCTCGCCCCTCGAAATCGAAACCGCGATGCATGCCTTTCCCGGTCTGAAAGAGATCGGTGTGACCGATATCGAGATCAAAGCCGATACAATGGTCATCGCGGCCTTCTACGTCTCTGACGTAGACCTCGATGAGGCGGCACTTTCCGCATGGGCCGACGAACGCCTCGCGCGCTACAAGCAGCCCCGCGCTTGGGTCCGCCTGCCCGTCCTGCCCCTTAACGCCAATGGCAAACTCTCACGCAAGGCGCTCAAACCCTTGTTCCCGCGCTAACCTCGCCTTTTCTCCCGCCCTGCTTTACACAGGCCGGGTGCCACGAAGGAGCCTCCGATGCAGCCCATCAAACTCAATATCATCAGCGATCCGATCTGCCCGTGGTGCTATATCGGCAAGGCACGCCTCGACAGGGCCCTCGAACAGCGCCCGAACCACCCCTTCGTGATCGAATGGCACCCCTTCCAGCTCAATCCAGACATGCCGCGCGGCGGGATGGATCGTCGCGAATATCTGGAAGCCAAGTTCGGCGGCCAGCAAGGCGCCGTTAAAGCCTATCTGCCCGTGATGCAGCACGCCGAAGCCGCCAATCTGAAGATCAATTTCGATAAGATCGCCCGCACGCCGAATACGCTCGACGCCCATCGCATGATCCATTGGGCGGGCATCGAAGGCCGCCAGACCGCAATGGTCTCAGCCCTCTTCAATGCCTATTTCGTTGATGGTCGTGACATCGAGGACATCGACACCCTCGCCGACATCGCCGACACGCTCAGCCTCGACGCCGCCATGATCCGTCGTCTTCTTCTCTCCGATGCCGACCGCGAAGAGATACAGGCCCGCGATGCCGCCGCCCGCAACATGGAGGTCAATTCCGTGCCCACATTTATCGTAGCCAACCAACACGCAGTTCCCGGCGCGCAACCCACTGATACATGGCTCGCCGTGATCGACGAAATCGCTGGCCAGATCGCCGCCGGGGAGTAAACCGCATGAGCGACCTCTTCCGGGTTCTCACGCTTTTCATCACGCTGGCTGCCCTGATCGCGGGCGGCACCGTCTACTTCGCCCATGTTGAGGGCTGGAGTTGGCTCGACAGCTATTTTTTCACTGTCGTTAAACTGTCCACCGTCGGATATGGCAATATCGTTCCGGTCACCGCTGCCGGAAAGATCGGAACGACGGTCTTTATTCTCCTGGGCCTCGGCATTTTCGCGGTCGTGATCCAGCAAATCGGCGCTTTCGCGGGCCGGAAACGGGCGGAACACACCGAGTGGCTGATCGCACGGCTCGGCCATTCCCATCCCGCCCATCCGAAGCCGGAACCTAAAGCCGCCAATGAAGACGACCCACCGGGTTCCGACGCTGTGCACTGACGCTCAAACGCATCAATTGAAGCCGGGCTCTCTTGCTTTCAAATTGTGTTTAAGCGTAGCGTCCCTCTACCATTGCGCGAATTTTCAGGTACCTATGTCCAAACCTTTGTCTCGCGTGGAATTCGTTGCCCTGATTGCGATGCTCCACGCCACGGTGGCATTCTCCATCGACTCGATGCTGCCTGCATTGTCCACGATTGGGGAAGCCATCAGCCCTGACGCTCCGAACCGCATCCAGTTGGTAATTTCCAGCTTCGTTCTGGGCATGGGTTTTGGGACGCTCTTCGTCGGACCACTTTCGGACGCATACGGGCGGCGGCCCGTACTGATCTCGGGATCGCTGGTCTATTTCATCTGCGCGATCATCGCAGCCCAAGCCGATAGCCTCGAATGGATGCTCGTCGCGCGCTTCTTCCAAGGCGTCGGTGCTTCTGGCCCAAGAATTGTCGCGACAGCTATGGTCCGAGACGTTTACACAGGCCGTGGGATGGCGCGGATCATGTCCTTTGTGATGATGGTCTTCACGCTCATCCCCGCAATCGCCCCGCTCGCCGGTGCCGCAATCGTCTCCATCGGCGGATGGCGGGCGATCTTTGCGTCCTTCGCGGTTTTTGCAACGATTGCCACGCTCTGGATGGGACTGCGGCAGGAAGAAACCCTCGCCCCGGAACACCGCCGCCCAATCCGCCTCGGCCTTCTCTGGGAAGCGATCACTGAAATCATCCGCCATCCTGTGGTGTCGCTCGCCATTCTCGCGCAGAGCTTCTGCTACCTCTTGCTCTTCAACACGATCAACCTGATCCAGCCCGTATTCGACCGCCTCTTCGATATGGCCGATACTTTTCCCTATTGGTTCGCGGGGATGGCCCTGATTTCCGGCGCGGCGGCTTTTATCAATTCCAAGCTCGTGATGCGCTTCGGAATGCTACGCCTCGCCCGCCTTGCCTTCTTTGTGCAAACCGGATTGTCGCTCCTGATTTCCCTGATCTGGATCGGAGGCCTGACGGGCGATAGCCTTTTTCCTTTCTACATCGTCTGGCAAACCTCGGTCTTCTTCCAGACCGCGATGACACTTGGAAACCTCAACGCACTGGCGATGGAGCCCATGGGCCACATGAGCGGCATCGCAGGCTCTGTGATCGGCTGTATTGCGACAATCACTGGCGCGATTATGGCCATTCCTTTCGGTCAGGCGTTCGATGGCACGCTTCTGCCCTTATCCTTGGGCGCGCTTCTGGCGTCGTTCGGAGCCTTCCTGACGCTCTCGCTCCTCAAACAGCGCTCACACGAGGCCGCCTGAAGCCATTAATGCGCAAACCGTTCCGGCTGGAAGGGTTGGATATCGATGCCATTCTGGTCGATCGTCACGAACCTCCCCGAAGCAACAGACACCCAATCGGCTTCGCCATCATCCAGAGGCTCGGACACAACCGCCCACCCCATCCGGCTCTCACTCCATCGGTAATAGAGCGTTGGCGCGAACTCATCAGACGCATAGCGCACGGCATAGAGTTTCTCGCCATTCGAAAGTGCCGCTGTCAGTCTCATAGCAGGCAGGGCACTCGCAGCCCGCGCTTTGGTTTCGAACTGGGCCGTTGCTTTTTCCATGGCCGTACGGGCGCAGGTGTCCAATCCCATCCCCGCTGCAACCAGAAACAAAGCCTCGCTGTCTGTCGCGCCTTTGCGGCTGCCGTAAAGGTCATTCGGGATCATCATGTCGGCTTCCTTCCGGAAGCTGTCGAAGCCCCCGATCTGGCCATTATGCATGAATGACCACCGCCCGCAGGCAAAGGGATGGCAATTGTTACGGCTCGTCGCGGTGCCTGTGGACGCGCGCACATGCGCCATGAAAAGCCCCGAGCGCACCTGTGCCGCCAAAGACCGCAAATTGGGATCCGACCACGCCGGATAAACATCGCGGTAAAGCCCCGGCTCGGGCTTCTGGTCATACCATACCAAGCCAAACCCATCAGCATTGGTGGGCGTATGGCAATGCGTCGCCGCATGGCTTTGCGTAATCAACGAATGCGTAGGGTCCGTCACGATCTCGGACAGAAAAATCGGTGCCCCGTGATAAGCAGCCCATCTGCACATGCTTGCCTCGCAATTCCAGAATGCCCCACCATTATTTCTCAACGGAGTTTCAGGGTTCTTATCTTAGCTTCTGTTTTCCTCGCAGCACAAAATTATATCCGCAAGCTCCGCCGGCAAAGCCTTGCCATCGGCCTCTCCGCACCGGAAGTAATGCCGGTCTGATCCGGAGTAACCCAATGGCCTCCGCAGTAGAGCCCACCACCCGTCACTCAAGCCTCAATGATGCGCAGGGTATCTTCTTCGGCAGTGGAATGGCCGCGTTCAGTATGGTGCTCCTGACCCACCTCGGCCTCGTCACGGGCCAAACCGCAGGTCTGGCCGTTCTGATCTCCTAAGCCACAGGCTACGGCTTCGGCCCCGTCTTCTTCCTGATCAACATCCCGTTCTACTGGTTCGCCTAGAAACGCATGGGGCTCAAGTTCGTGGTGAAAACCTTTATCGCCGTCGCACTCGTCTCGGGCCTCTCTGTCGTACTTCCCGATCTCGTGCACTTCGGCTCCGTGAACCCCTACGTCGGCGCAATCCTCTTCGGCTGTATCTCCGGTACGGCGCTCATCGCGCTCTTCCAGCATGGCGCGAGTCTCGGCGGGATCGGCATCCTCGCCCTCTATCTGCAAGACACTATCGGCCTTCGCGCTGGCATCTTCCAACCGATGTTTGATGTCGTGGTCTTCACCCTCGCGCTCTTTGTGCGCGATTGGCAAACCGTGGCCATTTCGGCCTTGGGCGCGCTGGTGGTCAATCTGGTTATCACCATGAACCACCGGCGCGACCGGTATATCGCAACCTGATTTTACTTCAGGCGCTTGATGAGTGAGGACGTATCCCAACGCCCGCCACCGAGCTTCTGGACGTCCTTGTAGAACTGGTCCACCAGCGCGGTCACAGGAAGTGACGCCCCGGTTTCATTGGCCGTTGAAAGGCAGATCCCAAGGTCTTTGCGCATCCAGTCCACGGCAAAGCCGAAGTCGAATTTATCCGCCAGCATGGTCGAGGAACGGTTCGCCATCTGCCAGCTTCCCGCAGCCCCTTGGCTGATCACCTCGACCACCTTCTCTCCATCGAGCCCTGCCTTCTGCGCGAAATGCAGCGCCTCGGCCAAGCCCTGAACAAGGCCGGCAATCGCGATCTGGTTGCACATCTTGGTCATCTGGCCCGCACCGCTTTCGCCGATCCGACGGCAGATCCGGGCGTAAGCCGCCATTACGGGCTCGGCCCGCGCGTAATCGGCTTCATCGCCACCGCACATGATCGAAAGAACGCCGTTTTCCGCGCCAGCTTGCCCGCCGGATACCGGCGCATCGACAAAGGCAATCCCGAGCTTCTTCGCTTCAGCATAAAGCTCGCGCGTCACCGCAGCCGAAACCGTCGTGTGGTCCACAAACACCGATCCCGGCTTCATTCCGGCAAAGGCCCCATCCGGACCGAGGCAGACTGCGCGCAGGTCATCGTCATTGCCCACGCAGGCCATCACGAACTCCGCCCCCTCTGCCGCCTCACGCGGCGTCTTGCCAAAGGTGCCGCCATGCTTTGCAGCCCAAGCTTCGGCCTTCGCCGTCGTGCGGTTGTAAACAGAAACCGAGTGCCCCTTGCTGGCGAGATGCCCCGCCATCCGGAAGCCCATCACTCCCAAGCCCAAAAATGCTGCTTTTGCCATCAAACGCCCCTCCACGTTATTTGTATTGCTACTGGTTTGTCGCTAGCTAGGGGGGGATTGGCAAGGGGCAAGGGAATCTCGAATGCTCACGTTTTTCCGTTGGGGGATCCGGATCGCGACAGGCATGGTTGTGCTGGCGTCGCTTCTGATGCTCCTCGTGTACTGGTTCGCCTCGCGGTCTTTGCCCGATTACAACCGTGACGTCGCTGTTACCGGCATCGGCTCCCCCGTCGAGATCGTGCGCGACAACGCCAACGTCCCGCATATCTTTGGCCAGTCCGACGCAGATGTATTCTTCGGCTTGGGCTTTGCCCATGCCCAGGACCGCCTTTGGCAAATGGTCATGCTCCGCCGCACCATCCAAGGTCGCCTCTCCGAGATTTTCGGCCCGCGCAGCGTCGAGATCGACAAGCTGCTGCGCCGCTATGATCTCTACACCGCCGCGCAACAGTCGGTTTCCGCACAAGACGCGCGCACGCAGGAAATGCTGCTCGCCTATTCGGCAGGTGTGAATGCCCGCATCACGCAGGTTGCAGAAGAAGCCCTCGGTCGCGGCGCGCCGGAAATGTTCCTCTTCAACCAACCGATCGCGCCTTGGACCCCCGCTGATAGCCTCGCCGTGCTAAAGGCGATGGCGCTCCAGCTTCAGGGCGGCATCGGGGACGAGGTCTTGCGCGCGCGCGTTTCGTTGATCCTCTCCGACCCGAACCGCCTTCTCGACATTATCCCCGATATGCCCGGTGTTGGGATTGCAGCCCTCCCCGATTATGCCAGCCTCGTTCCCGAAGGCGCGCCTGTCTTTGCCGATAACTCCCTCGATATCCGCAACAATCCGCTGTCCCTGATCAAACAAACTGAACTTGCAGGTGCCTCCAACGCTTGGGCCGCAGGCCCGCATCGCTCCTCTTCGGGCGGCACTCTTCTCGCCAACGACCCCCATCTAGGCCTCAGCGCGCCAACGATCTGGTATCTCGCGCGCCTCGAACTGAGCACGGGCGGCGTAATCGGCGGCACCATTCCCGGCCTTCCGGCCATCCTCTCAGGCCGCTCGGACGCGCTCGCATGGGGCGTCACCTCCTCCTATCTCGATGATGTCGACGTCTTCATGGAAGAGCTTAACCCTGAGAACCCGGAAGAATACCGAAGCCCAACAGGTTGGGCGCAGTTCCAGAGCCGCCCCTCGATTATCACGATCAAAGGGGCCGAACCGATCACCCTCACCCTGCGCTGGACCGAGAACGGCCCTGTTCTGCCCGGCACCCAATATGACCTAGAAACCGTCACCCCCCCCGGCCATGTTGCCGCTGTCTCTTGGGTCGGTCTCGACAACCAAGACACTACAATGACCGCCGCCATGCGTATGATGGGGGCCCAAACCGTGCGGGAGGCGATCTCGGCGGGCCAACTGTTTGTCGCTCCGGCACAAAACCTCACGCTTGCGGACAATCAACAGATCGCGCTCAAGCTTGTCGGCCGGATGCCGCGCCGTGATGCGAACCATCAAAGCCAAGGCCGGATGCCGGCGCTTGGCTGGCGCACCGAGAACCGCTGGCAAGGCTATTTCCCCTATATCGCCAATCCTGAATTCGTGGATCCCGTCGGCGGTATCGTCGGCAACACCAACAACAAGATCGTCGAGCGCCCCTTCCCCGCGCATGTGTCTTTCGACTGGGGCGATAGTCAGCGCATCCAACGCTGGCAGCGCCTGATGCAAGGCCGCCGCGTCCATACGCGTGACAGCTTCATCGAAGGCCAACTCGACACGGTCTCGGTCGCGGCGCAAACGCTGCTCGCTCTGGTCGGTGCCGAATTGTGGTTCACCGGCGAAGCCGCGCCAGAAGGCACGCCCGAACGCCTCCGCCAACGCGCGCTCACGCTTCTCGCCAACTGGAACGGCGAGATGAACGAACACATGCCCGAACCGCTCCTCTACATGGCATGGATGCGCGAGCTACAGGAGAAACTCATTCTCGACGAATTGGGCCCTCTTTCTGAGGAATTCACCCAAGTGGAACCGCTCTTCATCGAACGCGTTTTCCGCAACGTCGAAGGTGCAGGCGCATGGTGCGACGTGGTGCAATCCTCAACTCTGGAAACTTGCACCGAAATCGCCCGCCAAGCGCTCGACGAAGCCCTCCTCCGCCTCACCGAACGCTACGGCTCCCAGATCGAAAGCTATCGCTGGGGCGACGTGCACATGGCCACGCATGACCATCAGGTTCTGGGCGAAGTGCCTGTGCTCCGCCATTTCGTGAATATCCGCCAGTCCACCTCGGGCGGCGACAATACGCTCAACCGCGCAAAAACCAGCGGCAAAGGCGCTAACCCCTACCTCAACGTCCACGCGGCAGGGATCCGCACCGTTGTCGATATGATGGACCCGAGCAGCTCTGTCTTCGTCACAGCCACAGGCCAATCCGGCCACTTCCTGTCCCGCCATTACGACGATCTGGGCGAGTTGTGGCGGCGTGGCGAGTATATCCCGATGTCGCTCGATCCCGATCTGGCGCGCGCCGCGCCCGTCGGGATCACGCATCTCATGCCGCGCTAACGCTCAAAGATCGCGATAGCGTTTCTCTTGGCGGTCGGTCCAATAAACGCGGAGGCGGTAGCCCTCTTCCTCCGCGGTTTCCTCCTCGACCACGTCCTGCGCATGCACCCATGCGCGGCGTTTTCCGTCCGAGAACGGCAGGAACAGCTCCGAATAATGCCGCCCTTCGCCAAGCTTGAGCGCAATGGCTTCCAGAAGCGGCCCAAGCCCCTCGCCGGTCACGGCCGAGATCGCGAACACATTCTCGTCCCGCCGCGCACGCTCTGCCATGCCCTCGCGAGCATCCGGCTCCACCCGGTCAATCTTGTTCCAGACCTCCAAGAGCGGCACGTCCTCGCGCACCCCCAGAGAGGCCAGAATTGCCTTAACCTCATCCGCCTGTTCGGTGCTTTCAGGATGCGAAATATCCCGCACATGCAGGATGAGGTTTGCAGAAAGCACCTCTTCCAGCGTCGCCCGGAAGGCCGCCACCAGTTCGGTCGGCAGGTTGGAAATGAACCCCACGGTGTCTGACAAGATCACTTCCGGCCCGCCCTCGGGCAGTTTCACCCCTCGCATGGTCGGGTCGAGCGTCGCAAAAAGCATGTCCTTCGCCAGAACATCCGCGCCCGTCAAGCGATTGAACAAAGTGGATTTTCCGGCGTTGGTATAGCCTACGAGGGCGACGATCGGATACGGCACTTTCGCCCGTGCCGCACGGTGCAATTCGCGCGTCCGCACCACCTTTTCCAACTGTCGCTTCAGCCGGATTAACTGTTCGTCAATCGCGCGGCGGTCCGCTTCGATCTGGGTTTCCCCCGGCCCGCCCACGAAACCAAAACCGCCCCGCTGGCGCTCCAAGTGGGTCCAGGCCCGTACCAGACGCGTCCGCTGATAGCTCAGCGCCGCCATTTCAACCTGCAACACGCCTTCCCGCGTCCGTGCCCGATCCGAGAAAATCTCGAGGATCAGGCCCGTCCGGTCGAGGATCTTCACACCCCATTCCTTTTCGAGGTTCCGCTGCTGCACAGGCCCCAATTGCCCGTCCACCAGCACCAACTCGATTTCATGGGATTTGAGCCGCGTTTTCAGTTCGGCAATCTTGCCGGACCCGAAGAGCATACCCGGATGGATCCGGTCCACCCGCGCCACTTCGAATCCCAGCACCTCAAGCCCCGGCAGCGCCGCGGCCAAAGAAACGGCCTCTTCGAGCGCGTGCCCGGCATCACGCCGGTCGCGGTCGGATTTCACATCAGGATGGATTACCCAAGCCCTCGTCGGAACTTGGTCATGCGACATCACTTGTCGTCGTCACCGTCATAGAGGTTGATCGGCTGCGCAGGCATGATGGTGGAGATCGCATGCTTATACACAAGCTGCGACTGGCCATCGCGGCGCAGAAGCACACAGAAGTTGTCGAACCAAGTAATGACGCCCTGAAGTTTAACGCCATTAATCAGAAAGATTGTCACCGGAATCTTCGTTTTGCGCGTGTGATTTAGAAACGCGTCCTGAAGGTTCTGCTTATCGGAAGCCATTGGTGTCTAGCCTTATATTATTTTGTTTAGCGGGCTGTATCCCGAGCGCCCTGTCACTCGGACCAAACTAATTATGAAATAGCCGAGGCATAGATTCCAGCCCCAAAATCAGCCCGTTACCGCGGTTGCATCCAAGTCCGCCATACATCTGAGGTTGCAAGGGCGATAATTGCCAACATTTCCAACCGTCCGAGCACCATTCCCGCAGCCATTACCCCTTTTGCCGCAGGCCGCAGTTCAGCCAAGAGAATCGGGGCATCCCCGCCCAATGTCACCAATGGCCCAGTGTTGGAGAGTGCCGTGATCGCAAGGATGGTGGCCTCCTCAAGGCTGGACCCGAGCGCGGCGAATAGCCCGATGAAGAGCGTCAGCACCGAGGCGAAGAGCATGAAGAAGACCCAGGCGATGAACGCTCCTTTGCTCCGCAAACGCCGCCCCTGCCCGCTATCCCGCCGCACGAGGTTCGGGTGGATCAAGCGGTCCAACTCGCGCACGCTGTTCAGATAAAGTGCCCAGACCCGCAAGAGCTTCACGCCCCCCGCCGTGGTCGCCACACCCCCACCGATCAGCGCGAGCCCCAAGAGGATCATGCCCGAGGACCCCAATCCGGACCACCCGCGCACGTCCTGCCAGCCCGCACTCTCGAAGCCTGTGGTTGTCAGGAACGAAAGCGCCGTGAAGAGCGCGCCCCAGAGTGCCTTTAGCCCCTGCAACGCGTTTTGCTCGTCATTCAACTCATATGCGCCAAACCAATGCCGCGCGAAAAGCGCAAGCGCCACGCTCCCGGTGATTATCAGCCCCAAGCGGAACTCGGGATCACTCAAAAGCCCCGGCCGCGCCGTCGTCAAAGTGTCCGAAGAGAAGGTCAGTCGCGACAAGGCGAAGAGCAAAAAGAGCGCAACCAGCATCTCCCCCGGCACGCCCGCCGCCCCGTTCTGCACCCCGCCCACCGGAGAAATCCCCGATGTCGAAAGCGTCGACATCGCATGGCTTGCAGCCGTCAGCCCGTCTTCTCCGAGCATGAGGAGCATCACCCAAAGTGCCAACGTCAACCCGCCATAAAGCGGTGCCAACGTGCGAGCCACCCGCATGAAGCGGCGCTGCGGGTCGATGCGGTCTGCCCCTGTAGTCATCCCCTCGCCCTGCCCCGGTTCGGCGCTCGCCGTCACTTCAAACCCGCCAAGGCTCAAAGGGGCAAGGATCGCCGCCGCCGAGATCCACATCATCAACCCGCCAAGCCACCCGACCATGGCGCGCCAAAGGTGCAACGTGTCACTCAAACGTTCCGGCGAAAACAACGTCGCCCCGGTCGTCGTCAGCGAGGACACCATTTCCAGCCACGCGTTGACGAAAGTCGTTGTCTGCAAAGCCTCATAGAATGGTACCGCCAGCCACAATGGCAATATCGCATAGACCCCGAAGAGTGCGAAAAGGTTGTGCATCAGGCTCTTGCGGCGCGGCTGGTTCGAGCGGGCAAGCGCGATGAACCACAACAAGACCAGCCCCAAAAGCCCCGAATAGAAAAACGCCCGCGCCTCTGCGTGTTCCTCGAAGGCCAAAGCATGCAGAGCGGGAATAAACATCGCCGCACTGCCAACGCCTGCCACAAGCAGGAACAGAGGTTGTTCGCTCAGCTTCGTCCGCATCGGACTAGAAGTAATCGATCGAGACCTGCAACAGGCGCTCGACCTCGGGCC
>JALQUU010000090.1 GCA_023260655.1 Paracoccaceae bacterium | reverse complement strand
GATCACGAAGCCAACACCGGCCCGTGGCGGCGTTTGGCCGAAGAGGGGATCGAGGTGCGCGAATGGCGGATCGATCCGCAAACGGGCCACCTGAACCCCGAAGACCTCGAAAACCTCCTCGACGAGAATGTCCGCCTCGTCTGCTTCCCGCATTGCTCGAATGTGGTGGGCGAGATCAATCCGGTCACCGAAATCACCGCGCTCGCGCATGCCGCTGGCGCTTTCGTTTGCGTGGATGGCGTGAGCTACGCGCCCCACGGCTTGCCGAACGTGGGCCTCATGGCCCCCGACATCTACCTCTTCTCCGCCTACAAAACCTACGGGCCGCATCAAGGCATCATGGTGATCCGCCGCGCCTTGGGCGAATTGCTCCCGAACCAAGGCCACTACTTCAACGCAGGCTCGCTCTACAAACGCTTTACCCCCGCAGGCCCCGATCACGCACAAGTGGCCGCCTCGGCGGGCATGGCCGATTATTTCGATGCGCTCGCTGCCCATCACGGCATCACAGGCGCGGCCTCCCAGCGCATGGAAGGCGTGCACGACCTCATGCGCGCCCATGAAATCGAGCTTCTGCAACCGCTTCTCGACTACCTCGCCACCCGCAACGATCTCCGCCTTCTCGGACCCCGCGATGCCGCGATCAAAGCACCCACCGTGGCGCTCGATCTGGGGCGCAATCCCGAAGCGGTTGCGGTCGCTTTGGCGGCCCAGGGCATCAACGCTGGTGCGGGAGATTTCTACGCGGTACGGGCGCTCGAAGGGCAGGGGGTCGATCCCAATCGCGGTGTCTTGCGCCTTTCCTTCGTGCATTACACCTCGAAAGCGGAAGTGGACGCATTGATCCAAGCCCTTGATAGCGTTTTGTGATCCGATCTCCCTCGGGCTGCGTAAGCATCTAAAACGAGGGAATAATGACTGGCCCCACACTCCTCTGGCTCCGCCGTGATCTGCGCCTTTCGGATCATCCCGCACTCACCGCCGCCATTGCCCGCGGCGGCCCGGTCATCCCAGTTTTCATCCGTGATAGCCAAGTTGACGGCTTGGGGGCCGCGCCGAAGTTCCGGCTTGGCCTCGGCTTGGAGGCACTCGAAAAATCGCTCCAAAGTCACGGCAGCCGCTTAATCTACCGCTCCGGCGAGGCCCAAGGCGCGCTCGGCGCGCTCATTGCCGAAACGGGTGCCACTGCGGTCTACTGGACCCGCGCCTATGATCAGCAAAGCGTCGCGCGCGACAGCACGATCAAGGCTTCCCTGAAAGGCCGCGGGCTAGAAGCCCGCTCCTTCGGCGGCCACCTGATGTTCGAGCCTTGGGACGTTCAAACCAAAACTGGCACCCCCTTCAAGGTCTACACCCCGTTCTGGAACTCGGTGCGCGGGCGGTATGTTGAAGCGCCGCTGCCTGCACCCTCGAAAATCCCTGCGCCGGATCACTGGCCCGAAAGCGAAGGCCTTGCCGATTGGGCACTCGGAGCCGCGATGCGGCGCGGTGCGGCGGTCGTCGGTCGCTACGCCCGAACCGGCGAAGCCGCCGCGCAGGAGCGTCTTGCCACGTTCATCGACAACGGAATAGCACGCTACGCCGAGGCGCGCGATCTGCCCTCTGTCGACGGCACCTCCTGCCTCTCGGAAAACCTTTCCTTGGGCGAAATCAGCCCCCACCAATGCTGGCACGCCGCCATGCGCGCCCGCGAAGAGGGCAAACAAGGCGCTGAAACCTTCCTCAAGGAACTGGTCTGGCGCGAGTTTTCCTATCACCTCATGCACCACACGCCTCATATCCTTTCTGCGAACTGGAAACCGGAATGGGACAAGTTCCCGTGGAACACCGATCCCGGTCATCCGCATGTGCTGGCATGGAAGCAGGGGCGCACGGGCATTCCCTTCGTCGACGCCGCGATGCGCGAGCTTTATGTGACAGGCCGGATGCACAATCGCGGCCGCATGATCGTGGCCTCCTACCTGACTAAACACTTGCTAACCCATTGGAAAATAGGGCTTCAATGGTTCGAGGATTGCCTGATCGACTGGGATCCCGCCGCCAACGCCATGGGTTGGCAATGGGCCGCAGGCTCCGGCCCCGATGCGGCGCCCTACTTCCGAGTGTTCAATCCGGTCACCCAACTCGAAAAGTTCGATCCCAAGGGCCACTATCCCGCAAAATGGCTTGCCGAAGGCCGCCGCGCCCCGTCCGAAACGGCACTCGCCTTTTACGACGCGATCCCGCTCTCTTGGCCACTTTCTCCATCCGATCCTCTCCCCAAACCCATCGTCACCCCGGAGGCTGGCCGTTTGCGCGCACTTTCAGCCTATGAAAATCGCGGGTTTTGATTAAAATTTTCACAAATTCGAGCGGCAAAGCCGCCGAACGTCCTTAGGGGGGCACCATGATCTTGACGACGACGCAGGGGCAGAAAGACCTGCCGCGCTATTTTTCCCAAGTGTTCGATGTTGCATCGCGCATGCAAACGGGCCAGCTCGATTTCGTGCTGCCCGATGGCCGGGTGTTCCGCGCGAAAGGCAAGGAACCGGGCTATGTTGCGGTCCTCGAAATCCATAACCGCGACACCTTCGCCCGCCTGATCCGCGAAGGCGACCTCGGCTTTTGCGAGGCCTATATGGAAGGCTGGTGGTCTACCCCCAATCTTCAGGCCTTCCTCGATCTCGTCCACGCCGACAATGACGAGCTTTATGACGGCTTCCCCGGCATGGGCCTCGTACGCGCCTACGAGAAGCTGCGCTTCTGGCTCCAGCGCAACACCAAGGCGCAGGCGAAGAAGAACATCTCCTACCACTACGACCTTGGAAACGAGTTCTACGGGCTCTGGCTCGACGAAAGCATGACCTATTCCTCGGCTTTGTTCGAGCCGGGCCAGAACAGCCTGGAAGCGGCGCAAGAAGCAAAATACGCCTCCATGGTGGATCAGATGGGGACCCGACCCGGAGACCACATCCTCGAAATCGGCTGCGGCTGGGGCGGGTTCGCCGAATATGCCGCGAAGAAGCGCGGGCTTCGGCTGACCTGCCTCACCATCTCCGAGGAACAGTTCAAGTATGCCGTTGAACGCATTGAAAAGGCCGGGCTTTCAGATCGCGTGACGATCAAGCTGCAAGATTACCGCGATGAAACCGGCCTCTATGATGGCATCGCCTCTATCGAGATGTTCGAAGCCGTGGGCGAGAAATACTGGCCCGTCTATTTCAACGCCCTTCGCGAGCGCCTCAAGCCCGGTAAAAGCGCGACCCTGCAGATCATCACCGTTCAAGACCGCCGCTGGGAGGTCTACAAACGCGGTGTGGACTTCATCCAGAAATACATCTTCCCCGGTGGCATGCTGCCCTCCCCGAAAGCGCTCCGCGCCGAAGTGCTGAAGGCAGGCCTTCAGGTGACGCGCTCCATCGAGTTCGGCGAAAGCTACTCGCAAACCCTTCGCATGTGGTACGATACGTTCAACGCGAAATGGGACCGCATCTCGGCCCTCGGCTTCGACAACCGCTTCCGCCTGATGTGGAACTTTTATCTCACCTCTTGCGCCGCGACCTTCCACAGCGGAAACTGTGACGTAACGCAAATTACCGTCACAAGGCCTGGTTGATGTACCCTACCGCTGCGAAACTCGTTGCCGCTCTCGTTTTGGCGGCCACGGGCTATATCACGTCCGAAGCCGTGAAGCCGCTTCTTCCCGAAGACACCGTGTTTGGCATGTTCTCCTTGGTGAACGCCGTTTTGGGGCTTCTCTGCGGCTGGATCATCGTTGGCCCGCGTGCAGGGCAGGGGGCGAGCTACTCGCTCGGCGCGGGCCTTTCGGGCGCGGCCGCGTTGGCCTTCTGGGGGCTTTTCGTACAAGCCGCGCGGCAGAGCTTCTACCTCTCGCTCGCGCGCCGCTTTGACGGGCCGATGGAAGCGATCCTCGACATGCTCAATCAAGCGCTGGAATGGGGCCTTCTCATGCTCTGGCACCCGTCAGCGGCAGGCGCGCTCTTCCTTGGCGGGGCAATCGCCGGGCTTATTTCCGAATTCGCAGCGCGGAACTGGCGCTAAACCATGGCCAACCAGTTCTTCTACGGCACGCTCCGCGATCCCGCGCTTCTCGCCATCGTGCTCGGGCACAGCAACGCATTGCTGCGCCCTGCCACGCTCCATGATCACCGCGTCTGCCACGCAGGCGCCGAACCCTTCCCGCAAATCCTCGCGGAAGCGGGCAGCACTGCCGAAGGGTTCCTTGCCGAAAACCTCTCAGCCGCCGATCTGGAGCGCCTTGCCTTCTACGAAGGCGGCTTCGGCTACGATCTGCGGACCGTAACCGTTGAAACCGCCGAAGGCCCCGCCGCCGCTCAGGTCTGGTTCCCGCACCAAGGGCTCTATCCGCTGGAGCAGCCGTGGTCGCTAGAGCGCTGGCAACAAACCTACGGTCCCGTCGCGCGCGAAGCCGCGAAAGAGGCGCTTTCCTATCTCGGCACCCGCACTCCGCAGGAAGTCGCCCGCGCGTGGCATATGCTCGACAGCCGCGCCCAAGCTCGCCTCTCGGCACAATCCGCCCCCGATTGTAGCCTTTCCGGCCTTTCGCGCAGCGATACCGAAGAACTGGCCGCGCGCCGCCCCTATGCGAAATTCTTCGCCCTCGAAGAACGCGAGCTGAAATTCCGCAAGTTCTCGGGCGATTTCTCCGATCCGATCGACCGCGCGGTTTTCGTCGGCGCGGATGCTGCGCTCGTGCTGCCCTATGATCCGGTGCGTGATCGCGTTCTTTTGATCGAGCAATTCCGCTCGGGGCCTTACGTGCGTGGCGATGCCTTCCCGTGGTGCCTCGAACCCATCGCGGGCATGATCGACGGCGGCGAAACCCCCGAAGACACCGCCCGCCGCGAAGCCCTTGAAGAAGCCCGCCTTTCGGTCTCCGAATTGCGCCTCATCGGGCGGGGATACGCCAGCCCCGGCGATAGCACAGGCTTTTACCACATGTTCCTCGCCTTGGCCGATCTGCCGGACAGCATCGTGGGCGTCGGCGGTGTGGAAACCGAATCCGAGAACATCCGCTCGCACCTTCTGCAGGCCACCGATTTCATTGCCGCCCTCGATGCGGGCCGGATCAACGTCGCGCCGCTGCAATTGATGGGGCATTGGTTTGCCCGCAATCGCGAAAGCCTCCGCGCCCGCGCTTGAGTTCCCCCCCGCGCCGCCCTACACCTGTAGGAACGATAAGCGAAGGAACCCATCATGCATATTGCCAGCGATCTTGCCGCAGCCATCGGTAACACCCCGCTCATCCGCTTGCGGAAAGCGTCCGAGCTGACCGGATGCGAGATCCTCGGCAAGGCCGAGTTCATGAACCCCGGCCAGTCGGTGAAAGACCGCGCCGCGCTCTACATCATCAAGGATGCCGTGGCGAAAGGCCTTCTGAAGCCCGGTGGCACTATCGTTGAAGGCACGGCCGGCAACACCGGGATCGGGCTTGCACTCGTAGGGGCCTCCATGGGCTTCAAAACCGTGATCGTGATCCCGGAAACCCAAAGCCAGGAAAAGAAAGACATGCTGCGCCTTGCGGGCGCGGAACTCGTAGAGGTGCCCGCAGCACCCTACAAGAACCCGAATAACTACGTGCGCTATTCCGGTCGCTTGGCCGCGAAACTTGCCGAAACCGAACCGAACGGCGCAATCTGGGCCAACCAGTTCGACAATACCGCCAACCGCCAAGCCCATATCGAAACCACCGGCCCCGAAATCTGGCAGCAGACAAACGGCAAAGTGGACGGCTTCATCTGCGCCGTCGGCTCGGGTGGCACCTTTGCGGGTGTTGGCCTCGCGCTCCAGCCCAAGGGCGTGAAGATCGGCCTCGCCGACCCGCTCGGCGCGGCGCTCCATTCCTTCTACACCACAGGCGAATTGAAATCCGAAGGTGGCTCCATCACCGAAGGCATCGGGCAGGGGCGGAT
>JALQUU010000089.1 GCA_023260655.1 Paracoccaceae bacterium | reverse complement strand
CGAACATGTAGGAGCTGTCTTTCACCATGAAGATGAAGTCGGTCATGGCGGGAGAGTACACCGCGCCACCGGCGCAGGGGCCCATGATCACGGAGATCTGCGGCACCACGCCCGAGGCCATGATGTTGCGCTGGAACACTTCCGCATAGCCTGCGAGCGAGGCCACGCCTTCCTGGATGCGGGCACCGCCCGAGTCGTTCAGGCCGATCACCGGCGCGCCGTTCTGGATCGCCATATCCATGATCTTGCAGATCTTCTGGGCGTGGGTTTCCGAGAGCGAGCCGCCGAACACGGTGAAGTCCTGGCTGAACACATAGACCATGCGGCCGTTGATCGTGCCCCAGCCGGTGACCACGCCATCGCCTGCAGGGCGTTGTTTTTCCATGCCGAAGTCGGTGCAGCGATGCGCGACGAACATGTCGAACTCTTCGAAAGAGCCCTCGTCGAGCAGAAGCGCGATGCGCTCGCGCGCGGTGAGCTTGCCCTTGGAATGTTGCGCTTCGATCCGCTTTTCACCCCCGCCGAGGCGGGCGGCCTTGCGGCGATCTTCGAGTTCCTGGAGGATGTCTTTCATGGCCTTCCCCTTTTCGTTTGGCCTCGTATACGCCGGGAGGCGGGAGGCGCAAAGAAGAATCCCGCAAATTTGCAAATTATTGGCAAGGATCTGTTTGCATATTGCAAAACTTGCAAATCCATACCGCATAGCATGGACACTCCCCAAGCGTCGTCCTAACGATTCCGGCATGGATCAAAACCCATCGGCCCGGCTATTTGACCGGAGCACCCCACCACATCTTGGAACCCTTATTCTGATCGCAGGCGGATCGGCGCTGGCGACGAATATTTTCCTGCCCTCCCTGCCCGGCATGGCGCGGGATTTCGGAGTGGATTACGGGGTGATGCAGCTTGCTGTTTCTGTTTACCTCTTGATGAACGCCATTCTGCAACTGGTGATCGGGCCATTATCGGATGGCTACGGTCGGCGGCCTGTGATGATCGGCGGCTTCTCCATTTTCTGCCTCGCGACGCTCGGGTGCATCTTTGCCCCGAATGCAGCGGTATTCCTTCTTTTCCGGATGATGCAGGCGACCGTGGCTGTAGCGATGGTGCTGACGCGGACCATTGTGCGCGACACCCAGCCGCAGGACAGGGCGGCGGCGATGATCGGCTATGTGACCATGGGCATGTCCGTGGTGCCGATGATCAGCCCTGCCATTGGGGGATGGCTGGAGGAAAGCTTCGGCTGGCGGGCGAATTTCTGGTTCCTGTTCGGCGCAGGCGTGACGGTTCTGACGCTGATCCTCGCGGATATGGGCGAGACCCATCGCGGCACGGCCACTTCGCTCTGGTCGCAGTTCCGCGAATATCCGGAGCTTCTGACTTCGCCGCGCTTCTGGGGCTACTGCCTTGCCTCGGCTTTCGGCGCGGGGGCGTTCTTCGCTTACCTCGGCGGTGCACCTTTCGTGGGGATGCAGGTGTTCGGCCTCAGGCCCGGCGAGTTGGGGCTTTATTTTGCGGCCCCTTCGGTGGGCTATTTCATTGGCAATTGGATCACCGGGCAATTCTCGGCGCGCGTTGGCGCAGACCGCATGGTGTTCTGGGGCGCGATCGTTACCACCTTGGGCGCCGCGATTTCACTGGTGCTGTCCTTGATGGGCTTCGGTTCGGCGGGCGTGTTTTTCGGCGCGATGACCATCGTGGGCATCGGCAATGGCATGACCATTCCGAATGCGACGGCGGGGATGCTTTCGGTGCGACCGCATCTGGCGGGCACGGCGTCGGGGCTGGGCGGGTCTATGATGCTCTTGGGCGGCGCGGGATTAGTGGCACTGGCGGGGTTCCTCCTGAAGCCCGGCGCCACTGAATTGGCACTGACGACGCTGATGGTGATCTGCGGTGTGCTGTCGCTAATGTCGATCCTCTGGGTATTTCACCGGAACCGTCGCCTCGGGCTTTGAGGGCGCTTGCGGGAGCGGCTTTGCAAAACTAGAGTTTGCATTATGCAAATCCGGAGGCCGCTATGCCCACGCAAAAACTCTACGCTGGTGCAAAGCTTCGGGAAACGCGGCAGCGGCTTGGGCTGACGCAGAAGGATTTCGCCTCGAAGCTCGGTGTTTCCCTGCCCTATCTGAACCAGATGGAGAACAATAACCGCCCCGTTTCGACGCCGGTGGTTCTGGCCTTGGCGCAGGAGTTCGGCTTTGACGTGACCGAGCTTTCGACGGGCGACAGCGAACGCTTGGTTTCGGATATGCGCGAGGCTCTGGCGGACCCGATTTTCGGGGATAATGCGCCGCCCCTCACCGATATCCGCCTGACCGCCTCGAACGCCCCTGCCCTTGCGCGCGCGTTCCTCGATTTGCACAGAGCGTATCGCCAGACGCACGAGCGCTTGGCCTCGCTCGACGAGGCTTTGGGGCGCGAGGATGCGCGGATCCAACCGAGCCCATGGGAAGAGGTGCGCGACTTCTTCCATTATTGCGACAACTATATCGACGTCGTGGACCGTGCGGCGGAGCGTTTTGCCACAAGTTCCGGCCCGCGAGGCATTGGTGTGCGGGTGGAAGCGGCCTTGGGGCAAGCGGGGATCACAGTGGTGCGTGCCGAAACGCCGGTGATCCGCCACTATAACGCGGGGCTGCGACGGCTCACTTTGTCGGCGCGGGCGGCACCGGAAACCCAATGCTTCCAGATGCTTCTGCAATTCGCGCTGATCTCGCAGGATGCGCTGATCGAAGCCACGCTGGACCTCGCCCGCTTCCATTCCGAAGAAGCGCGCGCCATCGCGAAGATCGGGTTGGCGAACTATTTCGCTGGCGCTGCCCTGATGCCCTACGGGCCGTTTTTGGCGGCGGCGCAGGAAACGCGGCATGATCTGGAGCTTCTGGCGCATCGTTTCGGGGCCTCCATCGAGCAGGTGGCGCATCGGCTATCCACGCTGCAGCGCCCCGGTGCGAAGGGGATTCCCTTCTTCTTCGTGCGCGTGGATCAGGCAGGCACGATCACCAAGCGCCACTCGGCCACCCGCCTGCAATTCGCGCGGTTCGGCGGGGCCTGCCCCCTGTGGAACGTGCACCAAGCCTTCGAGACGCCGGGGCGGTTCTTGCGGCAACTTGCGGAAACGCCTGACGGGGTGCGTTACATCAGCCTCGCGCGGGACGTTTCCAAACCCGGCGGGAGTTTCGGCGCGCCCGTGCGCCGTTTCGCCATCGCTCTGGGCTGCGAGGTGCGCCATGCGGGAGCGCTGGTTTATGCGGACGGGATGGAGCTTGATACGCCGCGCGCCTTCGAGCCGATCGGGATTTCCTGCCGGATCTGCGAGCGGGTGAATTGCCATCAACGCTCGGTCCCGCCACTGGAACGGCGGCTGACGGTGGACCCGAATACGCGGGGCATTCTGCCTTACGATGTGGGCTAAAGCGTTTCGTAGTTTTATCAAAACAGCGAAACGCTTTAAGCTTTTGATTTGACGCATTTCTTAAGCAAAAAAGTCTATCAACTTTTTCTCGAAATGCTCTAAGAAAAAGCGGCCCCGTTTCCGGAGCCGCCTCTTTGGATCAATCTCAAGGCCTCAGGCGACGAGCATCTTGTAAAGCTCGTCCTTCAGGGCACCGCGCTTCTTGCGAAGCTCGCTTTCTGCAAGGTTTTCCATAGGTTCGACCTTGGTTTCCGCACGGTGCACGGCGCGGTTCACCTCGTGATATTCGTCAAAGAGCTTGGCAAAATGCGGGTTGCCGACTTTCAATTCGTGGATCTTGTCTGCCTTTTCGGGGAACTCGTCGTGGAGTTCGTGGGGCGTGTTCGACATGCGCTGTCTCCTTCTGCATTGGTCTTGATGCAGATTAGAATCGCGCAGCGGACGCGGCTTTGACACGGATCAACTCAGATCGCTGCCGTATTCAAGGATCAGTGGGACGATGATGTCTTCCTCGTCGGCAAGGTGGCGTTCGAGGAAAATCTGGAAAGCGGATTGGGCCTTTTCGAGCGCGCCAGCAGCGTCATGTGCGCCTTGGCCTTCACGGATCGCGATCAGCACGCGGTTGGTCGCTTCGGCCAGCGCATGGATATGGCCATCGAGCGTGTGGTGGTCTTTGTCCAGCAGTTCGAACCCTTGCTCTAGGCGGCTGTCCAACGCGTTGAACTGGGGGAAATAGTGGTGATCCTCGATGTTGTGATGGCCGTGCAATTCGTTGAGGAAAAAGCCCGTGTAGCGGGAAAGCTCGGGTGCGTAGCGTTCGCGCGGGGCGTCGATATAGCCGCGCGTAAGGTCGAGAACGCGGGTCATCACTTGGCGGAACATGCCGTGGCGTTCGAGCCAGAAAGCGGTGAGTTGGTTAAAATTCGGGTGCCCTGCCCAGTCGGCGCGCGGATACTTGTCCGCGAGGAAGCGGAGGTGGTGCGGGAGGCCGGTGCGGGCATCTAGATCAAGCGGGTTCATGGGCGGAGCCTAGGGGGTGGGCGCGTCGGAGCCAAGGCTCCGGATGCACAGGGCCTGTGCGTTTTCAGGTGCGGGATTTGCGCCAACCGGCTTTGCGGGCTTCGTCCTCGGAGCAGAACCAGCGCTCACCTTTCGAGGGGCTGATCTTGGTTTTCTCGTAATAGTCCTGACCCGGAACATGATAGATACGGTCGCCCTTGGACGAGATATTGCCCTTGATCACGCATTTTCCGTTGCTTGGCGCGCTGGCCGTCTTGGCGCTTCTCGAAGCCGCTTGAGTGAGCCGGAAGGCCTGCGGGCTTTGCACATCCATGGACCAGAGGCCGCGTTCTTTCGCGGCGGCGGATTCTTCCAAAGCAATGTAATCGCTGGAGTATTTCCTGTAGGCCATGGCAAGCCCTTCGGAAACAAGTGTTGCCCCGAGATCGGAACCCGCGACTGTGCAGGTGGCCAAAACGCGACCGTAACGGTCTGTCCCTAGTGCCTTGCAGGTGGCGGTTTCGCCCTGCACGCTGGCGCGCACGGTTTGGTTCACCCATTTCCCGCAGGCCCATTCCACGCCTTGTTCGGTGCGGCAGGTCTGGTTCGATTCCACCGCGTCAATTCCGTGGAGGCGGACGCGGGTGGTGCCGACATCGAATGTGTCGCCATCGATTACGAGAACCACACCGGAAAACCGCCCTTCGGCGGCGTAAGCCGAAGAGGCGAAGGCGAGAACGAAGAGTGCACAAATCCTTAACATGAGGCAGAGATGCGCCCTGCCCCATTCGATTTCAATGGGTTTTGTTAACGAAGGTTAATAAAGATTAACGCTGCGCGTTCTGCCAGTCGGGGTGGATCCACGGCTCGGAATTGTCCGAAGGCAAGCGACGGCCAAGGATATGGTCTGACACCTTCTCGCCCACCATGATCGACGGCGCATTGAGGTTGCCGTTGGTGATGCGCGGGAAGATCGAGCTATCGGCCAAGCGCAGCCCTTCCACACCGATCACACGGCCTTCGGGATCGACCACGGCCATCGGATCGGAGGCGCGCCCCATGCGGGCAGTGCCGCAGGGGTGATAGGCGCTTTCGGCGTGTTCGCGGATGAAGGCGTCAAGCTCGGCATCGGTCTGATAGGCCGCGCCAGGCTGGATTTCGTGTTTGACGAAGGGTTCCATCGCGGCTTGGGCGAAGATCTCGCGGGTGAGGCGGAGGCAGGCGCGGAAATCCTGCCAGTCCTGATCGGTGCTCATGTAGTTGAAGCAGATCACGGGCGCTTCGCGGGGATCGGAAGAGCGGAGAGTAATCGTGCCGCGCGAGGGGGAGCGCATCGGGCCGACATGGGCCTGGAAGCCATGGCCTTCCGCGGCGGCTTTGCCATCGTAGCGCACGGCGATGGGCAGGAAATGGACCTGGATATCGGGAGAGTCGATGCCCGCACGGGAGCGGATGAAGCCCGCGCTCTCGAACTGGTTCGACGCGCCAAGGCCTTTGCCGGTGAAGAGCCACTGCGCACCGATCACCGCTTTGCCGATCAGGTTCCAGTATTTGTAAAGCGTGATCGGCTGTTTCGAGGCGAATTGCGTGTAAACCTCGAGGTGGTCTTGCAGGTTCGCGCCGACACCGGGGCGGTCTGCCAGCAC
>JALQUU010000088.1 GCA_023260655.1 Paracoccaceae bacterium | reverse complement strand
CGGCGTCAATATCGACATTCTCTACGACGGCACAGGCCTCCCCATCACCGTCACCCTGAACGGCGCCACCCTCACCTTCGAAATAGGAGACTTCCCCATCCGCCGCCCGCCGGGGTGGTAAATGAGCCCTACAAAACAAAACGCCGCCCCCTTCCGGAGCGGCGCTTTCTTATCACCAAGCAAAAGCGCCCACCCGAAGCAGGCACCTGCATCAGGTGTTGAAGAGGAAGTGCATCACGTCGCCGTCCTGCACGAGGTAGGTCTTGCCTTCCGCCCGCAGCTTCCCGGCTTCGCGCGCCTTGCTCTCGCCGCCCAGCGCCACGTAATCGGCATAGGCCACGGTTTCCGCGCGGATGAAGCCGCGCTCGAAATCGCCGTGGATCACGCCTGCCGCTTGCGGGGCCAGCGTGCCTGCCTTGATCGTCCACGCACGCGCCTCTTTCGGGCCCACGGTGAAATAGGTCTGCAGGCCCAGAAGCGCGTAACCGGCCTTGATCAGGCGGTCGAGGCCCGGCTCTTCCAGCCCCATTTCCTCAAGGAACACTTCCGCTTCTTCCGGCTCGAGCTGCGCCAGTTCTTCCTCGATCCGCGCCGAGATAATCACATGGCTATTGCCCTGCGCCGCCGCCATTTCCGCCACACGCGCCGTCAGCGCATTGCCCTTGGCCGCGTCATCTTCCGAAACGTTGCACACGTAAAGCACAGGCTTCGTCGTCAGAAGCTGCAGCATCCGCCACTGCTTCAGGTCTTCCGCCGCCACCTTCACCGTCCGCGCAGGCTGGCCATCGGAAAGCGCGGCCAGCGCGGCCTTCAAGAGGCGCTCCTGATCGGCCGCTTCCTTGTCGCCGCCCTTCAGTTTGCGCTGGAGGTTTGCAAGCCGCTTCTCGCAGCTTTCGATATCGGCCACCATCAACTCGGTGTCGATCGTATCGGCATCCGCCACGGGGTCCACACGGCCCTCGACGTGGGTAATATCGTCATCCTCAAAGCAGCGCAGCACATGGGCAATCGCATCCACTTCGCGGATATTGGCGAGGAACTGGTTGCCAAGGCCTTCACCCTTCGACGCGCCCTTCACGAGGCCCGCGATATCCACGAAGGTCATCCGCGTCGGGATGATCTGCTTCGATCCGGCGATTTCCGCCAGCTTGTCCAAACGCGCATCCGGCACCGAAACCTCGCCCACGTTGGGCTCGATGGTGCAGAACGGGAAGTTGGACGCCTGCGCCGCCGCCGTGCGGGTGAGCGCATTGAAAAGGGTCGATTTGCCCACGTTCGGCAAGCCGACAATACCCATCTTGAAGCCCATGAGGCGCCTCCTTCGCTAAAGACGTCTGGCTCTTATCGCCCAAGGCCTCCGCTGGCAAGCAAGCTGAGGCGGGAAAGCGCGGAACGCCCCCTCACTCGAACGCCCCGCTCCGGCCGGCCCCTCCGGCAAATCGCGCCGCTCCGGCCTTGCCTTCCGCCAGAAACGCTGCAGCCGAAGCCCATTCGCGCCTAAGCGCCGCACCCAAAGCCGCTGCTTCCATCCTCGCTGAAAGGAAATCTGCCCACATACAGGCCTGAGGAAACCGCGTCAGGCTCTCGGCAAACGCCAGTGCCTCCGCCAAGGCCTGCCCCTCCGGCACCACCCGATCCGCCAATCCCATCGCCTGCGCTTCCACTGCGCCCACAGGCCTGCCGGTCAGGATCAGGTCATTCGCCCGCCCCTGCCCCACCACACGCGGCAGGCGTACCGTTCCCCCGTCGATCAAAGGCACGCCCCAGCGACGGCAGAACACCCCGAAGGTGGCGCTTTCCGCCATCACCCGCAGATCACACCAGAGCGCCAACTCCATGCCGCCCGCCACCGCATAGCCTTCCACCGCCGCGATCACGGGCTTCGAGAGCATCAGCCGCGTCGGCCCCATCGGGCCGGGGCGCTTATTCACCACCGGATCCCATTCCTCGGGCAGATCAAGCCCCGCGATCCACGCAGCCCCATCCGCACCCACCGCCGCTTTCAGATCGAACCCCGCGCAAAAGCCGCCCTCACCCGTCAGGATCGCCACATCCGCGCCCGCGTCCGCCTCGAAATCCACAAAAGCTGCATAAAGCGCCCGCGCCGTCGCCGGATCCACCGCATTCCGCGCCTCGGGGCGCCGGATCGTCACCACCCGCACCCGCCCCATCGTTTCCGCCGAAACCGTCATGCCCTGTTCCTCCCCTCGCGCACCCGTGCTACACCCTCCCATCGAAGGAGCTTCCCATGCAAGAGATCGAGGAAAAACTCGCCCATCTGATCCGCACCATGGACGACCTTTCCGATGTGGTCGCCGCCCAAGCGCGCGAGATCGACGTGCTGAACCGCCGCATCAAATTGCTGATGGAACGCGAAGCCGAACGTCTACAAGGCGAATCCGGCGGGGTGCATGTCGGCGACGAACGCCCGCCCCACTGGTAATCAGCGCGACTTCAGATCCGCCGCCACCACAGAGCCGTCGTGCAGCAATAGCGTGCCCCAAGAGCTGTTGTCGCCCAGCGTCTGGTAGACGTTCACAAACACCGTCTCGCGCTCCAGCTTCGCCAAGCCCCGTCCGCAGGGCTTGCCCGCCGCCACGCCGCATACCTTGGCTTTCACGCCTTCATAAGCGGCATCTGTTTCGCCCTTGGGCAGGGTCTTGCCCACAGGCCCATAGCGCAATTCCTCGTATAGCTCGGCCGATCCGAACATCGCCAAAGCCCCTGTGAACTGCCGCAAACACCCGTCCGCGAAGCCAGAAACGAACATCGTCCTCGCCACTGCACTGCCTGGCACCGTGTCATAGAGCCGATAGCGCTCGCTCCGCTCGGGATAGCCCTCCACCGCCTTGCCCAGATCGCGCTCGTTCACGCCACACAGGCGGCCCACCTTGCCCACGGGCATCACAACGCCCTGCGGCACATCCTCACTCGCGGCTTCCTTCATCAGAACCGGAGCCGCTTTCGCCTCTGCCTTGGGTTTCGCCTTCAGGAACCCGAACACACCTGCCTTCGCAGAGGCGTCCGGTTCCGCCAAGGCCGCCACGTCGACCGCTTCCTCAACGGGCGCTTCCTCAACAGGCGCAGCCTCCGCCACAGCCTCCGGTGCCGCCTCGGCCTTCGCTTTCAGGAACCCGAACATCCACTTCTTCGGCGGGGCTTCCACCACAACCGGAGCGGCTTCCGCCACGGCCACAGCCTTAACCACCTCTTCAGGCACCGCCTCAGGAGCCTCCTCTTTCCGGAACAACCCGCGCAGGAACCCGCCCGTCTGCAGCGCCATTGGCTCCGGCGCGACCGCGATCTCTGCCACAGGCGCTTCTGCGGCCAATTCCACTTCGGAAAGCTTCTCGACGCCTTTCAACGGATCCGACGCACACGCCGCCAGCCCCACGCAAAACACCAAAACCAGAGCAAATCTATAATCCATGCCGAGGGTGTAGCGCGCCGCCGCCTCAGCCGTCCACTGCTGAATAGGCAAACCGCAGCTTTCCGCTCAGACCTCTTCGACCATCACCACACCGGGCAAGCTCTTGATCGCGCCCTTGATTTGCGGCGTCACAGGGTATTCCACCCCCGCATCGATCTCCACTTCACCCGGCAGATCGGGATGGATCAGGCAGAACTGGATCGGCCCACGGCCCACGCCCCGCGCCTTCTCCGCCGCTTCCCGCAGCACCGTCGCCACGATCCCCACGGCCTCCGGCTCTTCCACGAAGATCTTCAACCCAGAAGACCCCGCATCCGCCACCACTTGTTCCATCGGTGCAACCGAACGCGCCACCGGATCGAACTGGCCTTCGTTGAAGCGCGCCTCCAGCGTCATCACCACCTGCACGGTCTGGTCAAACACCGCCCGCACCGTGTCGAAATTCTCGGGGAAAAGCGCCATACCTGAGACCTGCCCCGTCGGGTCCGAGATGTTCATCCGGAAAAACCGCGTGCCCCGCCCCGATTTGCGCTCCTGCAACGCCGAAACGATAACCCCCACGCGGCCCACCGCCGCGCCATCGCGCTCGGCCTTGTCCTGCAACTCCTGCAAGGTCATCACCTTCTTGCGCCGAAGCGCGGGCAGGTAATCGTCCAGCGGATGCCCCGAGAGGTAGAAGCCGATCGCCTTATGCTCTTCCGCCAAACGATCCGCCGGCATCCAGTCGGCCACAGGCAGCAACCGCGGCTCCGGCAGGTCATCCCCGCCCTCGCCGAACAGCGACACCTGATTGGAAGCGCGGCTCTCGTGCACCGCCGCCGAATAGCCCACCAAGGCCTCCAAACTGTCGAACACACGGCGTCGGTTGCTGTCGAGCTGGTCAAACGCCCCCGCCCGCGCCAGCATCTCCAAAGGCCGCTTGCCCACGCGCTTCAAATCCACACGCCGCGCGAAATCGAAAAGCGTCACGAAAGGCTTCGCCTCCCGCGCCTCCACGATCAGCTTCATCGCTTCCACGCCCACGTTTTTCAGCGCGCCCAGCGCATAAACGAGCTTGCCCTCATCCACCGTAAACGTCGCATCCGAGCGGTTCACGCAAGGCGGCACGATCTCGATCTGCAATCCCCGGCGCACTTCATCGGCATAGACCGAAAGCTTGTCGGTCAGGTGGATATCGCAGTTCATGACGCCCGCCATGAACTCCACCGGATGGTTCGCCTTGAGCCACCCCGTCTGGTAACTCACCACCGCATAGGCCGCCGCGTGCGACTTGTTGAAACCGTAGTTGGCGAACTTCTCCAGAAGGTCGAACACTTCGCCCGCCTTCTTCGCATCCAAATTATGCGTGGCCTTCGCACCCTCGATAAACTTCGGGCGCTCCTTCGCCATTTCATCGGCGATCTTCTTACCCATCGCACGGCGCAGAAGGTCCGCGCCACCAAGGCTATAGCCCGCCATCACCTGCGCGATCTGCATCACCTGTTCCTGATAAACGATGATGCCCTGCGTCTCTTCGAGGATATGGTCGATTGTCGGGTGGATCGACTCCAAAGGCTTCAGCCCGTGCTTCACCTCGCAATAGGTCGGAATATTTTCCATCGGGCCGGGGCGATAGAGCGCCACAAGTGCCACGATATCCTCGATACACGTCGGCTTCATGCGCCTGAGCGCATCCATCATGCCCGAGCTTTCCACCTGGAACACCGCCACCGTGCGCGCTTTGGCATAAAGTTCGTAGGTCTTGGCATCCTCCAGAGGAATGGCGTTGATCTCGTCCACCGCGCCCTCGGGCGGCTCGTAAAGCGTCGTGCCATCGGCGGCGATATGCAAATGCCGCCCCTGCCCGCGGATCAGGTCCACCGCGTTCTGGATCACCGTCAGCGTTTTCAAGCCGAGGAAGTCGAACTTTACCAAGCCCGCCTGTTCCACCCATTTCATGTTGAACTGGGTCGCGGGCATGTCCGAACGCGGGTCCTGATACAAAGGCACCAACCGATCCAAAGGCCGGTCCCCGATCACCACACCCGCCGCGTGGGTCGAAGCGTTCCTCAGAAGCCCTTCGACCTGCTGGCCGTAGTCCAGAAGCCGCTGCACAACCTCCTCGCTCCGCGCCGCCTCGCGCAACCGCTCTTCCTGCGCCAAAGCCTGCTCGATGGAAACAGGCTTCACCCCTTCCACGGGGATCAGCTTCGAAAGCCGGTCCACCTGCCCGTAAGGCATCTGCAAAACCCGCCCCACGTCCCGCACCGCCGCTTTGGAAAGCAGCGCACCGAAGGTGATGATCTGGGCCACCTTGTCGCGGCCGTATTTCTCCTGAACGTATTGGATCACCTCTTCCCGGCGATCCATGCAGAAGTCGATGTCGAAGTCCGGCATCGATACACGTTCCGGATTGAGGAAACGTTCGAAAAGAAGCGAATAGCGCAACGGATCAAGGTCGGTGATGGTCAGCGCATAAGCCACGAGCGAACCCGCCCCCGAGCCCCTCCCCGGCCCCACCGGAATCCCGTTTGCCTTGCCCCATTTGATGAAGTCCGCCACGATCAGGAAGTAGCCCTCGAAGCCCATCTGGCAGATGACGTCGAGCTCGAGCGCGAGCCGGGCCTCGTACTCCTGCCGTGGCACCTGCCGCGCCTGCAATTCCGGTGCCTGCTCCAGCGCCTCGAACCGCCGCGCGAGACCGCACGCCGACTCCTCCCGCAGGAAGCCCGCC
>JALQUU010000087.1 GCA_023260655.1 Paracoccaceae bacterium | reverse complement strand
TGATCGAAGGGACCATCACCGATGTGCTGCCTGCCAATCCCGATGTGATCGTGCTGGCCGTTGTCGCCACTCTCTCTGGTGCCAAACAGGCAGGACTGATCGAATGGGCCGAAAAGGGCGGGCTTCTCTTGCGTTTCGCAGGCACCCGCCTCGCCGCCTCCGATGTGAGCCGCCAGAGCGAAGACCCGCTCCTGCCCGTCCGCCTTCGCGCCGGCGGTCGCACCGTGGGCGGGGCGATGAGTTGGGGCGAACCGAAAGGCCTCGCCCCCTTTACCGAAACCTCGCCCTTCTTCGGCCTCCCCGTGCCCGACGACGTGCGCGTGAGCGCCCAAGTGCTCGCCCAACCGGACCCGACGCTCGCCGAGCGCGTCATCGCACAATTGGCCGATGGCACGCCCCTCATCACCCGCAAGCGCATCGGGCAAGGTCAGGTCGTGCTGATCCACGTCACAGCCAATGCCGAATGGTCCACCCTGCCGCTCTCTGGCCTTTTCGTGCAGGTACTCCAACGCCTCGCCGTGTCTTCCTCTGCGAGCCAACCCGCCACCGAAGATCTTGCCGGAACGGTCTGGCAAGCCGCAGAAGTGATGGATGCCTTCGGGCGGCTCTCGGATGCGGGCACACTCCCTGGTGTCGCAGGCGAAACCCTCCTCTCCGCGCCGCTCGGCCCCAATCTCCGCCCCGGCCTCTACCAAGGCGAAGAGCGCAGCCTTGCGCGCAATGCCTTCGGCGAAGACGAGCGCCTTGACCCCATTTCATGGCCCGCCCGCATCCCCGTCGAAGGCCTCGCGAAAGCCGCCGAAACCCCGCTTACAGGTTATCTCTTGTCCCTCGCCCTATTGGCCCTCGCGGCAGACGTTTTGGCCTCCCTCGCCCTCTCAGGTCGCCTTCGCGCCGCGCGTGCTTTGGCTCCACTCCTTCTCGTGGCCTTCCTCCCCCGCGAGCCCCTCGCCCAAACCACGGACGACGCCTTCGCGCTTGCTGCCACCGAGGAAACCGTTCTGGCCCATGTCCTCACAGGCGACCGCGCGCTCGACCGGATGGCACAGGAAGGCCTGCAAGGCCTCTCCGATGTGCTCTTCTTCCGCACCTCGGTCGAACCCGGCACTCCGATCGGCCTCGACCTCGAAACCGACGAGATCGCGCTCTTCCCCTTCCTCTACTGGCCCGTCTCACCCGATCAACCCGCCCCCTCGGCCGAAGCCTACGCAAAGCTCAACCGTTACCTCCGCGCGGGCGGAATGATCCTCTTCGACACCCGCGATGCCGATGTGGCGGGCTTCGGTTCCGCCTCGCCAAACGGGCGCAAACTGCAAGCCCTCGCCGCGCCGCTGGATATCCCGCCGCTCGAACCCCTTCCGCAGGATCACGTGCTCACCCGCACCTTCTACCTCCTGCAAGACTTCCCCGGCCGCTACGCCAGCCGCGATGTCTGGGTCGAAGCCGCGCCACCCGATGCCGAACAGGTCGAAGGCATGCCCTTCCGCAACCTCAACGATGGCGTGACCCCCGTTGTCATCGGCGGCAACGACTGGGCCGCCGCATGGGCCTCCGATGATCGCGGCAATCCGATCTATCCGGTCGGTCGCGGCCTCTCTGGCGAACGCCAGCGCGAGTTGGCCTACCGCTTCGGCGTCAACCTCGTGATGCATGTGCTCACCGGCAACTACAAATCCGATCAGGTGCACGTGCCTGCATTGCTCGAAAGGCTCGGCCAATGAGCGGCGAAGTGATTTTCGATCCCCTCGTGCCGCTCTGGCTCCTGATCGCGCTTGCAGCCATTGCCTTCGCCGCCTCTTCGCTCGCCGTCTGGAAAAACATGGCAGGTTGGCCGTGGCGGGCACTTGCGGGGCTTCTGATCCTCCTAGCCATCGCCAATCCGGCATGGCAAGTCGAGAACCGCGCGCCGCTTTCCGATATCGTGCTGCTTCTAGAAGACCAGAGCGCCTCGAACCGCCTCGATACCCGCGCGGATCAAACCACCTCCGCCGCCGATAGCCTCGCCGCCGAACTCGCCGACCGCCCCAATACCGAAGTGCGCCGCATCACCGTGGGGGACGGGCAAGAGGATACCGGCACCCAACTCATGAGTGCCCTCAACGAAGCCCTTGCCGAAGAGCCGCGCGCGCGCATCGCGGGGATCATCGCCCTCACCGATGGCCATACCCATGACATCGAACGCGCCCCCGAGATGCCCGCGCCCTTCCATGTGCTTCTCACCGGAAAACCTTTGGATTGGGATCGCCGACTCATCGTCGAAAACGCGCCCGCCTTCGCCATTCTGGGCGAGCCTGTCACGCTCTCGATCCGCGTCGAGGATATGGGCGCCGCCCCCGGAGCCACCCGCGCACCGATCTCCATCTCCGTCGATGGCGGCCCGCCGCAGGACTATATGATCGACATCGGTCGCACCGTCGAACTTCCCCTCACCCTGCCCCATGGCGGGCGCAACGTGATCCGCTTCGCCGTGCCGCCTGCCTCCGGTGAAGTGACAGACCGCAACAACTCCGCCGTCTTGCAGATCAACGGCGTGCGCGACCGCCTCCGCGTACTCCTCGTCTCCGGTGAACCCCACCCCGGTGGCCGCACATGGCGCAACCTCCTGAAATCCGACAGCTCCGTCGATCTGGTGCATTTCACCATCCTCCGCCCGCCGGAAAAGCAGGACGGAGTGCCGGTTGACGAGTTGAGCCTGATCGCCTTCCCCACCCGCGAACTCTTCCTCGAAAAGATCGATGATTTCGACCTCATCATCTTCGACCGCTACCGCCGCCGGGGCATCCTGCCGAATGTCTATCTCGAAAACGTGCGGGATTACGTGAAGCGTGGCGGCACAGTGTTGGTCGCGGCAGGCAAGGAATTCGCCTCCGCCGAGTCGCTCTTCCGCTCGCCTCTGGGCGAGGTGATGCCCGCCCGCCCCACGGCGCGCGTGGTGGAAGAAGGCTACAAACCAACCGTCACCGAGCTTGGCCAACGCCACCCTGTGACCGCAGGTCTCGCGCCCTCAGGCGAAGGCGACTGGGGCCGCTGGCTGCGCCAGATCGAGGTAACCGCGCGCTCCGGCAACGTGGTGATGTCCGGTGCCGATGGCCGCCCGCTTCTCGTCCTCGACCGCGTGGAAGAAGGCCGCGTCGCCCTTCTCGCCTCCGATCAGGCATGGCTCTGGGATCGCGGCTTCGAAGGCGGCGGCCCGCAACTCGAACTCCTTCGCCGCCTTGCACACTGGATGCTGAAAGAACCCGAACTGGAAGAAGAAGCGATCTGGGCAGAACCCGTGGGTCAAACCATGAAGATCATCCGCCGCAGCCTAACAGGCAACGTGGGCGACGTGACTATCGAAACGCCCTCTGGCGAGAAGATACTCGTGCCACTTAAAGAGGCCAGCCCCGGGCAATACGAAACCACATGGACAGGCCCCGAAATCGGCCTCTACCGCCTCACCGAAGGCAACCGCTCCGCTGTAGTCGGCCTCGGCCCTGCCGCACCGAAGGAATTCGAGGAAACCATCGCCAGCGCAGAACTTCTCGAACCCACCGTCGACAGCCAGCGCGGCGGCATCCTTCCCCTCTCGCAAGGCGTTCCCGGTATCCGCACTATCCGCGAAGGCCGCCCCGCCGCTGGCCGCAACTGGATCGGCATCACTCCGCGTGCCGCGTTCGAAACGCGCGACATCACCCGCCGCCCGTTCCTGCCCGCATGGCTCGCCCTGCTTCTGGTGTCTGGTCTAATCCTCGCCGGATGGCTCCGCGAAGGCCGCAGCTCAGCGTGAGAGCGTCAATTCGACAGGCGCACCATAGGCCCCCGTCAGCGAGCAACGCCCGCGGATCAGCACTGTTCTGAGCCCGTCCGGCACCAGCACGTTCTTCAACTTACGCGTGAAGGGTTGCTCTTCCACATGCGGGTGCATCAACTCCCGCAGCGCCAGCACATTGCCCGCCGCATCAATGACTTCCCATTGATCCGCGTAATGGTCCCATCCCAGATCGTGATGGCGCAACGTGACCTCGAATTGCCATCCCATATCCGCACGCATCGCCGTTGCCTTTTCGACAACGGGCTTCTCGGCAAAAGCCGGCGAAGCAAGCAGAATGAGTGCGAATGCATATTTCATGACATCGTCAATTATCATGCGAAACGAGGCTTGTCCCGTCACGTCTCTGTGTGGCCCATGCCATCAACCATGCCCATCAGAATGCCGCGCGATTGCGAGGCAAATTCCCGCCGCCAGAGCACCGATGCCGTCACCACCGTCGCGCCCACCAGCACCAGCGGCCCCACCAACCAACCACAAGCCGCCAACGAGAAATAGACCGAGCGCAGCCCGCGATTGAAGCTTTTCGCCGCCGTGATGTTGATCTCGCCTGCCTTCGCCGCCCGTGGCAGCGCTTGCGGATCCGCCGGATCGTTTGGCACTGCCGCCATCACAATCGCGCAATAGCCGAACAGGCGGTGCGACCAGACGAATTTCAGAAACGCGTTTGTCAGGAAGAAGAGGATCAAGAGCACCTTGATCTCCCACACAATCGCGGGCGCTTCGATCGCCAGATCGGACGCCACGCCCACCAACCGCTCCGAATTGCCGATCAGAGCCAAGCCGCCGCCAATCGCGATCATCGTCGCCGAGGCAAAGAACGAAGCCCCCTGCCGCAACGAAGACAGCGTTTGCGAATCGAAAATACGCGGGTTGCGTTCCACCATCTGCCGCATCCATTCGCGGCGATATTCGGTCACGAGTTTCGTCACCGAAGGCCGCGCTTTCGGCGGGTGCTCGATGTGCCAGCCGATCAGCACCCATGCGAGCATCATGAAGGCGATCGCCCCGAAATCATCCAGCCCGAAATGCGGAAAAGTAAGCGCGCTTGTCATGGGTCAGAACGGCTGCGTTACAACCAGCCACAGCACGCCGATGGTGGCGAGCACGCTGATTTCATTGAAAACCCGCAGATAGAAATCCGTCTGCTCGAAAATCCCCTTCCGGGCCCGCAACACCAAGCGCCCCGTCCAGATGTAATGCCCCGCCAAAAGCGCAACGACGGTCAGCTTCGCATGCACCCACGCCGGAAAGCCCAAGTCCCAGCCCAGCCAAAGCCCAGTGATAATCGCGATCACCGCAAGCCCCGCCGAGAATCGGTAAAGCCGGATGGTAAGATCACCCAAAGGCCCGAACTCGCCCAAACGGTCCCATTCCCTACGCCAGTAGATCAGCGCGCGCGGCACTGCAAAAATCGAGGTCATCCACCCCATCACGCAGAGAATATGGATGATTTTGACCCAAGCCATAGCGATCTCCTTTTCCCCGTTCTCGCCCCGAACACGGCCCCTTCGCAAGATGTCGCGGTGGGCCGACCGAAAAAACTCTGGCATTTTTGGAGTCACTGGTTATAAAATCTTACCAATTCAGGGAGGTGTTCCATGCAGATGCCAGAACCCAACGCCAGCGTATTGGCGCGGAAAGCGGAAATCGTTGCGCGCCTGCGCGAAGTGCTTCCCAAAGCCGCCGTGATCGACGATCCGTCAGAAACCCGCGCCTATGAATGTGATGCGCTCTCGGCCTACCGCTGCCCGCCGCTCTGCGCCGTTCTGCCCGCGAATACCGCCGAAGTCGCTGCAGCGCTCAAAGTCTGCCATACCATGGGCGTTCCCGTCGTGCCGCGTGGCGCGGGCACCTCGCTTGCAGGCGGCTCCATGCCCACGGCTGATGCGGTGATCCTCGGCGTCGCCCGCATGAACGATGTGCTGGAAGTGGATTACGCCAACCGCTTCATCCGCGTCCAATCCGGCCGCACCAACCTCTCCGTCACAGGTGCCGTGGAAACCGATGGCTTCTTTTACGCCCCGGACCCCTCCTCGCAACTCGCCTGCGCCATTGCCGGAAATGTCGCCATGAACTCGGGCGGCGCGCATTGCCTCAAATACGGCGTCACCACCAACAACCTCCTTGGCGTTACCATGGTCACCATGGACGGCACCGTGCTCGAAATCGGCGGCGCGCATCTCGATGCGGGCGGGCTCGACCTCTTGGGCGTTATCTGCGGCTCCGAAGGCCAACTGGGCGTCGTCACCGAAGCCACGCTCCGCATCCTTCCCAAACCCGAAGGCGCGCGCCCTGTGCTGATGGGCTTTGACGCGAACGAAGTCGCAGGCGCTTGCGTTTCCGCCATCATCAAGGCGGGCGTCCTGCCCGTCGCCATCGAATTCATGGACCGCCCCTGCATCCGCGCCACCGAAGCTTTCGCCAAGGCAGGCTACCCTGATTGCGAGGCGCTCCTGATCGTCGAAGTCGAAGGGTCGGATGCCGAAATCGCCGAACAACTCGGACTCATCCTCGACATCGCCCGCACCTTCAATCCCGTCGAACTCCGCGAAGCCGCTGACGAGGATCAGGCCAAGCGCATCTGGCTCGGCCGCAAATCCGCCCTTTGGATGTGTGTCACCGTCTTCATGAGTACGGTTTTTTACTGGATGGGCATGATCTCGCAGAAGAACAGTGACGCCATGGAGCTGATCGG
>JALQUU010000086.1 GCA_023260655.1 Paracoccaceae bacterium | reverse complement strand
GCTACAAGCTCCGCGGCGCTTTCAATGCCATGCGGAAAGTCCTCGCCACGGATCCCGGCAAACGCCTTTTTGTCTGCGCCTCCGCTGGCAACCATGCGCAGGGCGTCGCCTATATGTGCCGCCATTTCGGCGTGAAGGGCGTGATCTTCATGCCCGTTACCACGCCACAGCAGAAAATTCAGAAAACCAATATGTTCGGTGGCGACGCAGTCGAAATCCGCCTGACAGGCGACTATTTCGACGACACCTTGCGCGCCTCACAAGCCTTCTGCGCCAGTGAAGGCGCGCATTTCCTTTCGCCATTCGATGATGAAGACGTGATCGAGGGTCAGGCTTCGGTCGCTGTCGAGATTGTCAGCCAACTCGGGCAGGCGCCCGACCACATCCTTCTCCCCGTCGGCGGCGGCGGCCTCTCATCCGGCATTCGCAGCTATCTGGGGCCGGATACCACATATACTTTTGTTGAACCGCTGGGCGGTGCCAGCTTGAAGGCCGCACTCGAAGCAGGCCATCCGGTCAAGCTGAACAAGGTGAACACATTTGTCGATGGTGCCGCCGTTGCCCAGATCGGCGAGAAAACCTTCGCCCGCCTCGCCTCCGCTAAACCCTCTGACGTCGTTCTCGCGCCCGAAGATCGTATCTGCATCACCATGCTCGAAATGCTGAACGTTGAAGGCATCGTCCTAGAACCGGCAGGCGCCCTTTCGATCAACGCCCTGCAGGATGTCGCAGAAGCGATCAAAGGCAAAACCGTTGTCTGCGTCACGTCAGGCGGCAACTTCGACTTCGAGCGACTTCCGGAGGTGAAAGAACGCGCCCAGCGCTTCGCCGGATTGAAAAAGTATTTCATCCTTCGCATGCCGCAGCGCCCCGGCGCGCTGAAGGAGTTTCTCAATATCCTCGGCCCCGACGATGACATCGCCCGCTTCGAATACCTCAAGAAATCGGCACGCAACTTCGGTTCGGTCCTGATCGGTATCGAAACCAAAGATCCGGCAACATTCTCTCGCCTCTTCTCCGCGATGGACGGTCTGGGTTTGGTCTATCGCGACATCACCAATGACGAGACACTTTCCGAATTCCTCGTCTGATCAGGCAGCGAGGCGCGCCACTCGGTGCGCTTCGAATTCCACCAGCGTGTTGCGATAACTTGCCCGCACCGCGGCGATATCGACTTGCCCGCTGCCCGTCTTAGCAGCCAACTCGCCCGCGGCGCACAGCCCGGCAAACTCTGAAAAGCCAAGATTGAGCGCCGCTCCTTTCAAAAAATGCATTGCATCTTTTAAACCCGGCCCCTCTTCGAGAGCATCCAAAGCGCGACCAACTTCCACCAGAAACAGCTCGATCACCTCGTCGAAGCTGCCTGCGCCAATCTCTTCGCAAAGCCCGGATATTCGTTCCCAATCAATCATAGCCTGCTCCCGAATCTGAAGCACAAGATAGGTGTTGAGGGTGAACGAAGTCTTTGCGGGCGGATTAAGTTATCTCCGATTTTATCTTTCAGACCTCGTTAAAGAATTGGGCCTAGCCTCGGTTGATCTTCACTTTCGTCCGGAGTGCCGGTGAGTACCGCGCAGTTGCCAATTCATATCGAAAGCCAGGAAGCATCCCGCATGAAAGTGCTGGTGGTGGACGATAGCGCGATGCAGCGGCGCATTCTTTCGCTCTCTCTCCAACGGTGGGGCTAAGATGTGCTGGAAGCTGAAAATGGCTTGGCCGCTCTCGCTGTTTGCCACTCGGATCCGCCTGACATAGTGCTTTCAGACTGGATGATGCCCGAGATGAACGGCATCGAGTTTTGTAGGAAGTTCCGCGCCCTCCCGCGCGAAAGCTATGGCTATTTCATTCTGCTCACCTCCAACACAGAGAAAGACGCCGCTGCGAACGGGCTCGATTGCGGTGCCGATGATTTTCTTCCGAAACCTGTAAACACACTTGAGCTGAAAGCGCGGATCGCGGCGGGTACGCCCATTCTCGCGATGGAGCGAGAGCTTGTTGAGAAAAACCGCCTGCTGGAAAATTCTCTCCAGAAGATCCAGGCTCTTTATTCGGAAATTGACCGGGATCTTCTTGAAGCGCGGAAACTTCAGCCGTCTCTGGTGCGAGACCGCACCAAGAATTTCGGAGCGGCGCAAGTGTCGCTTCTCTTGGAACCGTCCGGCCATGTGGGCGGCGATCTCGTTGGCTTCATTCCGGAGGTAGACGGCAAGTCTGTGTTTTCGCAATCGATGTCTCGGGGCATGGAATCAGTTCTGCCTTGATGACGGCACGTCTGGCAGGCTTCCTTTCCGGCATATCCGCTGACCAGAATATCGCCCTCCAACGGACCAAGAAGGGCGTTTCATTCATCCAACCGCATGAGATGGCGAAGCGCTTGAACCATCTAGCATTCTCGGAAATCCGGTCCGATCACTATTTCACGATGCTGATCGCAGTCCTCGAACTTGCAACGGGGGTGGTCTCGATCTGCCAAGCGGGGCATCCGTCGCCATTCCTTCTGAAAGCGTTAGGTGAAAGCATTCCCCTCGGCGATGGAGGCTTTCCGATCGGTCTATTTCCCGAGGCTGAGTTTACCTCGGTAACTTCCAAACTCGCCCCGAGTGACCGTTTGCTGATCGCTTCAGACGGGGTCACAGAATGCCCGAACGAGGATTCGATCCTTCTCGAAGAGAACGGGCTGGAACAGCTTATGGCCAGCGTCTCGAAAGCCGCGAATGACAATTTCTTGCCGGGTATGGTCAGCGCCCTCAAAGCCTATCGTGGCAGTGGCGGTTTTCCTGACGATATTTCAGCCGTGCTGCTCGATTACCACGGCCCGCCGCGCGCGATGAATTCCTGAAGGAATCGGGCGTCCCCATCATTGCCAAGGAGTTCCACAGCCTCAGATGCAGCCATCCAGACCGCCGAATGCCCCTCTTCCAAAGGCGCGGCAATCGGCCTGACAGGCCGAGCGCAATACACGGTGCACAGCTTCTCGGCCCAGAGGTCATATTCCGGCATATAGGTGAACCTGCGAAACATCCCCAACCGCCTCGGCGTGGCGATGCTCCAACCAGTCTCTTCCCGCACCTCACGGTGCAGCGCTGCCAAGGGTTGCTCGCCCGGATCGATGCCGCCACCCGGCAACTGGAACTCAGGCCAAGGCTCCCTCTGATTCGTCAAGAGCACGTCCGAGCCCAAAGCCAGAATAGCGTAAACACCCGGGCGTGGCTTGTAATAGCGCCCCTTCTGCGGATTCATGCCGACCCTAATGTTCATTTTCACCCCTTGGACCGAAGACTTGCGCCGCCTATATGGCCTCGGTATGCCAAGTTGAGGCAGCTCGAGGAACCCCCATGACATCTGCAAACAAAATCGCTTGGGACGATACGGTCCTGCCATTCCAGCTTGATGCCGCCGACACGCGCGGTCGCGTCGCTCGACTGGATGGCGTTCTGGAGGGCATCCTCAAGCAACACGATTATCCGCCGCAAGTCGAAGCGCTCGTGGCCGAAATGGCGCTGCTCACCGCTTTGATCGGCCAAACGATCAAGTTGCGCTGGAAGCTTTCCTTGCAAGTGCAGTCGGATGGCCCCGTCCGGATGATCGCAACCGACTATTACGCCCCCGCCGAGGCAGGCCAGCCCGCGCGCATCCGCGCCTATGCCAGCTACGACGCCGATCGCCTCGCGCCAGGCCGCCCCTTCGATCAAGTCGGCAAAGGCTACTTTGCCGTGCTCATCGACCAAGGCCCGAACACTGCTCCCTACCAAGGCATCACCGCCCTTGCAGACGGATCAATCTCGGCTTCTGCAGAGAATTACTTCGCCCAGTCCGAACAGCTTCCCACCCGCTTTGCGCTGACCTTCGGCCAATCCACCGAACCCGGGCAGGCAAGCCATTGGCGCGCTGGCGGGATCATGCTCCAGCTCATGCCAAAAGCGAGCCCCTTGATGGAGCGCACTGAGGAAGAGCGCGAGGAATACGTCCCGCAGATCCATCTCAGCGAGACCGCCGAAGAAAACTGGACCCGCGCCAACGCTCTTCTCGACACCGTCGAAGAACTCGAGCTGATCGGTCCTTCCGTTGCGCCAACCGACCTTCTCTACCGCCTCTTCAACGAGGAAGTGCCGCGCGTTTTCGGCATGCAATCCGTCCAGTTCGGCTGCACCTGCTCCGAGGATCGCGTCCGCCAATCGCTCTCGATCTATTCGAAGCGCGACATCGAGAAAATGACCACCGATGAAGGCACCGTGACCGCCGACTGCCAGTTCTGCAGTGCGCATTACGTGTTGGACCCTGCCACTCTCGGCTTCGACAGGGAGGCCTCTGGTGAGTGACCCATTCGCGCTGTTTCAATCGATCCTGAACGCAACAGCGCGCCCATCTTCTGATTACGACCTGAACCCCGGCACAGTTCTCCCTGAGAACCGCATTCTCAGGCCGGCCGCAGTCCTTGTTGCGGTCATTCTCAGACAAGGCATTCCCCACGTCATCCTTACCAAACGATCCTCGCGCCTCAAGCACCACCCCGGCCAAATCGCTTTTCCCGGCGGCAAGGTGGATCCGGATGACGCCAGCCCCGAGGCCGCAGCTCTGCGCGAAGCGCAAGAAGAAGTCGGCCTCGATCCCCGGAACGTTGAAATCCTTGGCACACTGCCTGCCCATGAAACCGTCACCGGATTTCTGGTCTCACCCGTTCTGGCGCGCGTGACCGGTGAATTTCTCCCGGTGCCAGAAGCCAACGAGGTGGAGGAGATCTTCGAGGTCCCCTTCGCCCATCTGATGGATCCTGCGAAGTTTTCCATCCAGTCGCGCCGCTGGAGGGGGCAAGCACGCCGCTATTTCACTGTGCCTTGGGGGCCCTATTACATCTGGGGAGCCACCGCACGTATTCTTCGCGGCATGGCAGATCGGGCCAATCCATGATGCGTTGCGCTGGGGATTGGATAGAACGCACCGAAACCCAGGCCGTCATGGCAAGCTTGCTCGCCGGAGGCACGGAAGCCTATTTCGTCGGCGGTTGCGTCCGGAACAGCCTGATCGGCGCGCCGGTTGACGATATCGATATCGCCACCAATCTCCTGCCCCCGGACGTCATAGCACGGGCCGAAGCAGGCGGGTTTCGTGCTATTCCCACCGGAATCGATCATGGCACGATCACTGTCGTCGCCAATGAAACGCCGTTCGAGATCACCACATACCGCAAAGACGTGGAAACCGACGGCCGCCACGCCCTTATCCAGTTTTCCACCTCGCTAATAGAAGACGCCGAGCGGCGCGATTTCACGATGAACGCGCTCTATGCAGATCGGCACGGTATGATCATCGATCCTGTTGGAGGGTTGGTCGATCTCGAAGCCCGTATCGTCCGTTTCATCGGTGACCCCAGCGCGAGGATCCGCGAGGATTACCTTCGTATCTTGCGGTTCTTCCGGTTTCACGCGTGGTACGGAGACCCGAACGCCGGCGTTGATCCCGAGGGGCTGGCCGCAGTTGCCGAGCATCTGGACGGCCTCGAAAGGCTGGCGGCAGAACGTATCGGAAAAGAAATCCTGAAGCTGCTTGGCGCACCCGACCCAGCACAATCCGTCGCCTCGATGCGCGCAACAGGCGTGCTCAACCAGATTTTGCCGGGTTCAAACGACAAAGCTTTGGCACCGCTGATCCATATTGAATCCGATCTTGGGATCAACGCCGATCCGATCCTTCGCCTTGGTGTTCTCGGATTGGAAGACCCCTGCGCTCGCCTCAGGCTCTCGAAGCAGCAGTGCAAACGCCTTGAACAGATCAGCAGCGCCGTCTCGCAGGGGTATGGCGCAACGGAGCTCGGGTATCGCCTGAAAGACTTGGCTGTTTCCGCTTACGCCGCATCCTGCGCTCTTCTCGAAGCAATCCCGCTTCCTGCAGATCTCGCCCTTATCAAGCGCGGGCAGGAGGCCGTCTTTCCCGTTCGCGCCGCAGATCTCGCCCCGCTCAACGGAGCCGCGATTGGTCAGAAATTGAGAGACTTGGAAAGAAAATGGATTACCTCCGGATTCTCCCTGTCAAAAACCGAGCTTCTTGGCTGAAGCGGAAAGTCGGAAATGGTTTCGTTTGGAAATATCATCAACCCCTTCCAGCCCGCGATTGGTAGCCCTCCGGAGAAGCTCTATCCGTTCTTTCTGTGGTCGCTCTCGGGGGCGTGGCTTGTCATCTGGCTCGCAACGCTTTTCTCTGCGCTCTCGGGCATCATGGATGCCTTTACGGCGCTCATTCTCGGGCGCGTCATTGATACGGCTATCGCGCTCGGCCCCGAGGCATTCTTTTCGTCCCAAAATTTTGGTCTGATCTTCGGCGCGATAGCGTTTTTCCTGCTTATTCGCCCCTTCGTTTTCTGGACGTCTTACGCCTCCAACTCGGTCTTCCTGACCCCCAACATTAACCCGCTGGTCCTGTCGCGGCTCAATCGCTGGGTTCTTGGCCAGTCACTCACCTTCTTCGACAACGATTTCGCGGGCCGGATCGCCCAGAAACAACAGCAAACCGCGCGCGCCATCACCGACGTAACTGTCGAGA
>JALQUU010000085.1 GCA_023260655.1 Paracoccaceae bacterium | reverse complement strand
AAGGCGCGGATGTTTTCCACGAGCTTGGCTGCATCGAAGGATGCTTTGCCAACGCCACCATGGATGATACCGGCTTTTTCGACGCGGAACTGGACTTCACCGCCCTTGGCGTTCTTCACAGCCTGACCGACATCCATCGTCACCGTGCCAACCTTGGGGTTCGGCATCAGGTTACGCGGGCCGAGCACCTTACCCAGACGGCCGACGATCGGCATCATGTCAGGGGTTGCGATGCAGCGGTCGAAATCGATGGTGCCACCGAGGATGGTTTCCATCAGGTCTTCTGCGCCAACGATGTCTGCGCCAGCGGCCTTGGCTTCGTCAGCCTTGGCGCCGCGTGCGAACACAGCAACGCGAACCGTTTTACCGGTGCCGTTCGGGAGACCGACAACGCCACGGACCATCTGGTCTGCGTGACGGGGGTCAACGCCGAGGTTCACAGCAACTTCGATGGTTTCGTCGAACTTGGCGGTGGTGTTGGCCTTCACCAGTGCGACTGCGTCTTCCAGCGAAAGGTTTTCTTTGCCAGCGAATGCTTCACGAGCTGCGCGGATGCGCTTACCGAGATTTGCCATCTTACTTCACCTCGATGCCGATAGAGCGCGCGGAACCCAGAATGATCTGCATTGCGGCGTCGATGTCGTTGGCCGAAAGGTCACGCATCTTGGTTTCAGCGATTTGGCGGACCTGAGCGACGGTCACGGTGCCAGCGACTTCACGGCCGGGCTTCGGAGAGCCTTTCGGACGGTTACGCTTGCCAACCGGCGGAAGACCAGCAGCCTTCTTGAGGAGGTAGGACGCGGGCGGCGTCTTGATTTCCATCGTGAAGGACTTGTCCTGGTAGTACGAAATCACCACCGGGGTCGGAGCGCCCTGCTCCATATCTGCGGTCTTGGCGTTGAACGCCTTGCAGAATTCCATGATGTTGATGCCGCGCTGACCGAGCGCCGGACCAACCGGCGGGGACGGGTTTGCCTGACCGGCTTTCACGTTGAGCTTCAACGTGCCTACGAGTTTCTTGGCCATTTGGCCTCTCCTTTTTCCAACAAACCCCTAACGCGTTAGGGGTTTACGAGTTGTGTGGTGCGGTCCGGTGCGCGCGCGCCCCTCGCCTCCCACGCCTTCAGATCAGGACTGTTTAGAGACCTGAGTGAATTCCAGTTCGACAGGCGTTTCACGGCCGAAGATCGACACGGCGACCTTAAGGCGTTGAGCCTGCTCATCAATTTCCTCGATCATGCCATCGAAGCCCTCGAACGGGCCGTCGGCGACTTTGACCTTCTCGCCGATCTCGAAGCGGATGAGGGTGCGCGGGGCTTCTTCGCCTTCGGCCACGCGGCCCAGAATCGCTTGCACTTCCGAATCCCGCATCGGCGAGGGCTTGCCCTGCGGGCCAAGGAAGCCCGTGACGCGGTTGATATTCGAGATCAGGTGGAACCCGCGATCCGACATTTCCATGCGGACGAGCACGTAGCCCGGCATGAAACGGCGCTCGGTGGTGACCTTCTTGCCACGGCGGATTTCGATGACTTCTTCGGTCGGAACGAGGACTTCCTCGATCTCGTCCTGAAGCCCTTTCTCGGCCACCGATTGACGGATTTGCTCGGCCACCTTCTTCTCGAAGTTCGAGAGAACGCTCACCGAATACCAACGCTTCGCCATAGTCGACCTCAGTTTCCGCTTCCGGGCCAATGGCCCATCTTTAAATCATTTCAAACACTTGCCCGACATCAGCCGAAACAAAAACACAGCGCGCAACCGAATCGCCGCGCACCATGGTGTCCTGAACAGGGGCGCAATTACCGCCTGAGGGCAGTAAAGACAAGCCTGCAAAGGGTTTTTTGCGTTCTGGCGCTTTAGCTGCCGAACACGTTGAGCATCGCCTGAAGGCCCGATTTGATCAGGATGTCGACGAGCGAGAAGAACACGGCAGTGATCGAGGCCAGCACGAAGACCATGACGGTGGTCAGGAGAACTTCGCGGCGGGTGGGCCAGACGACTTTCGAGATTTCCGCGCGGGTTTGCTGCACGAATTGGAAGGGGTTCGTCTTGGTGGCCATGGTCTCTCTCACGGTGTGGATCGGGTTCAGATAAGCCGCTTGGCCCCGAAATTCAAGGTATGGATTGCGTCTGGCTTATGTCTGGCTTGCGTCATGACGTAAAATCGACCGGACGGACTGGAGAACATGACGCTTCACTGCGCAGTGGCCCTAGGTTCCTGAGCGGGCCAGAGGCGCAAACATAGCGCAACCCCGACTGCCGCCAGCAGCGACATCAGGATAAAGGCTGGGGCAAATCCGAGGCTGGCTCCGAGCCATCCAGCAAGAGGATAGGTGAGCAGCCAGCAGGCATGGCTCAACGCGAATTGCGCCGCGAAGAGTGCGGGACGAATTTCAGGGGCAGAGGAACGGCGCAGGAGGCGACCAACGGGTGTCATCGTGAGGCCGTACCCAAGACCGAGCACGAACCAAAGAACGAGGAGCCCCTCGAACACAAAGACCAGCGCGCCCGCAGCGGTTCCGATGGCAAGCACCCCTGCCCCGAAGATCATTGTCTGGCGATCCGGAGCCCGCGCCAAAAGGGGGGCAGCGCCAAAGCGGCCACCATCGAACCACCACCAAAAGCGGCCAAGGCAATCGCGACGCCCGTTTGACCAAGGTTGAATTGGCCCTGCACAATCACAGCCGTGTTGACGATCACCATGGCTCCGGCGGAGGCGGCCGCAAAATTCAACGCCAGCACTCCACGCAGACTGGGCGTTGCGAGGTAAATGCGGATGCCGCGCGTGGTCCGTTCCCAAATCGGCCGTCTGGCTTGTGGCTGCGCATTTGGAAGCCGGGCCGAAAGAACCAAGAGCGCCGAAGCAAGGAAACCGACGACGGTGCCCCAAAAGAGCGCCGGAAAGCTGACGACCGTCAGTAACGCGACAGCCAACATTGGCGAGAGCAGGCTTTCCAGATCATAAGCCAAGCGCGACAGCGACAGCGCCTTTGCGTATTCGCCTTCATCCAGCAAAACATCCGGGATCGTCGCCTGAAACGCGGGGGTAAACCCCGCGGAGGTGGCCTGCAGTACAAAGATCAGGGCATAGACCTGCCAGACTTCCGTCACGAAGGGAAAAAGACCGCCACACCGCCGCGCACCAAATCGAGAGCGACCAACATCCGGCGGCGCGGAAACCACTCTGCGACTGCTGATGCAACGGGCGCAAGCGAGACATAGGCAACCATCTTGATTGCCAGCGCGGTTCCCAAGACTTTACCCGCATCCGCTCCGGCGATGTTCCATGCGAGCAGCCCTAGCGCAACTGTGGCGAGCCCGCTTCCGAGCAGCGCGATCACCTGAGCGGCAAAAAGATGTCGGTACGTTCTGTTGGAAAGGATGGAGAGCATTTGGACTCACGGACGAGACATACAAGAGGCTACTGCCCCCTGAATCCAATGCAACGACATTGCGCGTTACAATTCGGGACCGAGCGGAATGATTTGGGAAGACTGTCCTTGGCAGGGGCAGCAGGGTTCGAACCCGCGACCTACGGTTTTGGAGACCGTCGCTCTACCAGCTGAGCTATACCCCTACAGGACGAGGGTGGGGATAGGCGAAGCGGCGGGCGGAATCAAGGGCAGAAATGCCACCCGCCGCTAAGGTTTTTTCACGCCTCACGCGGCGCGGGCGAAGCGGGGGCTGGCGACCGTTCCGGCATCGAAGAGGCGGGCGATTTCGGCGTCGTCCAGACGGAGCACATCGCCGAGGACTTCTTCGGTGTGCTGGCCCAATTCTGGCGCGGAAACAGGGGAAGTGCGGGGGGCGGCGGAGAAGGTGGTGGGCAGGCCCGGCACCGGGTAGCGGCCCGATCCGGGCTGCATGAGCATCTCGAACATGGGGTTATCGGGCGAGAGGTCGGGGTCTTGGGCGATGGCCTCTTTGAGGGTGCGGAAGGGGGCCCATGTGAGGCCCGCGCTTTCAAAGAGGGGCGCGATTTCGGCCAAAGTGTGGGTGGCGAACCATAGCGCGAGAATCGCCGTGATCTCGTGGCGGAGTTTCCAGCGGTTGCCTTCATCATCGAGGTTCGCGCCGGTGCGGGCGGCAAGAGCCTTCATCGGCTCGCCCGTGCCCGTGACCTTGACCAGACCGCGCCACTGGCGATCCGTGAGGCCGATGACCATAACGCGGTTACCGCAGGCGCAGAGGAAATCCTGACCGTAAGCGCCGTAGAGCGCGTTTCCGGCCTTCTGGCGCGGCGCGCTGTTCAGGACCGCGTCACCGATCATGCCGAGGTGGCCCAGCGTGGCGGCGGCGACGTCTTTCAGGGCCAGTTCCACATCCTGCCCCTGCCCTGTTTTCAGGCGGTGGCGTTCGGCGGCGAGGAGCGAGGAGACGACGAGGTTTCCGGCGATGAGATCCCAAGCGGGCAGTGCCGAGGCGATGGGGCCGTCATGGCCTTCGGGTCCGGTGATCTCAGGGATGCCGAGGGCGGGGTTCACGGTGTAATCCACCTGAGGGCGGCCATGGCGATCCCCTGTGAGGGTGACCATCACCAGATCGGGGCGGTGCTGGCTCAGAGTTTCGTAATCCATCCAGCCGCGCACGCGGAGATTGGTGAGGAAGAGGCCCGCATCATCGCCCGGCGCCGTGATGAGGCGGGTGACAAGCTCTTGGCCTTCGGGGGTTTTCATATTCACGGCGACGGATTTCTTGCCCTTGTTCAGCCCGTCCCAGAAGAGGCTGCGGCCCGAGGGGGCGAGCGGCCAGCGGCCAGCGTCGAGCCCGCCTTCGAGACGGTCGAAGCGGATCACTTCGGCCCCCATTTGCGCAAGCGTCATGCCAGCGAGGGGAACGGCGACGAAGGCGGACCCTTCGACCACGCGGAGGCCTTTGAGAAGTTGGGTCATGGTGGTCCTTTCAGTCGTGCCAACGGGCGGTGGCCTGCATGCCTTGATGGCCTGCAGGGGCGGCGGTGCAGAGGGAAAGCGCGCCGTTTTCGGCCTCGCTGCCCAAGAGGCGGAGATCGTCGGTGTGGAAGAGCGGGTGCACGCCGCGGAAGCGGAAGGCGGCGGGCGGGGTGCCGCGCCAGCGGGTAGCGGCGTCGATCAGGAGCGTGGCTTGCAGAGGCCCGTGCACGACGAGGCCGGGGTAATGTTCGGTCTCGGTGGCATAGGGCAGATCGTAATGGATGCGGTGTGCGTTGAAGGTGACGGCGGAGTAACGGAAGAGGAGCGGCGCGGAGATCGGCACCTCGGCCGTGTAGGTGGGCGCTTCGGGAGCGGGAACGCGGCTCGGCGGGCGGTAGGCATCGGGGATTTGCAGATAGACGATGTCTTGCCGCTCAAGGATGGCGAGGCCGCGGGGGCTGCGGATTTCATGCTCGACGGTGACGAAGACCATCGGGCCAGTGGCACCGTTTTTCTCTTCGACGGCCAGAAGGCGGGAATGGCGGCTGATCGGTTCCCCGAGGCGGAGGGGCGTGTGGAAGGTGAGAGATCCCCCCGCCCACATCCGGCGATCCAGTGCGACGGGGGGCAGGAAATCTCCAAGGCGGGGATGCCCGTCGCGGCCGAGCTCGTTCGTGGCGGTGAGAGGGGGTAAGGCGCACCAGTGCCAGAGGTGGGGGAGGATATCGCCCTCCTGCGGCGCAGGGCCGGTGCGACCGGGAAGCGTGGCGTGGATCATCGCGGCCTGTACAGCGGAGACCTGCCCGATGGCGCTTTCCGTGCGGCCTTCCCAGCCTTTGAGATTGATCTGTTCCATCCCGATGCCTCCTCCCGACATCGGATCAAATGGCAAATGATTCTATAAAAAATCAAATTTTTTTAATGACTTATGTGAATACCACTGCATACCACATCGGCATACCCCCGTATGCAGGATGCGCAGGCTATTGAAAGAAAAGATGCATTTCCGATGCTGCATTTGCACAGCACGGGTGCGGCAGGGGAGGTGGAAGAATTGTCGCAGGGGGGGGCGGCGTTGCCGCAACGAAAAAGGCCGCCCCTTAGGGCGGCCTTCTGACCAGTCGGGAACCGACCGATTACTTCAGGATTTTGGAGACGACGCCTGCGCCGACGGTGCGGCCGCCTTCGCGGATTGCGAAGCGGAGGCCTTCTTCCATGGCGATCGGAGCGATCAGTTCAACGCCGAACTTCAGGTTGTCGCCGGGCATCACCATCTCGGTGCCTTCCGGCAGCGTAACGGTGCCGGTCACGTCCGTCGTACGGAAATAGAACTGCGGGCGGTAGTTCGCGAAGAACGGCGTGTGACGGCCGCCTTCTTCCTTCGTCAGGATGTAGGCTTCGGCTTCGAAGTTGGTGTGCGGGGTCACCGAACCGGGCTTGCAGAGAACCTGGCCACGCTCGACGCCTTCACGGTCAACGCCGCGGAGCAGCGCGCCGATGTTGTCGCCGGCTTCGCCGCGGTCGAGCAGCTTGCGGAACATTTCAACGCCGGTGCAGGTCGACTTCTTCGTCGCGCGGATACCCACGATCTCGATTTCGTCGCCTACGTTGATCACGCCACGCTCGACACGACCGGTCACCACGGTGCCGCGGCCCGAGATCGAGAACACGTCTTCGATCGGCATCAGGAAGGGCTTGTCAACCGCACGTGCCGGGGTCGGGATGTAGCTGTCGACTGCGTCCATGAGAGCGCGGATCGAGGTCTCACCGATTTCCGGCATCTCGCCGATGAGCGCCTGGTGTG
>JALQUU010000084.1 GCA_023260655.1 Paracoccaceae bacterium | reverse complement strand
TGGCCTTCTTGGGTGCGTTTCCGTGACCCGTGGCATGACGCTTGATGGTGCCAACCGGCACGCCCTGATAGGGCACGCCACGCAGTTCCGCCCATGCGGTCAGCGTGGCCATGAGACCGCCATAGACATGCGCCGCATCGGTGCCGAGGTGGCGGCGTACTTCTTCGAAGTAAATTGCTTCGAATGGACCAGACAGGCGGTCGATCTCGGTGACCCAGTTCGTGAACCGGAGATAACGCATACCGCCGCCGTCATAGCGCCCAGGCTTGAAGCTGGTCGTGCCGCTTGTGATCAGGCCATCAAAGCCGCGCAGCGCCCATCCAGTGGTGGTTCCGAGGTCAAGGGCGAGGATTGATTTGGCCTGTGCAGAGGGTGTGACGGATGCAGCGGATAGTTCACTATCACCGTTACACGTGCGCGCATGTGCGCGCGTGACGCCTATATAGGGGGAACCCGTCACATCCGTCACAGCCCTTGTTTTATTGGTCATTGTAATCTCCTGTGAATAGGTCAGAGTTGTTGTCGCAAAGCTTGATCCCGAGGAAGCCGCGGGCCTTACGGGTGTTTTCGCGGGTGAACCCCTTGGTGCTCAGCGTCTCGGAAAAGCGCTTCATCGATCCCGCGTACTCGCCGTTGGCTTCGGCCCAAGCCTTCCAGCTGTTGAAGAGATCCGTAGATCCTGCCCAGAAGGTCTTGTTGCCGGTCTCGCACCGCTCCTCGATCCAGCGGCCAAGGGCGTCCTCAGCCTCGAAGTAATCCTCGGTGGCGGCCATCACGGCGGGCGGCGGGCGCAGACCATGCTGTTGCCATTCCAGACAGCCCTGCAGCGCCCAAGCGAGGATGCCGTCCCGCTCGGCGAGAAGCCGGTCAGGCAGGCGCTTGTCGCGCTTGGTGGCGGGGATGGTGACGGTGAACGGCACCATATGCAGGCGCCGCTTCATCGCCTCGTCGACATTGCGAATGGTAGGCTTGTGGTTGCCGACGATCAGCAGCTTGAACTGCGGTATGAACTCGAAGAAGTCCTGCCGCATGAAGCGGGCGGTGATCTTGTCGCCCCCGGTCAGCGCTTTCAGCTTGCTTTCGGCCCACCGGCTGCCTTGTTCCGTCTCGATCGAGGTCACGACGCGCGCGCCACGCAGCCCGGCCATATCGGTCGGATGCCGATCCCCATGGCTCGCCATAAACATGTCCATGGGCGCGACGGTGGCGTAGTCACCGAGGATTTCCGTGAGCGTATTGGCAAAGACAGATTTGCCGTTGGCCCCCGTCCCGTAGAGAAAGAAAAGCGCGTGCTCGCTGGTAACGCCGGTCAGGCAATAGCCAGCCATGCGCTGGAGGTAGGATTGTAGCTCAGCGTCGCCGCCTGTGACGGTTTCGAGGAAACTGAGCCAGGTCGGGCAATTACCCTTGGGCGCTGCGGCCGCGATCTTCGTCATGCACAGCGCCTGATCATGGGGCTGGGATTGCCCGCTGCGCAGATCAAGCACCCCGGCTGTCGTGTTGAAGAGCCAAGGGTCACGATCCCAGACGTCGGTTGTCGTGGCATGGCGACGATCACTGCGGGCCAAGCGTTCAACAGCGGCCACCGTCGAGGCGGCCGAGAGCTTTGTGCGGACCTTAGACGATGGGGAGCGCACGGCGGCCGCCCGACAGACTTGGCGCGCCAGATCAAAGGCCTGTAGCGTGTCCTCGCGCTTCCAGATGCGACCCGTCCAGGTCAGCCATTGGCCCCAGCCAGCCACATAGCGCCAGGCATCGGAATGCTGATCCGCAAAAGTTGACGCGAGAGCATCCTCGGAAAACCGCACGGGGCTTGGGCCTGCGTTACCAGAGCCATCGCCACCTCCATGACCAGGCTCTGGCTCTAGGCCCTCTTCATCGGGGATTTCTCCGTTGCGCGCCTGATCCAGCCGCCATAGCCGCTCTGCCTCTTGCCGGAGGCGCGCATCGGGCCACGGGGGATCAATGCGCGCATCGTTATAGGCCACAATCTCAGCCCAGGCTTCCGCAGGCGTGACATGCCCTTCGCGGCTTCGGCGGATCCAATACCCAATCACACGAGAAAGCGCGTCAAACCGAGTCGTACCATCCACCCCACCTTCGCGAACGGGCTTGGCAAAAAGCTCTGGTACGCTGCCACGCTCACCGGGCGCGGCGTTGAAATCCAACGCCTCGGCCGCAAGGCCCTCCATTGGAGGCATAGCGAAGATGGCCTCCGCCAGTTCACCAAGGTCAAAGTCAACGGGGCGATAATCGAGGATGGAGACCAACCGTTTGATGCCAGACTTGGCATGAACGGAGCCTGCTACCCGAATGGGCTGATGCGCGGATTTGAATGAGGGATCGCCTCCAACCTTGGCGGCAATCATCTGGCGCGCCCGGCAGACGCGGGCGATGTCCTCTCCTTCGGCAGGCTCTGTCAGCCGCCAGTAAAGATGGAGCTTGTCCTGCCCCTCGGGTGTCACGCCACCTGATGCAACTTCGAGCGTTGGCGTGCCGAGATGCTGGATCAAATGGCTGCGCTTTGCTGCGATATCGCCATGATCGATGTCGACCAGGACAACCTGCATCTGGGCAATATGCTCAGAGCGTGCCGCGCCCGCCTCGTGAACTGTGCCCGGCACGACAAAGAGCGCCATGCCCGTTTGCGCGGCCCAGTCCGCTTGATGGGCAAGCTTGACGCCAAGATCCCCATCCACAGGCAAGAATGGCGTATGCGGCGGCGCATCAGCTGCACCCTTTTCCGCCAGTGCCCGGACGGGTGCGAGGAACTCGCAATAGCCGAACACGACATCAGCATAGAGCGCGATCGTATTTGCATCAGGGACAACAGGCTCGGCCACATCGGCTGTTTGCACATGATCGGTCAAGCCCAGCACCTCGCGGCATAGGAACAAAACCGGCATTCAAAATGTTCAGGATCGCTCGTGTGACGGGGCAGCTGCTCGCTCGCATCGCAAGCGCGCAGGATCTGGACAGCCTTATCACTGGCGGCTTGCGCAAGCGCCCCATCAAAGGGTACCAACTCGTGCCAGATCTCACAGGTGTCCTTGTTGATCGCCGTGAAAAGCGCCGGCGTCTCTGTCAGCCCGAGATAGGCCTGATAGAGGGCAATCTGCGCCGCATAGATGGGCTTGGCCTTGACCACCCCGTGCTTTTCGATGGCGCGCCAGTTCTTGGCATTGGCCGATTTGCATTCCCACAGCGCAGGCACCGCCATGCCATTTGGCGCAGCAACAACCACGCCGTCGGCATGTCCTTTGACCCTCCCGCCAGCCACGGAAAATCCAAACTGATCGCCATGCCGGTTGCGCGTGCGCAGATCGAAGCCTGCATTCCGCAACCATTCAATCGCGAGGTCTTCCAGCACATGCCCAAGCGCAAAAATCCGCAGCGACTGGCCCGAAAAGCCGCCGCCCTCATCTTTGGGGGTCTTGAGGTATTCGTATTGCAGGCGCCGCGCACAGGCATCTCCCAAGCGGCTGCCGCCAAGATAATCACGGGTTGGTCGCGCAGCGTTTTCACGGACAAGCGCATGGTCGATCAACGCGTTGACACCCTCGGCAAAGCTCGGAGGCTTTTCGCGGTTATTGAAGTCCAAAAGGGCGTCGGTCAAAACGGCACCTCCGAACTTGCGCGTGGCGCCGAGGCCACCATGCTTTCCTGGAAGCCATCGACTGCTGCTTCAGCCAGCTTTCCGGCCTGCATGGCCGTGAGGTCTTTGAAGCGGGTCGACCAGCCGATTTCGTCCATGAGGAGGCCCATGGATTTCATGGCATGCACGAGCGCAGCTTTCTCACGATCATCGGGGTCAATCATTGCGGCCCTCCGACGATGGAAGGGCAAAAAGCTCTGGCAAGAGCGAAGATGTGTGGTCTGTTTTCATCGAGAAGGTCTCCAGGGGGACCTTCCTCACTTACCGATGGGACCTACAAAATGTCGGACAAGAACATTATAAGAACATCGAGATTTAGTACATGACGCCAAATGACGTCATATGGCATCATTTGGCACTATATGTTGTATTTAACTGCTCAATAAAACAACATATAGACAAAAGACGCAGATCATGTAAGGTCTTTTTACTGCCCGCGGTCCGTTCGATTCGCCTGTGCAGGACACCCCCTGGAGAAGGAAGTCGCTCATGGCCACGTTCAACCCACGTGTATTTACCAACCCCTCTCGATTGAAAGAAATCGATCCCAATCGCCTCATTGTTTTTTTATCAACATGGTCGGATTACTTCATCGGCCGAGGCCTCGACCTGACCGCTGCAGACACCTCAGACATGCCCTTTGACACCATCGCCGCCATCCTGATGAATCCGGATCAGGCTGTCCCCGAAAGCATGGTGAACGCGCTCTATTACGTGCACGAAACAGCCCGGAAAGAGCCAATGGATGAGCTGATCGAGCGCGCTGAAGCGGCCGGGCTCGAAATCGATCATGATGAGAAAAGCACGCCAGCCGACGTGGCCGTGCAGATCTGGCTGGCGAAGCCTGATCTGCTCGAGCGCCAGCATGCGGAAACTGTCGCCTTCAACCGTTCCAACTTCACCTATTTTGCCGGGAAGTCGATCAAGCCAGCAGGATCTCAGGGCCAAATTGTCATCTCCGGGGCCCAGTGCCGCGAGATGGAAGCCCTGATGGACCCGTGGTTCGAGAAGAAGCGCCGCGGTCGTGGATCGCGGGTATTCGTGTTCCCCCAAGAGAACCGCATTTGGATCCTGGTACGCCATGGCCAGCCGATGCGGCGAGAGGGGGAGCACAGGGAAGACGGCAAGGATGGCATCGCCTTTTACCGCCCACAAAAGGACGACGTCCTGATCTATGATGCCGAGATCGACGAGATTGGCGTCAACGCGGATACCAAGGGCGAGCGGGAACTGTATCTCAAAACACTCGGCATGGTTCTCTTCGGAGATGATACGCATTTTGAGCGGGCAGAACGCTACAACCTGCAACCCCTCATCGATCACGGTCCCGCCGCTTTGGCCTGCGCTGACATCCCTGGCCTTTCGCGGGTCCGTTTTGTGGAGTTCGGCCGCATGTGGGATGGCACCTGCCCCGAATATGAAACTCGCCGCTCGGATGATCTCTTCGAAACGTATGGGGGCGATTGGACGGCCCGGCTAAGCCTTGGACGGCTGACCTATGCCAAGTTCAAGGTGGCATTCGAGGGCGACAAGAAAGAACGCTCGGTGATGATCCGCCCCGTCAACATTGCCCGCTATGAACGTGATGCTGATACGAGCCTGGTAGAAGCGTGGCTCAAGGCGCGCGGGTTCTGGAAACTGCAATCTGAGGCCGATCGCGATGATGATTTCGAAGTTCTGGAAAGCGCTTGACGAGCTGACCGACGGCGGATCATCGCATTGGGGCTGGCAGCAGCGCCTCGGCGAGGAATGGAAAGCGGTGGCGCCATTTTTGCCCGCAACGGGCAAAATGGCGGCGTCGCTCCCTTGCCCAAACCCCGGGGGTGAGGGTTGTCCTCGGCAAGTCGTTCTTGATCGCGACGGGACCGCCAGCGCCGTTTGTGGTGACAGCCCCAAAGCCTGCAAGGCGCTTGATTTGCCTATCGATGCGATCCGCATCCACGCCCTCGACGCCCGGAGGTTCGCAACCGCATTGGTCGCCGCCTTCGAGCTATCGCCACCGACCCGGCAGCCAGCTCCATCATTGATCATGCGATTGGGCACACGCGAGCGCGCAGCGGGACTGGGTGTGCCTGTGTTTTTGTGCGTTCCCGGATCCACGCCACGAGCTACCCCTCAAGACCTCGACGAAATACTGGAAACGCCTGCTCCAGTCGTGTTGCTCTGCCCGACAACGGCGTCCCTCCCAGATACTGTCGCCGAACCGCTTCGGCGCCATGGCGTAACCCTGATGCCGCTCGACATTGCGTTGATTGCCAGAGGGCCCGGCAAATTTGCCCTCACGCCACACGGCGATGTCGTGATGCAAGGCTTGCTTGGTCAGCTCGACGACATCGCCGCTCAGTCGAAAGGCCCTCAGCGCGCTTGGGACCTGCCGTCTGGGGCGACATGGGAGAAAATGACAATCCGCTTCACCACCGAGGCCGTCATAGCCGTCACATTTGCTGACCAAACGCGCCGTTTCGAACCAGAAGACATCGGGATGCGTAACAAAAAGAACGGTCAACCCACGAGTGCCTGGACACATCTACTGGCGCTCGCGGTCAATAAGGGCAGACTGCCGTTGCGGCATTCGAACATCCACGAAACCCACAAATACCAGCGACAAATGCAAACCCTTACACGATCGCTACAGGCAGCATTTGGCATCGAAACCAAGCCAATCATTTCTGATGGGAATGAATACGTTGCTCAATTCGTCCTGAGCGCAGACGATCTGCGCCAAGGGCGCCAAGGACAGACCTTAACGAAATTTCGCTGAGACCCGGCGAAAAATATCAAAAAATTTTTCACCCGGAAGCCGCTGAAATCATACAGATTTCGGCGGCTTCTTTCATTTTCAACATGCACAAATAGGCCTTCAGACGAAATTTCGCCGGTGCCGGGTATTCGGGCCCGCGAGCCCGTCCACCTGGACGAAGGCGAATACCATGGAGCATCTCAACGCACTGATTGACCCCGCATCGCGCATCAATCGCAACATCAACATCCGCGCCGCGCGCTTGGCGCTTTCCGGCGCCGCCCCCGGCCTCGATGCCGAAGACATCGCACAAGAACTCAGGGAAGAGGTTCTGCGCCGCGCAGAACAGTTCGACCCCGAGCGCGCCTGCTTTGACACCTTTGTCGACCGCATCGTCAAAAACAGGATCGTAGATCTTGCACGGCAAAGTCAGGCCGCAAAGGCCAGCCGCAAGACACAGTCCTTTGAAACACCGATCTTGGGCAAGAACGGCGAGGAAGGCCTGACCCTTGCCGATACCTTGAGTGAGACCTCTCCCACTCACGGCGTCGATGATTTTGCATCCCACCATGGCGCGGGTCTT
>JALQUU010000083.1 GCA_023260655.1 Paracoccaceae bacterium | reverse complement strand
GAGCCGGAGGCGCGCGGGCTGGGGTTGGGCAAGCGGCTATTAGCGGAATGCATGGGCTGGGCCAAGGTGCAGGGATACGCGCGGATGGAGCTATGGACCCATGAGAGCCACCGCGCGGCCTGCGCGCTTTATGCAGCGGCGGGGTGGCAGATGATCCGTTCCGAACCTGGAGAAGCCTTCGGGCAACAGGTGGTGGACCAATTCTGGGAAGTGACGCTGTGAACCGGAGCCTCGGGCTTTGGGCCGCAGCGGCGACGGGCGTGCAGGTGGGCTTGGCGCTTCTGGTGACGCGGGCCTTGGCGGGGCAGGTGGGGCCGATGACCTTGGCCATGCTGCGCTATGCGGTGGGTGTCGCGGTGCTTTTGCCCGTGTTTCTTGCGCAGCCGCGTATGGCGGTGCCGCGGCGGGATCTGTGGCCGATCCTCGGGTTGGGAGTGGTGCAGTTCGGCGTGTTGATCGCGCTCTTGAACCTTGCGGTGACGCGGATTTCGGCAGGGCAGGCGGCAATCATCTTTGCGCTTTTCCCGTTGCTGACGCTCCTGATGTCCGGCCGTGCGGGTATGAGTGCAAAGCGGGTGCTGGGAGCGCTTTTGTCATTCGCGGGAGTTGCGCTCTGTTTGGGCGGTGCGGAAGTCCCTGTAGACTGGATCGGGGCGGGGCTGGCGTTTGCTGCGGCGTTTTGCGGGGCGGTCTGCGCGATCCTCTATCGCCCCTATTTGCAGCGCTATCCGACTTTGCAGGTGGGCACGCGGGCCATGGTGGCAGCGGTTCTGGCGTTGCTTCCGCTGGCTTTGTTCGAAGCCACGCGAGCGGAGATCGTCAGCTTGCCGTGGGGCGTTTGGGCGGGTGTGGTGTTTATTGGGATATCCAGCGGGGCGGGCTATCTTTTGTGGCTGACAGCACTGCGCCATGCGCCTGCCTCGGAGGCGACGCTCTTTCTTGGGCTGTCGCCGATTGTCGCGGGTTTGGGAGGCTGGCTTTTCCTTGGCGAAACGATCGGGGGAAGCTTTGCCTTCGGGCTCGCGCTGGCCCTCGCGGGCTTGAGGCTGGCACTGACGCAAGGCGCTGGAAAGGGTCTTGCAATCATGCGCGGCGGAAGTTAAACGGCCCACCAGTGCCGCCTTAGCTCAGTTGGTTAGAGCACCAGATTGTGGATCTGGGGGTCTCCCGTTCAAGTCGGGAAGGCGGTACCACCTTACCCCTTTTCAGTGAAAAGAAGAACGCGCTTCGGCAAGCGTTATGCCTGTATCGCGTACTGCATCCGCGATTTGGCGGAGTTGGCGCGCGAGCGGGCTGCTTTTGCGCCAGACCATGCCGATGAGGCGTTCGGGTTCGGGGGCGCGGAAAGACGCGATGGCAACTTGGGCAGAGCGGGTTTCCACGGGCACGGCCATTTCGGGAATCAGCGTAACACCAATGCCGGCACCGACCATTTGCACCAGGGTGGAGAGCGACGAGCCGTCTAGGAGTTCGCGAGGGGGCGCGGCGCTGAGATTGCAGAAGGAAAGCGCCTGATCGCGGAAGCAGTGGCCCTCTTCGAGAAGGAGGAGGCGCAGTTCCTTGAGGCGTTCACGGTCCGGCACGGGCAGGCCTGCGTCCGCGGCGGGGCGGACGAGGACGAAATGCTCGGAGAAGAGCGGCACTTCGGTGAGGGCGGGTTCGGAAACGGGGAGGGCGACGATGGCGGTGTCGAGGCGGCCTTCGTTCAGTTCCTGCAAGAGTTTCGGCGTGACGGTTTCGCGGATGTGCAAATCGAGGCTCGGGTTGGTTTCGGTGAGACGCCCGATGAGGCTTGGCAGAAGATAGGGCGCGATGGTGGGAATCACGCCGAGGCGTAGACGACCCGAGAGGTCACTGCGGGCGGCGCGGGCGAGGTCTTCAAGTTCGTCGACGGAGCGGAGGATGGATTTTGCCCGCTCCAACATCTCTTCGCCAAAACGGGTGAGCCGCACCTGACGCCCGCCCCGTTCGATGAGTGCCACTCCAAGCGTGGTTTCCAACTCCTTGATCTGCATCGACAGCGCAGGCTGCGAGATCGCAGAGACTTCGGCGGCGCGGCCGAAGTGCTGCTGGCTGGCGAGGGCTTCGAAATAGCGGAGCTGTTTCAGGGTGAGGTTGTTCATAAGATCAGCTTATCAAATGCATCAGTAAATGCAAATTTCCTTGATGGTTTTGGTTTGTTAGAACCATTCCAGAAAGAACCGCTCCGCGATTCTCGCGGCGCGCAACCATGGGAGAGCAAGATGGACGGAAACGACGCGGGCAAATGCCCGGTGATGCACGGTGGGAACACCGCATCTGGCCATAGCGTGACGGCTTGGTGGCCGAAGACGCTGAACCTCGACATCCTTCACCAGCACGACACCAAGGGGAACCCGCTGAAAGGGTTCAACTATCGGGAAGAAGTGAAGTCGCTCGACTTTGAAGGGCTGAAGGCCGATCTGAAGGCGCTTCTGAAAGACAGCCAGGACTGGTGGCCGGCGGATTGGGGCCATTACGGCGGCCTGATGATCCGCATGACGTGGCACGCGGCAGGCACCTACCGTTTGGCGGATGGCCGCGGTGGCGCATCGACCGGCAACCACCGTTTCGCGCCGCTCAACTCGTGGCCGGATAACGCCAACCTCGACAAGGCGCGCCGCCTCCTGTGGCCGATCAAGAAGAAGTACGGCAACAAGCTTTCCTGGGCGGACCTGATGGCGCTCGCAGGCACGATTGCCTACGAAGACATGGGCCTCAAGACCTTCGGCTTTGCCTTTGGCCGCGAAGATATCTGGGCGCCTGAGAAGGACGTGTATTGGGGTTCGGAAAACGAGTGGCTGGCGCCCTCGGAGAGCCGCTACGAGAACCTGCAGGATCCCTCGACGCTGGAAAACCCGCTCGCGGCTGTGCACATGGGCCTCATCTATGTGAACCCCGAAGGTGTGAACGGCCAGCCCGATCCGGCGCGCACGGCGCTGCATGTGCGCGAAACCTTCGCGCGTATGGCGATGAACGACGAAGAAACCGCTGCACTCACCATCGGTGGCCACACGGTTGGTAAGGCACACGGGAACGGCAATGCCGGAATCCTCGGCCCGGCACCGGAAGGCGCGGATATCGCTGAGGCCGGCACGGGTTGGAACAACCATGTGAGCCGTGGCGTGGGCCGTGACACCGTGACTTCGGGTATCGAAGGCGCGTGGACTGCCAACCCGACCAAGTGGGACATGGGTTATTTCGAGATGCTCTTCGGCTATGAGTGGGAACTGAAGAAGTCCCCTGCCGGTGCGAACCAGTGGATGCCGATCGACATCAAGCCCGAGCACATGGTGCCGGACGTGGAAGATCCCTCGAAGAAGACCCTGCCGATCATGACCGACGCGGATATGGCGATGAAGGTGGACCCGATCTACCGCGCCATCTGCGAGAAGTTCATGGCCGATCCGAAGTCCTTCGATGACGCTTTCGCCCGCGCATGGTTCAAGCTGACCCACCGCGATATGGGCCCGAAAGAGCGCTACATCGGCCCGTGGGCGCCGCAGGAAGAGCTGATCTGGCAAGATCCGGTTCCGGCAGGCAACGCGTCTTACGACGTGGCAGCGATGAAGGCGGCGATTGCCAAGGCGGGCCTTTCGACGGCTGATCTGGTCGCAACTGCTTGGGATAGCGCGCGGACGTTCCGTGGCTCCGACATGCGCGGTGGTGCCAATGGCGCGCGTATCCGTCTGGCACCGCAGAAGGATTGGGAAGGCAACGAGCCTGCCCGCCTCGCCAAGGTTCTGGCCGTGCTGGAGCCCATCGCCAAGGCGCATGGCGCGTCGGTGGCCGATGCCATCGTGCTGGCTGGTAACGTGGGTGTGGAGCAGGCAGCCAAGGCGGCTGGTTTTGACGTGGAGGTTCCCTTCGCGCCGGGCCGTGGCGATGCGACCGCCGAGCAGACCGACGCTGCTTCCTTCGCACCGCTGGAGCCGCTCGCAGACGGCTTCCGCAACTGGCTGAAGAAGGACTACGCGTCGGACGCGGAAGAGCTTCTTCTGGACCGTGCCCAGCTGATGGGCCTCACCGCGCCGGAAATGACCTGCCTTCTGGGCGGCATGCGCGCGATGGGCACCAACCACGGCGGCACCAAGCATGGCGTGTTCACGGATCGTGCAGGCGCGCTGACCACCGACTTCTTCGTGGGCCTCACCGATATGGCCTACAAGTGGGTGCCGAAGGGCCGGAACCTCTACGAGCTGCAGGATCGCAAGATCGGTGCCGTGAAGTGGACCGCGACGCGTGCGGACCTCGTGTTCGGTTCGAACTCGATCCTGCGCGCCTATGCGGAAGTCTACGCGCAAGACGACAATGCCGGGAAGTTCGTGCAGGACTTCGTAGCGGCATGGGCGAAGGTGATGAACGCGGATCGCTACGATCTGCAGGGCTGATCCAGCCGCAAAACGATAGGGAAGGGCGCTTCGCAAGAGGCGCCCTTTTTATTTGGCCGATCAGAACCGCCACGTGATGGCGCAGCCTGCGCCCGTGGCCCAGACATCGCCGCTATCCACGACGCCGCCGAATTGCGAATCAGCCACTTCCTTCATCACGCCGAAGGCCAGCGAGGCCCCGCAGGCCTGAGCAAACGAGCCGCCTTCATAGCGCAAGTATTCCGCAACCATTGCACCCGCGATGAAATGCGCGGTCTTGTCGGGTCCGCCGCAGGCGGTGAGGCCGAGAAGTGCACCGAGAAGGGGAAGGATAGGACCGAGACGACGCATGAACGCTCCACAACGAAAAGCGCACGCGTTCTGCGGCAGATACCGTGATCCTACCGGAGTGGCGGCCTGATCCCAAGTCGAATGCTAACGGAAGGTTAACGGCTCAATGACTGACCGTGACGGTCTGCTTCACGGCACCGGTCATGCGGTCGTAAACGAGGATTTCACCCGTCTTGGTGACAACGGCGTAGAAGCCTTGGCCCACGGTGATCGCCTCAACTTCATGCCCTTCCGGCAACACGATATTTTCCGGTAGGGGCAGGGCGGTGTCCCTTAGGCGGGTGACAAGCAGGAAGATGATCACTAGAACGCCCACGATCATCACGCCGGTCAGAACCAGCACAAGCCCCTTGAGGAGTTTGAGGCTGGGCGGCAGAGCCTCTTCGGGAGCGTCCATCATGCGCGCAGACCTTCTTTGCTTCACCATCGCGGCCGACCCGCCGCCGCGCCTTGATAAGGCGCTTTCCCGCGATGTGCCAGCATCGGCTGACCTCTCGCGCACGCGGCTCGCCAAATTGATCGGGGAAGGGGCGGTGCGGGTCAACGGCGTGGTGGTGAGCGATCCGAAAACCAAGGTGGCGGAAGGCGATAGCGTCGAGATCGGGGTGCCGGAAGCGGTCGAGGTGGAAACGGTCGCACAGGATATCCCGCTCGTGGTGGTCTATGAAGACGACGAGTTGATCGTGATCGACAAGCCCGCTGGCATGGTGGTGCATCCCGCGCCCGGCAGCCCGGACCAGACCTTGGTGAACGCGCTCCTGCACCATTGCGGCGACAGCCTTTCGGGCATCGGCGGCGAGAAACGCCCCGGGATCGTGCACCGGATCGACAAGGAAACCTCGGGGCTTCTAGTGGTCGCGAAATCCGACCGTGCGCATCACGCACTCGCGGCGCAATTCGAGAAGCACAGCGCCGAACGCGCTTATCTCGCGATCTGCCATGGCGTGCCCGATGCGGGCGATCCGCGCTTGCGCGGCGTGCCGGGGGTGAGTTTCGAGGCGGGAGGTGTCCTGAAGCTCACAACGCAACTCGCCCGCCACAAGACCGACCGCCAGCGCCAAGCCGTGACCTTCCACGGTGGCCGCCATGCCGTCACCCGTGCGCGGGTGCTGGAAACCTTTGGCACACCCGTTGCCGCAGCACTTCTGGAATGCCGCCTCGAAACCGGGCGAACGCACCAGATCCGAGTGCATATGGCGCACGCGGGCCATGGGCTGCTAGGCGATCCTTTGTACGGCGGGCGGCGGAAACTTCCCGCGAAATCCCTGCCGGAGGGTGCCGTGGAGGCCGTAGACGGATTTTCGCGCCAAGCTTTGCACGCCGCAACACTTGGCTTCGAACATCCGGTGACAGGCGAGTGGATGCGGTTCGAAGCGCCTTTGCCCGAGGACATGGAGGCGCTTCTGGCTGCTCTGCGCGGGAATTCTTCGACATAACCTGCACGAAGGCGTGAACGCGCTGTCACAAACCTACACGAAGGGAACCGGAATCCCTTCATTCTGCGTTAAGATGTTCAGGAGCACATCTTGAATGGATCAAAGATGTTCCTACCTAGGATGTTAATTGTATAAACATTGGGGGGCTTTCAAATGAGCAGCTACGCAAATCTGCCCGCACCCTCCCCGGAAGGGGGGCTTAACCGTTATCTTCAGGAAATCCGGAAGTTCCCGCTTCTGGAGCCGGAAGAGGAATACATGCTGGCGAAGCGCTGGGTGGAAGATCAGGATTCAACCGCCGCGCACCGCCTTGTGACCTCGCACCTGCGCCTCGCGGCCAAGATAGCCATGGGCTATCGTGGCTATGGCCTGCCGCAAGCGGAAGTGATCTCGGAAGCCAACGTGGGCCTGATGCAGGCCGTAAAACGGTTCGACCCTGAAAAGGGCTTCCGCCTCGCGACCTACGCCATGTGGTGGATCCGCGCTTCGATCCAGGAATACATCCTGCGCTCGTGGAGCCTCGTGAAACTCGGCACGACGTCGGGCCAGAAGAAACTCTTCTTCAACCTGCGCAAAGCCAAGGCGCGGATCGGTGCGCTGGAGGAGGGTGATCTGCGCCCGGAACATGTCGAGAAGATCGCGACCGATCTCGGGGTTACCCAAGACGAGGTTATCTCGATGAACCGCCGCTTGTCTGGTGGAGACGCCTCGCTCAACGCGACGGTCGGGTCTGATGGCGAAGGCACGATGCAATGGCAGGATTGGCTCGAAGACGAGGGTGCCGATCAGGCCGGAGATTTCGAAGAACGGGACGAGCTTGACGCGCGCCGCGCGCTCCTTCTGGAGGCGATGACCGTGCTGAACGAGCGCGAACGCGACATCCTGACCGAGCGCCGCCTCGCCGACGAATCCGTGACGCTTGAAGACCTTTCGGCTCGCTACAATGTGAGCCGCGAACGCATCCGTCAGATCGAGGTCCGCGCCTTCGAGAAACTGCAGAACCGTATGCAGGAACTGGCCCGCGCCAAAGGCATGTTGGAACCTGCTTGAGACGAAAAGGAGGGGGGCGCTGCCCCCCTCTGCCTTCGGCATTCACCCCCCGGGATATTTCCGAAAGCGAGACCGTTTCTTGCTTTTTCAAATATCCCC
>JALQUU010000082.1 GCA_023260655.1 Paracoccaceae bacterium | reverse complement strand
TGCAAGACGCGTGCCCCTTCGTTGTGGATGCCGCGGCGCGCCATGTCGATGGTTTCGATCTGCGAGGGGGGCAGGTTTTTCACCGCGTCATAATAGCTTTCGCAAATCGCCCAGTAGTCTTTCACGACTTGGCGGAAGGGGGAAAGGGAGAGGTGGAATTCGGCGGCTTTCTCGTTTTTCTCGGTGGTGACGTCGAAGACGAGGCGTTTGTCGCGGATGGCGAGGCCGAGGTTATAGGGGCCGGGGGGTGTGGGGCGGTCGTCACGCTGGGGAAGATCGAAGGAGTTTTCCTCGATCAGGTCGAACATGGCGACGCGGCGTTCCTGTTCGATTTCGGGCGTGGGCGGCGGCAGGGCGCTGTCGTCCAGTTCGATATGGCAGATGTGGGACATGGGGATTCCATTCGCTCGTTGGTTCGGGCCTAGCCGAAAGGACGGGCCAAATCAATGTGACGATGGTGTTAGCCATGCAGGCAGCGGGCGCGTGTGGCGCGCGTGCGATTGGATATTTGGAAAAGCGAGAGGATGGGCGCGCGTGGGGGGCGCGCGCCTTTGGTCAGCGGTTGAGCGCGTCGAGGCGGGCGCGGACGGAGAGGCCGTGGGCTTCGAGGCTTTCGGCTTTGGCGAGCGTTTCGGCGGCGGGGCCGATGGCGCGAAGGGCCTCGGGGGTCATTTTGGCCATGGTGGTGCGTTTGACGAAATCCATCACCGAGAGGCCCGAGGAGAAGCGGGCGGAGCGGGCGGTGGGGAGGACGTGGTTCGGGCCGCCGACATAGTCGCCGATGGCTTCGGGGGTGAAGGCACCGAGGAAGATCGCGCCTGCGTGGGGGATTTTGGCGGCGAGCGCTTCGGGATCGGGGACGCACAATTCGAGGTGTTCGGCGGCAATGCGGTTGGCGAGCGTGGCGGCGGTATCGAGGTCGGGCACGGTGATAACGGCCCCGAAGTCGCGCCAGCTGGCAGCGGCGATGGCGCGTCGTTCGAGGGTTTCAAGGCGTTTGGCGACGGCGGCGGCGACTTTCTGGCCGAAGCTTTCGGAGGTGGTGATGAGGAGCGCTTGGGCGCTTTCATCGTGTTCGGCTTGGCTCATGAGGTCGAGGGCGATCCAGTCGGGGTCGTTGGCCTCGTCGGCGATGACGAGGATTTCGGAGGGGCCTGCGATCATGTCGATGCCGACTTTGCCAAAGACGCGGCGTTTGGCGGCGGCGACGAAGGCGTTGCCCGGGCCGGTGATCTTGTCGACGGGAGCGATGGTGTCGGTGCCATAGGCCAGCGCCGCAATCGCTTGCGCGCCGCCGATGCGGTAGATTTCATCGACGCCTGCGATGCGGCAGGCGAGGAGCACGAGGGCGTTGAATTTGCCATCCGGCGTGGGGACGGTGACGGCGAGGCGTTCGACGCCTGCGACTTTCGCAGGGATCGCGTTCATCAGCACCGACGAGGGATAGGCGGCGAGGCCACCCGGCACGTAGAGGCCAGCGGCGGAAACCGGCGTCCAGCGCCAGCCGAGGGTGGCACCGGATGCATCCTGCCACTGGGCGTCTTCGGGCTTCTGGCGGCGGTGGTAGGCGCGGATGCGGTCGGCGGCGAGTTCGAGGGCGGCGCGATCTTCGGGCGAAACCGTAGCGATGGCGGCGTCGATCTCGGCTTCCGAGAAGCGGAGGGTTGCGGGCGTGAGGTTCTGGCGGTCGAACTTGGCGGTGAGCTCGATCACAGCCTGATCGCCGCGCTCACGGACATCGGCGATGATGCCCGCGACAACCGCATCCACATCGGGGCTGTCTTCACGTTTCATCGCCAGAAGCGCCGCGAAGCGGGCTTCGAAATCGGGGTCGGTGGCGGAAAGGAACTGTGGCATAGCGGCCCCCAAAGACTGTGTTGCCCTCACCTAGCGCCGGAGCGGCCAAGGCTCAAGGCTTTGGGGCATGGGAAGGCGCGGCGGGAGGCCGCGCCTTGCAGGTTTTCAGGCGGCATCGAGGAGGCCACGGCCTTTCAGAAGCGCTTCGACCCCCGGCAGGCGGCCCCGGAAGCGCTCGTAAAGTTCGGCTGCATCCACCGAGCCACCGCGCGAGAGGATATGGGCCTCGAGCGCGCGGGCGGTTTCGGGGTGGAAGGCATCGCCCTGTTCCTCGAAAGCGGCGAAGGCGTCGGCATCCATCACTTCGGACCACATGTAGCTGTAATAGCCCGAGGAATAGCCGTCGCCCGAGAAGACATGCGCGAAATGGGGCGTGGCGTGGCGCATCGCGATTTCGCGCGGCATACCGATGGCTTCGAGCACTTCGGCCTGTTTCTGCATCGGATCGGCAGGGGCCGCGCCTTCGTGGAAGGCGAGATCGACGAGGGCGGAGGCCACGAATTCGACGGTCTGGAAGCCTTGGTCAAAATTGGCGGCACCGAGGACTTTTTCGAGCATGGCTTGCGGCATGGCTTCGCCGGTTTCGGCGTGGGTGGCGAACTCGGCCAGCACTTCGGGCACTTCGAGCCAGTGCTCGTAAAGCTGTGAGGGCAGTTCGACGAAATCGCGGGCCACGGAGGTGCCGGAGATGGAGGAATAGGTCACGTCCGACAGCATCTGGTGGAGCGCATGGCCAAACTCGTGGAAGAGCGTGCGGGCGTCGTCATAAGACAGAAGCGCCGGATCGCCCTTGGCGAAGTTGCAGACGTTGATGACAACGGGGGCTTCGACTTCGGGGAATTTGGCTTGCGAGCGCAGTGCCGAGCACCATGCACCGGAGCGTTTGGAACCACGGGCGAAATAGTCGCCGATAAACACAGCGATGTGCTGGCCGTTGCGTGTGACTTCCCATGCGCGGGCGTTAGGGTGGTAGAGGGGGGCGTCGATCGGGGTGAATTCGAGGCCGAAAAGGCGGGTGGCGCAGGCGAAGGAGGCTTCGATCATGCGTTCAAGCTGGAGGTAGGGCTTGAGGGCGGCTTCATCGAGGTCATGCTCGGCGGCGCGGAGTTTGGCGGAGTAGTAGTGCCAATCCCAGGGTTCGAGCGGGCCTGCGACTTTGTCGGCGGCGAGGAGTTTCGCGAGTTTCGCGGCATCTGTTTCGGCGCGGGCTTTGGCGGGTTCCCAGACGGCCATTAGAAGATCGCGGACGCGTTCAGGGCTGCCGGCCATTTCGGTTTCGAGCTTGTATTCGGCGAAGGAGGCGTAGCCCAGAAGTGCCGCGCGTTCCTCGCGGAGTTTGAGGATTTCGGCGGCGACGCCACGGTTATCGGTTTTCCCGCCATTGGCACCGCGTGCGGTGAAGGCGCGCCAGACCTTTTCGCGTAAGCCACGTTTGGGGGAGAATTGCAGGAAGGGTGTGGCGAGCGAGCGCGAGAGCGTGACCACGGGGCCGGGGCGCTCTTTCTCGCGGCCAGCGGCGCGGTCGGCATCGACGAGGAAGGCGGGGAGGCCTTCGAGATCTTCTTCCGCGAGGTCGAGGAACCAGCTGCGTTCATCGGCCAGAAGGTTCTGGGTGAATTCGGTGCCCAAGACCGCGAGGCGGGCTTTGATTTCCTTCATGCGGGCCTCTTCCGCGCCGGTGAGGGCGGCACCCGAGCGCACGAAGCCGCGATGGGTGAGCATGAGGACGCGGGCCTGTTCATCGTTGAGGCCAAGATCATCTTTCCGCGCCCAGAGGTCGGCCACGCGTTGGAAGAGGGCTTTATTGGCGGAAATCTCGGCCCAGTGGGCGGCGAGTTTGGGGGAGAACTCGCGCTGGAGGGCTTCACGGGCGGGTGTCGAGTCCGCGCCTGCGACGGTGTAGAACGCGCCCAAGACGCGACCCAAAAGGCGGCCAGCGGCCTCTAAGGCTTCGACGGTATTGGCGAAGGTGGGCGTTTCAGGATTGCCTGCAATGCTCTCGACTTCCGCACGATGCGCCGCGAGGCCTGCTTCGACTGCGGGGGCATAATCCTCGTCGCGGATCATGTCATAGGGGGGCAGATCGAAAGCATTATCCCAACGGGGGAGCAGAAGCGGATTGGTCATCATTCACCTCGGGTTCAACAGTTGACACAGAGGTAGTCCTTGAACGCGGGCCTTGCAATGGAGGCGCGCCCGCGCCAGCCTTCGGGGAAGCGAGGGAGGATGCGATGCGCAACGAAAAGGGCCTGCAAACGGTAGCGGTACATGCGGGGGAAGCCCCTGATCCGGCGACGGGGGCTTCGGCACCGCCGATCCATATGTCGTCGACCTTTTGCGTCGATGCGCCGGCGGGGTTCTCGGCGCATGATCTGGGGCCGGATAGCCCGTATCTCTATGCGCGCTGGTCGAACCCGACGGTGGATATGCTGGAGGGAAAGATCGCGGCGCTGGACGGGGCGGAGGCCTGTTTGGCAACCGCTTCGGGGATGGCGGCGGCAACCGCGATTTTCTTTACCTTCCTCTCGGCAGGGGATCACGTGGTGGTCTCGGATGTGTCCTATGCGGGGGTGGCGGAACTGGCGCGGGATACGTTGCCACGGATGGGGATCGAAGTGTCACTCGTCGATCTTTCGGATCCGGCCAATCTGGCGAATGCGATGCGGGAGAATACGAAGCTTGTGCATGCGGAAAGCCCGGTGAACCCGATCACCCTGCTCACGGATCTGGCGGCTGTGGCGAAGATCGCCCATGCAGGCGGCGCGCTTCTTTCCTGCGATTGCACCTTCGCCTCGCCCATCGGGCAGCGCGCGACCGAGCTGGGTGTCGATCTGGTGATGCATTCGGCCACGAAATACATCGGCGGGCATGGCGATGCCGTGGGCGGCACGGTGTCGGGGCGGGCGGATCTGATCAAGCGGATGCGGATCGAGGCGGGGATTCATCACGGCGGGATCATGTCGCCCTTCAACGCATGGCTCATTGCGCGGGGCGCGGCGACGCTGCCGTTGCGGATGCGGGCGCATCAGGAAGGCGCGCTGAAAGTGGCGGAGTGGCTGGAAGCGCATGCGGGCGTGACGCGCGTGCTCTATCCGGGGCTGGCCTCGCATCCCCAGCACGATCTGGCCAAGCGGCAGATGAAGAACACCTCAGGCATGATCGCTTTTCAGGTGGGCGATGCCGCGCGGGGCCGCGCCTTGGCGGAGCGGATGATCGAGAAGCTGGAGATGGTGCATTACGCGGTATCTTTGGGCCATCACCGCAGCCTGATATTCTGGATGGATACGGCAGGGCTTCTCGCCTCGTCCTTCCGCCTTGAGGGCGCGCAGGCGGAGGCCTATCGCGCCTTTGCGGGCGACGGGATTTTCCGCCTCTCCATCGGGTTGGAGGACGCCGAGGATATCATCGCCGATCTGGCGCGCGCTTTAGGCTGATCTGGGGGGCTGATCAGGCGCCGCAATCGGGGCAGCCTTGGCGCTTGTGGACGCGGATTTTCCGCGTCTCGCCCCAAATGCCATCGTAAATCAGCATCTCGCCCCTGAGCGCTGCCCCTGCCCCAGTGATCACCTTGACCGCTTCGAGCGCCATCATGGCGCCGACGACACCCGGCAAAGGCGCGATCACGCCGGCCTCGGCACAAGCCGGCGCGAGGCCAGCGGCGGGTGCTTCAGGGAAAAGGCAACGGTAGCAGGGCGTGCCCTTGGCGGGATCGAAGACGGTCACCTGCCCTTCCCACTGCGTGAGCGCGCCCGAGATCAGGGGTTTGCCCTGTGCCGTGGCGGTTTTGTTCGAGAGGTAGCGGGTGGCGAAATTGTCGGTGCCATCAAGGATGACATCATACTCCGCTAAGAGCTCTTCGGCGATCTCGTCGGTCAAGCGGCGCTGGTAGGGCTTCACCTCGACAAACGGGTTCAGGGCGCGCATCGCCTCAGAGGCGGAATGCACTTTCGGCAAGCCAATGCGGGTATCGCTGTGGATGATCTGGCGCTGGAGGTTCGAGCCTTCAACGATATCCTCGTCGATCACCCCGATGGTGCCCACACCGGAAGCCGCGAGGTAAAGGAGCGCAGGAGAGCCCAAGCCACCTGCCCCGATCACCAGAACCCGCGCCTGTTTCAGCTTCTTCTGGCCCGAACCGCCCACCTCGCGAAGGACGATATGGCGGGCGTAGCGCTGAAGCTCGGTTTCGGTGAAGAGAGGCTTCGGCGCGTCAGGCTGCGCGGCCTCCACCTTCTCGGCGCGGGCTTTCAAGCGCCCGAGGCCCATGCGGTACACGGCAATGAGCGCCACAGCGGCCCCGAAGAGAAGCCATGGGGCCACAGATGCGCCCACTACGCCGCGAAGCCCTGCACCGTGGGGCAGCACAAAGGCCGCCAGCGTGAAAAAGGCCCAGAGGATCGCGATGCCGAAAAGCCGCTGCCGCGACGGCGCTTTCATCAGCGCACCGATCCCCCAGATCGCAACTGCCATGGCAAGGAAAAGACCCATCAGCCGCGCCCCGTCGAACCGAAGCCGCCTGCCCCGCGCGCGGTTTCGCTCACCGCATCGGCCAGCGCGAATTCCGCTTGCACGACAGGGGCTACCACCATCTGCGCGATGCGGTCGCCATGAGCCACGGTAAATGCGTCAGAGCCTGCGTTGAGCACAATCACCCCCACCTCGCCGCGATAGTCACTGTCGATGGTGCCGGGGCTATTGGGCAGGGTGATGCCGTGCTTCAGCGCTAACCCGGAGCGCGGGCGCACCTGCACTTCCCAGCCTTCGGGGATTTCCATGATGAACCCCGTCGGCACCAAGGCGCGCGCGCCCGGTGCGATCACGACCGAGGCACGATCCTTGAAATTCGCGCGCAAATCCGCGCCTGCCGCGCCTGAGGTGGCATATGTAGGCATTCCCAACCCTTGGTCCGCGCCCTCTGCCCAAGTTATCCGGATCGTCAGCATCGCCATTCTTTCTCTTTTTCAAATATCCCCGCCGGAGGCATCCGCCGCGTCCCGCTCGTGACCGACTTGGATCAGAGCGCCGCCGCGATCCGGGCCGCCAGGCGCTCCGCTACGGCATCCTTGCCCATGCGCGGCCAGTCTTCGGCTCCGGCTTCCGTGATGAGCGTCACCGCGTTCTCCGACCCGCCCATGATGCCCGTCTCGGGGCGCACGTCATTAGCGACGATCCAGTCGCAACCCTTCCGCCCGCGTTTGGCGGTGGCATAGGCCACGACGTCATTCGTTTCGGCCGCGAAGCCCACTACGAGTTTCGGGCGGCCTTTAGCCATTTGCGAAACGGTGGCGAGGATATCGGGGTTCTCGGTGAAGCTGAGCGTGGGCAGCTTGCCGCCGTCTTTCTTCATCTTCGCGTTCGAGGCATTTTCTACCCGCCAATCCGCGACGGCGGCGGCCATCACGGCGGCATCGGCGGGAAGTGCTTTTTGCACTGCTGAAAGCATGTCGGCTGCGGTCTCGACTTTCACCACTTGCACGCCCGAAGGGGGCGGAACGGTTGCGGGGCCTGTGACGAA
>JALQUU010000081.1:6212-7460 GCA_023260655.1 Paracoccaceae bacterium | reverse complement strand
GTTCTGCGCCATCAATGGTCAGGCGGGCCTCGCCATTGGCCACAAACACCACGCCTTCCGCGCCTGCATCGGGTTCAGGCAAAGCCGATCCACCGCCCGGCGCCACTTCCATCGCATATTGCGCGAAGGTTTCGGCAAAGCCCGAGAGCGGGCGGGCAATGATCCAGCCGCGGGTTTTTCCCCACTGCGGGAAATAGCTCGTGGTGATGTCGCGCATGGTGACCGCCGGAATGAAAGCATAGGCGGTTTTGAAGACCGCGCGGTTCGCGGCGGGGTCTTCTTCCATCGGCGGCAGGCCTGCGGGCGGGAAAGCATAGGTACGGATCATATCGGGGCTCATGGCAGGATCGCTCCGAGGCGTAGGCGGGCAATTCGCTCGACTTGACGGCAGGCCTCGGAAAACTCGGTTGGGGTGTCATTCGCGATGCGGCGCTCGAAGGCAGCGAGGATGCCTGCCTTGTCATGGTCGCGCACGGCGATGATGAAGGGGAAGCCGTGCTTGGCCACATAGGCTGCGTTCAACTCCGTGAACCGCGCGCGTTCGGCATCGGTCAGCGCATCGAGGCCCGCACTCGCCTGTTCTTCGGTGCTTTCGGCTGTGAGCCGCTTGGCGGCGGCAAGCTTGCCCGCGAGATCGGGGTGGGCGCGGAGAACGCCCAAGCGCTCCTCTGGCGTGGCCGAGCGGAACATGCGCGTCAGCGCATTGGCGAGGCCTGCGGCGGTGTCATGCGCTGGGCCCAATTCGAGCCCGTAGGCGCGTTCGGCAATCCACGGCGAATGCTCGAAGATCGAGCCAAAGCGGGCGACGAAATCGGCCTTCTCCATCCGGCTTGGGCGCTCGCGGCGCTCATGCGGATGGAGCTTGGCCCAATGTTCGGCGATCTCGATGCGGCGGGGGCACCAGACGCCTTCATGCAGCCTGATATAGTCGATGAAGCGCTTCAGCCCCGCCAATTTTCCGGGACGGCCGATCAGGCGGCAGTGAAGGCCGATGGACATCATCGCGGGCCGCCCTTCGGTGCCTTCGGCATAAAGCACATCGAAGGCGTCTTTCAGATATTGGTAGAATTGCTCGCCTGTGATGTAGCCGGGTGCAGTGGCGAAGCGCATATCATTGGCTTCGAGCGTATAGGGGATGATCAACTGGTCGCGATCCCCGACTTCAAGCCAATAGGGCAGATCATCGTCATAGGTATCGGAGATATAGTCGAACCCGCCCTCTTCCGCGACAAGGCGCACCGTGTTGAC
>JALQUU010000081.1:0-6202 GCA_023260655.1 Paracoccaceae bacterium | reverse complement strand
GTCGATCAGGTGACGTTCGAACTGCTCGCCGTTGGTGACGCCGGCCTGGATCGCAAAGCGCATGTCGTTGCAATCCATGGTGTAGGGAACGATCAGCTGGTCTTTCCCGCCTGCCTTGACCCAATAGGGCAGATCATCGGCATAGCTGTCGGCGATATAGGCGAAATCGCCCAGCTTCGCCGCCAGGTCGACGGTGTTCATCGAGCAGCGCCCCGTGTACCAGCCGCGCGGGCGCTCACCCACGACTTCGGTGTGAAGCCGCACCGCTTCCGCAATCATCGCGCGTTCTTCGGCTTCCGGCATATCCTTGTGCTCAACCCATTTCAGGCCGTGCGAGGCGATTTCCCAGCCCGCCGCCTTCATCGCTTCGACCTGTTCGGGCGAGCGGGCAAGGGCGGACGCCACGCCGTAAATGGTCACGGGAATTTGCGCACCGGCGAACAGCCGGTGCAGCCGCCAAAAGCCCGCACGCGCACCGTAATCGTAGATCGACTCCATATTCCAATGGCGCTGGCCCGCCCAAGGCTGGGTCCCCGCGATATCGGAGAGGAAAGCCTCGGATTGGCCATCGCCATGCAGAAGGCAGTTCTCGCCACCCTCTTCATAATTCAGCACGAATTGCACAGCCACCCGCGCCCCATCGGGCCAATCCGCATGCGGCGCACGCGGGCCATAACCGATCATATCGCGGGGGTATCTGTGCATTCCGGTTTCCTTGACGATTTCAATGAGAGTAAAACACGCAGCCCAAAGGCATTTTCAAATTTTTTGCGAAAGACTTTAGGCGGGCCATTGTCTGACCCGCTCTGCCTGTGATGCTATCACGGAACGGGGCTTTGCCCAAAAAAGGAGCGCAATGATGGCCGACGGATATTTGACGACCCATGTTCTCGACACCGCGCGCGGCTGCCCGGCTGCAGGAATGCGGATCGTGCTTTACCGCGTCAGCGGGAATTCGCACCGCAAGATTGCCGAGGCCGTGACCAATGCCGACGGGCGCACCGACGGGCCGATCCTGCCCAAGGCGAAATTCGCCGCTGGCACCTACGAGCTGGTGTTTTTCGCAGGCGAGTACCTGCGCGCCAGCGGGCAGGCCACGGAGGAGATCCTTTTCCTTGATGAAGTGCCAATCCGCTTTGGCATGGCGGACGAAAACGCGCATTACCATGTGCCGCTGCTTCTTTCGCCCTACGGCATGTCGACCTATCGCGGCAGCTAAGGCGGAAGCCAAATAGGGGGCGCTGCTCCCTCTGCCTGCGGCATTCACCCCCGGGATATTTCTACAAGCGAGAGAGTGGGTTTGTTCTTTCGCCAGATGGACAGTCGGGGGGAGAATGACTATCTGCACCCTATGGCACAGGCAAAGAAAGATCCCAATTCCAAGCTGATCGCGGACAACCGTCGCGCGCGGTTCGATTATGCGATCGAGGACGATCTGGAATGCGGGATCATGCTGCAGGGCTCGGAGGTGAAATCGCTCCGCTCGCAATCGGCGAATATCGCTGACAGCTATGCGAGTGTGGAGGATGGCGAGTTGTGGCTGATCAACGGCTATATCGCGCCCTATGCCCAAGCCAAAACCTGGGGTCACGAGGAGCGGCGCAAGCGCAAGCTTCTGGTGAGCCGTAAGGAGTTGGCGCGGCTCTGGAGGGAAACCCAGCGCCAAGGCATGACGCTCGTGCCGCTGAGCCTCTATTTCAACGAGCGCGGCATGGTGAAGCTGAAACTCGGCATCGCCAAGGGCAAGAAGGCGCATGACAAGCGCGAGACCTCCGCCAAGCGCGATTGGGGCCGCGAGAAGCAGCGGCTGTTGAAACGCGGCGAGTAACGGGGAAATTCCCTCAACTTTTCCTTTATTTATTTTCCGGCATTCTGCCTATGATTGACACCGCGCGGCAAGATCGCTGCGGTTTCTGGGAGGGAACAATGGAACAACTGATTATCAGCCTGATTTCGGGCGCTGTCGGCGGCAACGCGGCGGGTGCGGTTCTGAAGGACAAGAGCCTCGGAACCCTTGGCAATTCGATCGCAGGCATTCTCGGCGGCGGCATCGGCGGGCAGGTTCTGGGCATGCTCGGTGCGGGCGGCGGGCTCGATCTGGGCGCGATCATCGGTCAGGTCGCTTAGGGCGGCGTTGGCGGTGGCGTGATGCTGGTGGTCGTCGGGATCGTGAAGCAGATGCTCGGCTCGAAGTGAGGCGAAACGCGCGGGGGCGGCATCGCCCTCGCACTCTTGCAAAGCCCCCTTTGCCCCATGTATGCGGGTCTTGACCACCACGAGGGCAAGGGGGCTAGCATGACCCAAGACGATCCCAGAACGCTGGTTTCGACCGCATGGCTCGAGGCGCATCTCAAGGATCCCGATCTGCGGATTCTCGACGCGAGTTTCTTCCTGCCGGGCTCCGGGCGCGATCCCAAGGCCGAGTTCGACAAGTGCCACATTCCGGGCGCGCGCTTCTTCGATATCGACGAGGTCGCCGATCATCGCAGCGACCTGCCGCATATGGCCCCGCCCGTCGAGAAATTCATGAGCCGGATGCGCGCCATGGGCGTCGGAGATGGCCATCAGGTTGTGGTCTATGACAGCCAGGGCCTCTATTCGGCGGCCCGCATCTGGTGGACTTTCCGTCTTATGGGCCAGTTCGACATCGCCGTGCTGGATGGTGGCCTGCCGAAGTGGTTGGCCGAGGGCCGCGAGACCGAAGACATGCCGCCGATGATTCGCGACCGCCACATGACCGTGCGCCGCCAGAACCAGATGGTGAAGGACGTGACGCAGGTCTCTGCCGCCTCGAAACTGGGTGATTACGAGATCCTCGATGCCCGCTCCGCCGCACGCTTCCGTGGTGAGGCCGACGAGCCGCGCGCGGGTCTCCGCAAGGGCCATATCCCGAAATCGAAAAGCGTGCCCTTCACCGAGCTGGCGAATGCCGATGGCACCATGAAATCGCCCGACGAATTGCGCGCGCTTTTCATCGCCAAAGGGGTCGACCTGTCGAAACCGGTGATCACCTCCTGCGGGTCAGGTGTCACGGCCGCCAATATCAACCTTGCCCTTGAGCGCATCGGCAAGACCGACCACGCCCTTTATGACGGATCATGGACTGAATGGGGTGCTTTCCCCACCCTTCCCGTCGCTACCGGAGACGCCTGAGAATGTTTGAAGCCCTAAAAGAACAACCCGTCGACAAGATCATGCTGACGGCCCAAGCCTACCGCGCCGATACGCGCGCGGATAAGATCGACCTCGGCGTCGGTGTGTACAAAGACGCAACCGGCCTGACGCCGGTGATGCGCGCGGTGAAGGCGGCCGAGAAGAAGCTCTGGGAAGTCGAGAACACCAAGGTTTACACCGCTCTGGCGGGCGAGCCTGCCTTTGCGGATGCGATGGTTGGTCTGGTGCTGGGCGATGCCGTGGCACGCGCCAATGTGGCCGCCGTTGCAACGCCGGGCGGCACGGGTGCCGTGCGTGAGGCGATGGAATTGATCAAGATGGCCAACCCGAAAGCGCGGGTCTTCATCTCCGATCCGAGCTGGCCGAACCATGCGGCGATTGTCGATTACGTCGGGCTGAAGCGGATGTCCTACCGCTACTTCGACGAAGCCAGCCGCGGCCTCGATTTCGACGGTCTGATGGAAGACCTGAAGCAGGCGGGTGAAGGCGATGTGGTGCTCCTGCACGGCTGCTGCCACAACCCGACGGGCGCGAACCCGACCGAAGCGCAGTGGGAAGAGATCGTGGCGGCTGTCGTCGCCTCCGGCGCGCTGCCGATGGTCGATATCGCCTATCAGGGCTTCGGTGACGGGCTTGATGCGGATGCTTTCGCTACCCGCCTCGTGGCCTCGAAAGCCTCCGAATGCCTGATCGCGGCCTCCTGCTCGAAGAACTTCGGCATCTACCGCGAGCGCACGGGCATCCTCATGGGCGTCTCGAATGACGCCAAGGGCACCAAGCTGGCCCAAGGCGTGATGACCGCTCTGAACCGCCTCAACTTCTCCTTCCCGCCCGACCACGGCGCGCGTTTGGTGACGATGATCCTCACCGATCCCGAACTAACCGCGATGTGGAAAGAAGAGCTGGAAGAGGTGCGTCTCTCGATGCTGGGCCTACGCCAGCAGCTGGCGGACGAATTGAAGTGCCTGACCAATTCGGACCGTTTCGATTTCCTCGCACAGCACCGTGGCATGTTCTCGCGCCTCGGCACCACGCCGGAACTGGTGCAGAAACTCCGTGACGATCACGCGATCTACATGATCTCGGACAGCCGGATGAACATCGCGGGCCTGAACACCAAGACCGTTCCGGTTCTGGTCGCGGCGATCGTCAAGGCCGGGATCTGAAGAAATAGGCGAGGGGCTCTGCCCCACCCAATCCCGCAGGGATCAAACGATAGGAGTGAGGGGCGCTGCCCCTCACACTCCCCGGGATATTTCCAAAAGCAAGAGTGTTAGAGGTCGAGCCGGTCAAGCTCGTTCAGAAGATCGAGCAGATGGCCGAGCTTCTCTTCGCCGAACGCGTCTTTCAGCCATGCGTTGAGGCGCTGGCTTTCGTGCAGGTTGGCTTCGATGAGCCCCTTGCCGCTGTCGGTGATAGTGATGATCTGGCGGCGGCGGTCGGTCGGGTGGGCCGCACGGGTGATGAACCCCTTGGCTTCGAGCGTTTGCAGGATGCGGGTCAGCGAGGGCAAGAGGAGGCAGGAGCGATCGGCGATTTCAGTCGGATCGAGCGGGCCGCGCTCGTTGAGAACGCGGAGCACCCGCCATTGCTGTTCGGTCACGCCGGCATCGGCGAGCATCGCCCGGATCGGACCCATCACTTTTTCTCGCGCCCGCAGGAGCGCGATTGGCAAGGAGCGCGAGGTTTCCGGCGCGATATGGGTGTCACTTGGGCTCATCGCGCATAGGCCTAGACCAGAGTAGCGTTCCTGACAAGCAGAGCACTTGACGCAGGCAGATTTTTCATTAACGTGTTAATCAAATGGGAGGTTCGAATGCCGCATATCACTGTGGATTACTCGCCTAGTCTGGAGGGAGAGGTCGATATTCCTGCCCTCTGCGATCTCCTGCGCCGCGTCGCGGTAGAGACAGGCGTCTTGCCCTTGGCAGGCGTGCGCGTGCGGGCTTTCGCCGCCACCCATGTTTCGATGGCCGATGGTGATCCGAAGCATGGCTATATCGACATCTCGCTCCGCTTGCGGGGCGGGCGCCCTTTGGAGGTGCGCAAAGCCGCAACCGCGCAGATCTTCGCCACCGTCGAGGCGTTTCTCGCCCCCGTCATGGCGCGGCGTTCCTTGGCACTTTCATTCGAAATGCGGGACATCGATCCCGAACTATCACCCAAGGCAGGATCGGTGCGCGATCACCTGCCTGCCCATCTGAGAGATTGAGACATGAGCGATCTGGAAAGCAATCTGGCCAAACTCGCCCCCGTTCTGGAGCGCCTGAAAGCCGCACCGATCCTGCACCGCATCGGCGGAGAAGATCGTGCGGCATCGAACGGCGCGACCTTCGAGAACCTTTCGCCCGTCGATGAAAGCCTGATCGGCCTCGTCGCGCGCGGCACGGCCGAAGATATCGACGCCGCTGCGAAAGCCGCGAAAGCCGCCTTTCCAGCGTGGCGCGATTTCGGGGCGGAGGCGCGCAAGAAGATCCTCCACAAGATCGCCGATGGCATCGTAGCACGCGCCGACGAGATCGCCGTGGCCGAATGCTGGGATACAGGCCAAGCCTTCAAATGGATGTCGAAGGCGGCGCTCCGCGGCGCGGAAAACTTCCGTTTCTTCGCCGATAAAGCCCCTGCAGCGCGGGACGGGCAAAGCCTGCCCTCGCCCACGCTGATGAACATCACCACCCGCGTGCCGCTTGGCCCCGTGGGCGTCATCACCCCTTGGAACACGCCTTTCATGCTCTCGACATGGAAGATCGCGCCAGCTTTGGCAGTAGGCTGCACCGTGGTGCACAAGCCTGCCGAATTCAGCCCGGTTACCGCGCGCATCCTTCTCGAGATTGCAGAAGAAGCCGGATTGCCGCCCGGTGTCTGGAACCTCGTGAACGGCATGGGCGAAGAAGCGGGCAAGGTGCTCACCGAGCATCCCGATATCAAGGCGATTGCTTTTGTGGGTGAATCCCGCACCGGTTCGATGATCATGGCGCAGGGTGCCCCCACGCTGAAGCGGGTCCATTTCGAACTGGGCGGCAAGAAC
>JALQUU010000007.1 GCA_023260655.1 Paracoccaceae bacterium | reverse complement strand
TTGCCATCATAGCGTAAGACTTAATTCCAACAATGGCCTTTATAGCCAAGTTGGCATTTCTTGCTAAGTGACCTGCAAAATCATCTGTACACAATTGGTTAGCAGGATCTAATCCTTCCTTCTCTAAAAAATTAACCCAAGTTGTTAAACTTTCCCAATGTTCTTGAGCGTATGATCCAGAATTTTCCATTTTACAAATGGCTCCAGTAAGAATAATCATATTACCAGATTCTTCTACAGGCATACCTTCAGGATAGGTTTGTCCATTAGCTAAAGGATAAGTACCTAAATCATGAGCTGCATATGGCTGATGGTATAAGTCACTTTTTTCACTAAAGTAAAAAATGCCATTTAACATACCTTTTAACAAAGTAGCATTATACATTAAATACAATGGAGCTGAAGGATAAGTTACATCAACAGTATTAATACTTCCATTGGAGAAATCATGCGCGAGGCCGGAGGTGAGTTGCGCGGCCATCTCGCGGCGGCGGGTTTGCTGGAGCGCGGAGCGGTTCTGTGTTTCCTCGGTGACGTCCATCGAGAGGATGTAGACGCCTTGGATTTCGCCGCTGGGCGCGCGATCCGGCGTGAGGGCGGTGCGGATGCGGCGGCCACTATCCTCGGCGGTGAACTCCACCACGGATGCGGAGCCGGAAAGCGCTTGGGCGAGGTGGGGTTTGATCGCGCCGTGGATCTGTTCGCCCAAGACCGTTTCGATGGGTTGGCCGACAATGTTGGCGGGGCGGCCGGGCATCACGGAGCCGAGGCGGCGGTTCGAGAAAGTGTAGAGGCCGCGGCGGTTCACGTGGGCGATATGGGCGGGCATCATCTCGGTGGTGAGGCGTGTGCGCGCTTCCATTTCGGTGAGTTGGCGCTTCATTTCCTCAAGCGCGGTGATGGTGGCACCCAGCTCGCGGTTCTTGGCGGAAATCTCTTCGGCATAGGCAAAAACCTTGTCCGAAAGCTCGGCGGAGCGGGCGCGGAGGAGGGCTTCCTGCGTTTTGACGCGGGTGATGTCGGTATAAACGGTAACCCAGCCGCCGGTGGGCAGGGGCGAGCCTTCAACGCTGATGGTGCGGCCATCGGGGCGGGTGCGTTCCATGTAGTGCGGAACGAAGGCGCGGGCCTGTTCGACGCGCTGGCGCACGAGTTCGTCGAGATCGGTGACCTCGCCGTATTCGCCACGTTCCGCAAGGTAACGGATTGTTGTGGAGAAGTCCGAACCAGGGGTGGTGTGATCGTCGGTGAGGTCGAACATCTCGCGGAAGGGGCGGTTGCAGATGACGAGTTTCAGATCGCTGTCATAGATCGAAAGGGCCTGCTGAATAAGGTTCAGGCCACCCATCGTCATCGTCGAAACATAGGCGTCATTTAGCGACATTCGACCGCCCTCCTAAGGCATCGCTAGCACCATGGGAGGGGTGCGAAAAGAGAATGATCGCACATGTAACAATTCGCAAGGATTGGGAAAAGTTCAGGAAAAAGTTGACGGTTCAGTTTGAGCCTGCACCCTTGGTGATCGGGAGAATCGCCCGGAGTGGCGAAGAAAGCCCGGTTCGTCGGGCGACATGGGAGGATAGAATTTGGCACAGTCGTCTCAGGCGACGGAAGGACTTGCGTCCATTCCGGCGCTTTTGCAGCGGAACGCCACGCGGTTCGCGGACAAACCCGCTTATCGGGAAAAAGAATTCGGGATCTGGCAGACCTGGACTTGGGCAGATGTGAAGCGCGAGGTCGATGATCTTGCGCTCGGTCTGATTAACCTTGGCGTGAACGAGGGCGATTTCATTGCCATCATCGGCGCGAACAGACCGCATCTCTACTGGTCAATGGTTGCCGCGCAGTCGGTCGGGGCGATCCCTGTGCCGGTCTATAATGACAGCGCCGCCGAAGAGATGGCCTATGTGCTGGAGCATTGCGGTGCGCGCTTTGCTATCGTGGAAGACCAGGAGCAGGTGGACAAGGTGATCGACGTGCAGGACCGCCTGCACCAGTTCGAGCACATGATCTATCTCGATCCGCGCGGTCTGCGGAAATACGATCACCACATGCTGCACCAGTTCTCCCATGTGCAGGAGCAGGGCCGCGCCGCGCGTGACGAGTTCACGCCGGATCTGGAGGCGCGCCGCGCCAAGCTGGATTACAAATCGACCTGCGTGATGCTTTACACCTCGGGGACGACTGGCAAGCCGAAGGGTGTGGTTCTGTCGAACCGCAACATCATCGAGAGCGCCAAGAATTCTTGCGAGTTCGACAAGCTGGGTGCGGGCGAGGAAGTGCTGGCCTACCTGCCGATGGCATGGGTGGGCGACTTCATCTTCTCGATCGGTCAGGCCTATTGGAGCGGGTTCTGCGTGAACTGCCCCGAGAACCCCGAAACCATGATGACGGACCTGCGCGAGATTGGGCCTTCCTACTTCTTCGCACCGCCGCGCGTGTTCGAAGGGATGCTCACCAATGTGATGATCCGAATGGAAGACGCGAGCCGCATGAAGAAGCGCATGTTCGACAGGTACATGGCGCATGCGCGCAAGGTTGGCCCTGCGATCCTCGACGGCAAGCCCGTGGGGATGATGGACCGCCTGAAATATGCGCTGGGCAATATGTTCATTTACGGACCGCTGAAGAACACGCTGGGCCTGACGAATGTGCGGGTGGGCTACACGGCGGGTGAGGCCATCGGGCCGGAAATTTTCGCCTTCTACCGTTCGCTCGGGATCAACCTGAAGCAGCTATATGGCCAGACGGAAGCCTCGGTGTTCATCACTGTGCACCCTGATGGGGAGGTGCGGGACGATACGGTCGGCATTCCGGCGCCGGGTGTGGAGTTGAAAATCGCGGAGTCGGGTGAGGTGTTCTATCGCAGCCCGGGCGTGTTCGAAGAGTATTACAAGAACCCCGAAAGCACGGCATCCACCAAGGATGCGGAAGGCTGGGTGGCCACGGGTGACGCGGGCTTCATCGAGCCGGGCACGGGCCATCTGCGGATCATCGACCGCGCGAAAGACGTGGGCAAGATGGCTGACGGGAGCCTCTTCGCGCCGAAATACGTGGAAAACAAACTGAAGTTCTATCCGAACGTTCTGGAAGCCGTGGTGTTTGGTAACGGGCGGGATCGCTGCTGTGCCTTCATCAACATCGACCTTCAGGCGGTGGGCAACTGGGCGGAGCGGAACAACATTGCCTATTCCTCCTATCAGGAACTGGCAGGGCACCCGCGCGTTCTGGATATGGTGCAAGGCCATGTGGAAGAGGTGAATGCCTCGGTGGCGCAAGACGAGATGCTCTCGGGCTGCCAGATCCACCGCTTCCTGATCCTGCACAAGGAACTCGATGCCGATGACGGCGAAATGACCCGGACGCGCAAAGTGCGCCGCCGGATCATCGAAGAGAAATTCCATGACCTGATTACCGGGCTTTACGATGGCTCGGAGAAGGTCTCGACCAAGACCGAAGTGACCTATGAAGATGGCCGTAAAGGCTACATCAGCGCGACGCTCAGCCTGCGTGACGCGAAGGTATACGAGGTGGCGAACAGAAAGGTTGCGGCGGAATGAACGCAGTGAATCCAGAGGGGTACACCACCGCAGACGGGCGCAAGATTGGCCCCGTCATGATGGAAATGAAGAATATCACGCTGCGTTTCGGCGGTGTGAAGGCGATCACCGATATCAGCTTCGATATCCGCGAGGGTGAAATCCGCGCGATCATCGGGCCGAACGGCGCGGGGAAATCCTCGATGCTGAACGTGATCTCGGGCTTCTACGTGCCGCAGGAAGGCGAGGTTTGGTTCCGTGGTGAGAAGCGGGCGCCGATGAAGCCCTATCAGGTGGCGCAGCAGGGCATTGCCCGCACGTTCCAGAACATCGCGCTGTTCGAAGGCATGAGCGTTCTGGACAACGTGATGACGGGCCGCCTGAACTACATGAAGTCGGGGCTCTTTAGCCAGGCTATCTGGAAGGGTAAGGCCGAGCAGGAAGAAGTGGCGAACCGCGAAGTTGTGGAACGCGTGATCGACTTCCTCGAAATCCAGGCGATCCGCAAAACGCCGGTGGCGCGCTTGCCCTACGGCCTCAAGAAGCGCGTGGAACTGGCGCGTGCCTTGGCGGCAGAGCCGAAGCTTCTGCTTCTGGACGAACCGATGGCCGGGATGAACGTCGAAGAAAAAGAGGATATGAGCCGCTTTATCCTCGATGTGAATGACGAATTTGGCACGACCATCGCGCTTATCGAGCACGATATGGGCGTGGTGATGGACCTTTCGGACCGCGTGGTCGTGATGGACTACGGCAAGAAGATCGGTGACGGCACGCCGGACGAGGTTCGCAACAATCAAGACGTGATCGACGCATATCTGGGGGTGGCCCATGACTGACCGCTCGTTCCCGACGATCAAGGCAGGGGAGGTTTAAGCCATGTCCGATACGCTGATTTACGCAACCGAGGTGTTCATCAACGGCCTGATGGCGGGCGTGCTGTATGCGCTCGTGGCGCTGGGCTTCGTGCTGATCTACAAGGCCTCCGGCATCTTCAACTACGCCCAAGGTGTGATGGCGCTCTTCGCGGCGCTGACGCTGGTGGGGATCATGGATGGCCAAGTGCCGTTCAGCCACCTCATCAACGCGATCTTCGGCACCGATATCCACCACTTCGGCTGGCACCTGCCCGCCGTTCTGGCGATCATCCTGACGATGGGGGTGATGATCCTTCTGGCATGGGCGGTGAACCATTTCATCATGCGCCACCTCGTGAACCAGGAGCCGATCATCCTCTTCATGGCGACCATTGGCCTTGCCTATTTCATGGAAGGTTTCGGCGACCTGATGTGGGGCGCGGATATCAAGAAACTGGATGTCGGCCTACCGATGGGTCTGAACACATGGATCGACGACACGACCTATAACGCCTTCGGCTACGGCTTCTTCATCGACAACCTCGATATCGTGGCAACCATCGTTGCAGCGCTGCTCGTGGCGGTACTGGTGGCCTTCAGCCAATACACCAAGCAGGGCCGTGCGATGCGCGCTGTGGCGGACGATCACCAAGCCGCGCTTTCGGTGGGTGTGTCGCTCAACTTCATCTGGGTGATGGTGTGGTCTGTCGCTGGCTTCGTGGCGCTGGTTGCGGGCATCATGTGGGGTGCGAAATCGGGCGTGCAGTTCTCGCTGTCGCTGATCGCGCTGAAGGCCCTGCCGGTGCTGATGCTTGGCGGCTTCACCTCGATCCCCGGCGCAATCGTGGGCGGGCTGATCATCGGTGTGGGCGAGAAGCTGTTCGAATTCTTCGTGGGCCCGATGCTGGGTGGCGCGACTGAAAACTGGTTTGCCTATGTTCTGGCGCTGATCTTCCTCGTGTTCCGGCCGCAGGGCTTGTTTGGCGAGAAGATCATTGAGCGGGTGTAAGTAATGAAAAAGGTGATTGCGGTTCTCAACGTGGTGGCTTGGTCGGGGTTCTGGGCGTTCGGGTATCTGGCGCTCTCGGCTTCGGCAGACGGCACGCAAATGATTACCGCACTTATCCTCGCCGCACTGGGAGGCGCAGCCGGCCTTTGGGCTTGGTTCCAACTGGTGCGGATTTCCGAGGAAAGCGGATTGGCAAAAAAGCCCCGGTTCGCGGTGCCCGAGCAGCACCGGATCGCGGGTGAAGGGGAGACTAACTGATGTTCTACCGTGAAGCAGGTGATTTCAAAACGAGCTACGTGGAGGACAACCAGACCTTCCCCATCAAGTTCGACCGTTGGCGCTATTACGCGGTTCTGGCCTTCGCTTTCGCCGTGGTGCCGTTCTTCATCAACGACTACTGGGTGAACGCGATTTTCCTGCCGTTCCTGATCTACTCGATCGCGGCCATCGGCCTGAACATCCTCGTAGGCTATTGCGGGCAGGTGTCGCTCGGGACGGGCGGTTTCATGGCTGTGGGCGCCTATGCGGTCTACAAGCTGATGACCTCGTTCCCGGATGTGAGCCTGTTCTTCCACGTGCTGCTTGCAGGTGGTGTGACGGCGATCGTGGGTGTGCTCTTCGGTCTGCCCTCGCTCCGGATCAAAGGTTTCTACCTCGCGGTGGCGACGCTTGCAGCGCAGTTCTTCCTTGTGTGGCTCTTCAACAAGGTTCCGTGGTTCTACAACTACTCGGCTTCGGGCCAGATCAACGCGCCGGAACGCACTGTGTTCGGCACGCTGGTGAGCGGACCTTCGGCGGATGCATGGGCGAAATACATCTTCTGCCTCGTGTTCACCGTGATTGTGGCCGTGATTGCCCGTAACCTGACCCGCGGCACGCAGGGCCGGAAGTGGATGGCGATCCGCGATATGGATATCGCGGCGGAAATCATCGGGGTGGACCCGCTGAAAGCGAAGCTGACCGCCTTCGCCGTGTCCTCGTTCTTCGTAGGTGTGGCGGGTGCGCTATTCTTCTCGGTGTATCTGGGCGCTGTGGAAGTGGGCGAGGCCTTCGGGATCAACAAGTCGTTCCTCGTGCTCTTCATGATCATCATCGGTGGCCTTGGTTCGATCTTCGGTTCCTTCGCGGGCGCGGCCTTCCTTGTGCTGATGCCGGTGCTTCTGAAGAACATCCTCGTTGGTGGCCTTGGCTGGCCGACGGACTTGGCCGCCCACCTCGAGTTCATCATCGTTGGCGGTTTGATCGTGACCTTCCTGATCCTCGAGCCTCACGGGCTTGCGCAACTCTGGCGCGTCACGAAGGAGAAGCTGCGGCTTTGGCCCTTCCCGCACTAAGCGGGAGCAGGGCTGGCCCCTGCAATGCAGAATTTCCCTCCCGTGAAGACGGGTGGGGGAGTGGTTTCGGGGGATACCCCGGAAAGAACGACATCGGACATAACCAAGGGAGGAGAAACCCGATGAAAATGAAACTGATCTCGGCGGCAGTCGCGGCAATCGTAGCCGGCGCACCTGCAATGGCAGACCTGACCTTCACGTCGCTCAGCTACCGCACCGGCCCCTACGCCGCGAACGGTATCCCCTTCGCAGACGGCTATGCCGACTACTTCACGCTGCTCAACGAGCGTGACGGCGGTATCGGTGGCGAGAAGGTGAACCTGATCGAGTGCGAAACCGGCTACAACACCGAAAAGGGTGTGGAATGCTACGAATCCACCAAGGGTTCGGGCGCACTTGTGTACCAGCCGCTCTCGACCGGCATCACCTACCAGCTGATCCCGAAGGCAACTGCTGACGGTATCCCGGTGCACTCGATGGGCTATGGCCGTACTTCCGCGAAGAACGGCGAAGTGTTCAACGGCATCTTCAACTATCCCGCAAACTACTGGGATGGTGCTTCGGTTGCGATCAAGTACCTGCTCTCCGAGAACGGTGACAACCTCTCGGGCAAGAAGGTCGCGCTCGTGTACCACAACTCCGCCTACGGTAAGGAACCGATCCGCACGCTCGAAGAGCTGTCGAAGAAGCATGGTTTCGAACTGTCGCTGCTGCCCGTTGACCACCCCGGTCAGGAGCAGAAGTCGCAGTGGCTGCAAATCCGCCGTGACAAGCCCGACTACGTTCTGATGTGGGGCTGGGGCGTGATGAACCAGGTCGCAATCCAGGAAGCTGTGAACATCCGCTACCCGATGGAAAACTTCATCGGCATCTGGTGGTCCGGTTCGGAAAACGACGTTCTGCCCGCAGGTGACGGTGCAAACGGCTACAAGGCTCTGACGTTCCACAACACGGGTTCGGACTTCCCGCTCTTCGCGGATATCGCGAAATACGTGAAGGACGCAGGCAAGGCAGCTGGCGCTGGCGACCAGATCGGCACCGCGCTTTACAACCGTGGCCTCTATGCCGCGATGCTGGCAGCCGAAGCGGCGAAAACCGCTCAGGCAATGCACAGCACTGCCGCTCTGACCCCGGCACAAATGCGTGACGGTATGGAAAACCTTGAAATCACCGAAGAGAAGATGACCGCTCTCGGCCTGCCGGGCTTTGGTCCGTCGTTCAAGGTTTCCTGCCAGAACCACGGCGGCGACGGCCTGACGGCTGTTGTCCAGTGGGATGCAGGCGCGAAGAAGTGGAACAAGATCACCGACTTCATCGCACCGGACGCCGATGTTCTTGGCCCGCTGGTTGCTGCTGACGCAGAAGCCTACGCCAAGGAAGCGAACATCACCCCCGGCTGCAAGTAAGCCTAAATACAGCGGCCGCCGTTCGCGCGGCGGCCGTTTCCCCGAATTTTTTACGCCACCGGAGAATAGCATGCTGGATGCCGGACGGACCGACGAGGTTCTGCTCGAGGTCAACAACATCGAGGTGATCTACAACCACGTGATCCTCGTTCTGAAGGGTGTGAGCCTGAAAGTTCCGAAGGGCGGCATTACCGCGCTTCTCGGAGGCAACGGTGCTGGCAAGTCCACCACGCTGAAAGCGATTTCGGGGCTTCTGGCTTCGGAACGCGGCGATATCACCAAGGGCCAGATCACCTATCGCGGCACCAATCTGGTGGCGATGAACCCTGCCGATCTGGTGAAGACGGGCGTGATCCAGGTGATGGAAGGGCGGCATTGCTTCGAGCATTTGACTGTCGAAGAGAACCTCCTGACCGGCGCCTACACCCGCACGGATGGCAAGGGTGCCATCGCGGCGGATCTGGAGATGGTCTACAACTACTTCCCGCGCTTGCGGGAGCGCCGCAAGAGCCAAGCGGGCTACACCTCGGGTGGGGAGCAACAGATGGTGGCGATCGGGCGGGCGATCATGTCGCGCCCCGAGACGATCCTTCTGGACGAACCCTCGATGGGCCTCGCGCCGCAGCTTGTGGAAGAGATTTTCAATATCGTGAAGACGCTCAACGAGAACGAGGGCACGACCTTCCTTCTGGCGGAGCAGAATACCAACGTGGCACTGCGCTTTGCCCATTACGGCTACATTCTGGAGTCGGGTCGCGTTGTGATGGACGGGCCTGCGAAGGAATTGCGCGAGAACCCGGACGTCAAAGAATTCTACCTCGGTATGTCCGACGAAGGGCGCAAGAGCTTCCGCGATGTGCGGAGCTACCGCCGCCGCAAGCGCTGGCTGAGCTAAGGCTCACGCCAGACCCGATCGGGCAAGTTTGAAACGTGCAGAACGCGCAGGCCTTCCTGCCGCGAATAGGAGATGCGAGCCATGAGCCGCTATTTCGACAAGTTGGAAACCCGGACTGCCGCCGCGCGTGCGGCCTCAATCGCGCAAGACCTGCCGAAGCAGATCGCGCGGGCGCAGGGATTGTCGGGATATGGCGGGCGGCTTGCGGGCTTCGCGGCGGAGAAGGTGACGCGGGTGGAAGACCTCGCTGCGCTGCCTGTGTTGCGGAAGTCGGACTTGGGCGGCGCGCAGAAGGCAAGCGGGCCGTTCGGCGGTCTGACGAGGCGGCCTGCTTCCGGTTTTGCGCATATCTTCCAGTCGCCCGGCCCGATCTACGAGCCGGGTGGGCTTGAACATGACTGGTGGCGCATGGGGCGCTTTCTACATGCGGCAGGTGTAGGCCAAGGCGATATCGTGCAGAATTGCTTCGGCTATCACCTGACCCCTGCCGGTATGATTTTCGAAAGCGGCGCTCGGGCTGTGGGCGCGGCTGTTCTCCCAGCAGGCACGGGCCAGACCGAATTGCAGGTGACGGCGGCGCATAATGTGGGCGTAACTGCCTATGCGGGCACGCCGGATTTCCTGAAGGTGATCCTCGACAAGGCCGATGAGTTGGGCGTGACGCTTGGCGTCAGGAAGGCGGCAGTTGGGGGCGGTGCGCTCTTCCCGTCGCTCCGGCAGTATTACATCGATCGCGGGATTTCCTGCCTGCAGTGCTACGCGACGGCGGACCTCGGGAATATCGCGTATGAGTCTTCCGCGATGGAAGGCATGATCATCGACGAGCAAGTGATCGTGGAGATCGTGACGCCGGGCACGGGGGATCCTGTGGCTCCGGGGCAGGTGGGTGAGGTTGTGGTGACGACACTCAACCCCGACTACCCGCTGATCCGTTTCGCGACGGGCGACCTTTCGGCAGTTATGGAGGGCGAAAGCCCCTGTGGCCGGACCAATCTGCGGATCAAGGGTTGGATGGGCCGTGCGGACCAGACCACGAAGATCAAGGGCATGTTCGTGCGCCCCGAGCAAGTGGCGCAACTCGTGGCGAAGCACGCGGAAATCGTGCGCGCGCGGGTGATTGCGGGCCGTGACGGTGAAATGGACACGATGACGGTGAAGATCGAAGCGGCATCCGGCGATGCCGACACCTTCGCCAAGTCGGTGGCGGATGTGCTGAAGCTGAAGGGCAAGATCGAGATCGTCGCCCCCGGCAGCCTGCCGAATGATGGGAAAGTGATCGAGGACACGCGCACCTACGGGTGAGGGTGCCCTCTTTCGTCAGAGCATTTCGAGAAAAAGTTGATAGACTTTTTCGGTTAAGAAATGTGTCAAATCATAAGCTTAAAGCGTTCCTGCTGTTTCAGTAATAAAGCGAAACGCTTTAGTCTCCGAGAAGGCGGTTCAGCATGTCGCTGTCCGCCTTTTCCAATGGCTCGATCACATCGAAATGGTGCCGCCCGGGGGCCACGACTTGCGGCACGCCCCAAGCTTCGGCGAGCCAACGGGCCTGATCGAGGAAGGCAGGGCGCTCTTCGGCACCAACCCAGACGGTGACCGGAACGGGCAGGCGGTTTTTCACGAGAACGGGGCTTTCCGCCTCGGCCTCTGCAAGGCCCATCTTGAAATCGGCATTCATGGACGTGCGCAGCAGCGGGCGCAGATCGGTGACGGGCGAGATCGGCAGGATATAGCGCAGACGCGCGGCGACGGCATCGGAGAGCAGGCCGCGAGAGGTCATACGCGCCACGAGGTGCCCGCCTGCGGAATGGCCGATGAGAGCGATTGGCCCTGCCACCATGCCGGCGGCTTGGGTGATGGCTGCGGCGATCTGGCGGGTGATTTCGGCGATGCTGACCGAAGGGCATAGATCGTAAGAGGGCATGGCAACAGCCCATCCGCGCGCAGTGGCACCTGCGGCGAGATGCGAGAAATCGTTGCGGTGGAAGCGGAGCCAGTAGCCGCCGTGAACGATAACGCAGAGGCCTTTGGGTGTGGCGCTCGGCATGTAGAGATCAAACGCCTGACGGGGCGAGGGACCATAGGAAATGTCGAGATCGGCGAGGCCTGCCTCGATCATGCCTTCGCGGAAGCCTGCGGCCTTGGCTTCCCACATCGGCGGGTAGCTTGCGCCGTCGGGAATATAGGCGGCGTTGGCGTAATCGTCGTCTAGGCTGGTATCTGGAGTCATCGTTCTTTCCTCGGCGGCTCTGGACAAGGGTAGCCCGAGGTGCTTTGCCTTGGCCAGCGAATTGGGAGACGAGCTATGTTGGATATGAAAACCGATCTGAAGTCCCTTTTGAAAGATCCGAGCCTTCTGGCTACGCTTTCCTATGGCAATGGCCAATGGATGGCGGGTGAGGGCGGCAAGACCTTTGCGGTGACGAACCCTGCGCGCGGCGACGTGATTGCAGAGGTCGCGGACCTGAGCCGTGCACAGGTGGGCGGTGTGATTGATGCCGCGTACAAGGCGCAGAAGGACTGGGCCTCGTGGACCGGTAAGGAACGCGCCAATGTGCTGCGGAAGTGGTACGACCTGATGATGGCGAATGCCGACGATCTGGCGACCATTCTGACTGCCGAGCAGGGCAAGCCGCTGGCCGAAGCCAAAGGTGAAATCATCTATGGCGCTTCGTTCATCGAGTTCTTCGCGGAAGAAGCCAAGCGCATCTATGGCGAGACCATTCCGGGCCACCAGCGCGACAAGCGGATCACGGTAATAAAGCAACCGATCGGTGTGGCCGCCTCGATCACGCCGTGGAACTTCCCGAACGCGATGATCACGCGGAAGGCTGGCCCTGCGCTGGCGGCGGGCTGTGCGTTCGTGGGCCGCCCGGCGGCGGAAACGCCGCTTTCGGCGCTGGTCATGGGCGTGTTGGCGGAGCGTGCGGGCATTCCGGCAGGTGTGTTCAATATCGTGGCCTCGTCGCGCTCTTCGGAGATCGGCAAGGAGTTCTGCGAGAACCCGAAGGTGTGTAAGCTGACCTTCACCGGTTCGACCGAAGTGGGCCGCATCCTGCTGCGCCAAGCGGCGGAGCAAGTGATGAAGTGCTCGATGGAATTGGGCGGCAACGCGCCCTTCATCGTGTTCGACGACGCCGACCTCGACGCCGCTGTGGAAGGCGCGATCATGTGCAAGTTCCGTAACAACGGCCAGACCTGCGTGTGCGCGAACCGTATCTACGTGCAGGCGGGTGTGTATGACGCCTTTGCAGAGAAACTCGCGAAGCGCGTGGGCGCGATGAAGGTAGGCGACGGTTTGGAAGAGGGCACGCTGCTCGGCCCGCTGATCAACGCCGATGCCATCAACAAGGTGCAGGAGCATGTGGCGGATGCGGTTTCCAAGGGCGCGAAAGTGATCCTTGGTGGCACGCCGCATCAGGGGCCGGGCAATTTCCTTCCCCCGACTATCGTGACCGGCGCGACCCGCGAAATGGCCTTCTCGACCGAAGAAACCTTCGGGCCCCTTGCTCCGCTCTTCAAGTTCGAGACGGTGGACGAGGTGATCGAGTTGGCGAATGACACGATCTTCGGCTTGGCCTCCTACTTCTACGCAAAAGATCTGAGCCGCGTTTACAAGGTGGCGGAAGCCTTGGAATACGGGATCGTGGGTGTGAACACGGGCATCATCTCGACCGAAGTGGCACCGTTCGGCGGTGTGAAGCAGTCGGGCCTTGGCCGAGAAGGCAGCCACCACGGCATCGAGGATTACCTCGAAATGAAATACATCTGCATGAGCGTCTGATTGGCGCTTGGAAACGGAAAGGCCGGGCGTTTGCCCGGCCTTTTTTATTTCGCTTTCGGTTGGACGTTCCGGATCAGGCCCTCTTGGGTGACCGAAGCCACCAAGCGGCCATCGCGGGTGAAGATGCGGCCGCGGTTGAAGCCGCGCGCACCGCCAGCCCATGGGCTGTCCATCACGTAAAGAAGCCAGTCGTCAACGCGGAAATCATCGTGGAACCAGACGGCGTGATCGAGGCTGGCGTATTGCATATCGGGGTCGCCGAAGGCTTTGCCATGGGCCACGGTGGAAGTGCCGAGAAGGCCATAATCGGAGATATAGGCCAGTGCGGTGCGGTGGATTTGCGGATTGTCGGGCAGGGGGCCAGAGGCGCGCATCCAGACGCGTTGCTCGGGCGCGCGGAGGCTGCGATCCAGAGGTGGGCGCGGCTCGCAGGGGCGGAAATCGACGGGGCGCGGGGTGCGGAGCCATTTGAGGTAGGCTTCTGGCAATTGATCGGCAATGCGATCGGCAATCGCTTCCTCGGTTTCGATCTCGTCGGGGCCGGGAACGTCGGGCATCTTATCCTGATGGCTCAGGCCCGGTTCGCGGGTCTGGAACGACGCGGCGAGGTTGAGGATCACGGAACCATTCTGGATCGCGACAACGCGGCGAGTGGTGAAGCTGCCGCCGTCACGGTCGCGTTCGACGCGGTAGAGAACGGGTGCTGTGGCATCGCCGGGGCGAATGAAATAGCCGTGGAGCGAATGGACAGGGCGATCATCGGGGACGGTCTTGATGGCGGACATCAGGGCTTGCCCGATTACCTGCCCGCCGAAGCTGCGGCCTTTGCCCTGCGGCGTTGCGGGGCCTTGGAAGAAATCCCGTTCGACGGGTTCGACCGTCAGGACGCCGACAAGCCACGCGACCAGTTCTTCTTCACTCATCATTTACCCTTTCGCCGTTACGGCAATGGGAGCGGAAACGGCGCGGGGCTGCAAGACAGTCGCGGCGTCAAACACCATTTTTGGCAGTTGAATGGCAGAATGGAGCGGCGGGTGCTACAGGAAATGGCCGATTTCGCTCAGTTGAGCGAGAAATGCAGCGCGTATTGGCCGTCGTTGAACTGGCCGAAGAGATCCGGAATGTCAGGGTGATCTACAGGTTCGCCAGACCAGTCGGGCACGAGGTTCTGTTCGGAGACATAGGCCACGTAGAAGCCCTGCGCGTTCTCGGCCAGCAGGTGGTAGAAGGGCTGTTCGCGCTTGGGACGGCTTTCGGCGGGAATGGCGGCATACCATTCCTCGGTGTTCGAGAAGATCGGGTCGACATCAAAAATCACCCCACGGAAGGGATGTTTGCGATGGCGGACGACTTGCCCGAGTTGATATTTCGCCGAAGTTTGCAGCATTGATCCTTAGCCCCTTGGAGTATGCATACGCGCCGTTTGGCTATTTGTCCAACGACGAAGCCGGGATCGGCGGAAACAATCCGTTGCGATTGGCGACTCACACGAAATTCAGCGGCGGCTTGCCGATGTGCAAACTGGGGGGATTCCCTCTTGCGGTTGAATAGGCTAGACTCCGGAAAAACAAAACAAAGCGTGGGGCCATGAGCAGATACCTTCGCGCGCTGATCCTATTCGTCATGCTGGCGTCCTGTGGTGGGGGCGACTATTCCGCACCGCGTAGCTTGGACAATGCTTGTTCGATTTTGGCGCTGCGCCCATCATTCGGCAGAGCCTTCAAGGCAACCGAGCGCCGCTGGGGTGTTCCTGTGGCCGTTCAAATGGCGACGATCTATCAGGAATCGAAGTTCATCGGCAATGCGCGCACGCCTTTCCAGTGGACCTTGGGCGTGATCCCGATGGGGCGGCAATCCTCGGCCTATGGCTATGCGCAGGCGCTTGATGCGACTTGGGAAGAGTACCAGCGCGCTTCGGGCGGGTTTGGCCGCAAGCGCGACGACATCAAGGATGCGACCGACTTCATGGGTTGGTACATGAATAACACCCGCGAGAAAGTGGGCGTTTCGCTCGGCGATGCGCGCAACCAGTATCTGGCCTACCACGAAGGCCACACAGGTTTTGCGCGCGGGTCTTACAGATCGAAGAGCTGGCTGGTGCGGATCGCTTCGGAAGTTCAGTCGCGCGCCGAGCTGTATGACGCGCAACTGGCGGGCTGCCGGCGGCACCTGCGCTAAACGTCAGGCCTCTTTTCCGGCGATGCGACCGGAGAAGAGGCAACCACCGAGGAACGTGCCTTCGAGCGCGTTATTGCCGTGATAGCCGCCTCCACCAAAGCCTGCGGCCTCGCCCACGGCATAAAGGCCGGGGATGGCTTCGCCTTCGGCGTCGAGCGCATTGGCACAGAGATCTGTTTCGATTCCGCCGAGGGTTTTCCGCGTGAGTACATGCAGGCGCACGGCGATCAACGGGCCAGCTTCTTGGTCGAGGATCTTGTGTGGTTTGGTGGTTCGGACGAGACGGTCGCCGAGATAGCCGCGCGCTTGGCGGATCGCCATGATCTGCGCGTCTTTGCCGTATTTGTTGTCGAGTTCCCGGTCGCGGGCTTCGATCTGTGCCCGCAAGTGGTCATACCGAATCTTGCCGATGCCGATGGCATTCATCCCCGCGACGAGATCAGATAGCGTATCAGCCACGACGAAATCCTCGCCACGCTGTTTGAACGCCTCGACAGGTTTTGGTGCCCCTTTGCCGCGGCGCGCCTTCAGGACTTCTATGAGCTTTTTCGAGGTGAGGTCGGGGTTCTGCTCGGAGCCGGAGAGCGCGAATTCCTTCTCGATGATTTTCTGGGTGAGGACGAACCAAGTGTGGTTGTGGCCTGTCGTCAGGATGTGTTTGAGCGTGCCGAGCGAGTCGAAGCCGGGCATGTAGGGGGCGGGCAGGCGATTGCCCATCGCGTCGAACCACAAGGATGACGGACCGGGTAGGATGCGGATGCCGTGATTGGGCCAGATTGGATCCCAGTTCTTGATACCTTCGCAATAGTGCCACATGCGATCGGTATTGATGAGGCGGGCACCGGCGCGGGCAGTGTGTTCGATCATAAGGCCATCGACATGGGCTGGCACGCCGCAGACCATGCTGTCGGGCAGGGGGCCGTAGCGGTCGGCAGGCCAGTTTTTGCGAACGAGATCGAGATTGCCACCGATCCCGCCGGACGCGACGATCACGCTTTCTGCTTCAACTTCGAACTCGCCGATAACTTCGCGGGTGGTTTTCTGGCCGCGTTCGGCATTGGTGGAGGCAAGGATTTCGCCCTTGGCCCCAGTGACGCTCCCGTTCGTGGTAACAAGTTCGGTGACGCGGTGGCGGAAGTTCAGCACCGCCTTGTTTTCGCTCTCGGCGGTGAAGGCGCTGGCGACGAAGGGTTCGATCACGCCGGGGCCTGTGCCCCAAGTGACGTGGAAGCGGGGGACGGAGTTGCCGTGGCCCGTGGAAAGTGCACCGCCACGCTCGGCCCAGCCGACGACGGGGAACCAGCGCAGGCCAAGCTCACGGAGCCAGCTGCGCATCCGCGTTGCAGCGAAAATGAGATAGGCTTCGGCCCATTCTTTGGGCCAGAAATCTTCCGCGCGGTCGAAGGCGGCGGAGCCGAGCCAATCCTGACGGGCGAGATCGAAGCTGTCGCGGATGCCAAGGCGGCGTTGTTCGGGCGTGTCGACCATGAAGAGGCCGCCAAGCGACCAGAAGGCTTGGCCGCCGATGTTCTGGCGGCCTTCCTGATCGAGGATCATGACCTTGCGCCCGCGGGCTGTGGCCTCATGCGCTGCTACGAGTCCTGCAAGGCCAGCACCGATAATCAGGACGTCTGTTTTGAGCGCAGTCATGGTTACCCCCTGACTGCACGCTAGAGGTGTCGCTTATGCGCGTCAAACGATAGTGAAGTTGACGTGGAGAAAACCGCTCTTAATGCGTAATTCACACGACGCGGACTGCGCGAGTGACTTAGGCGAGGCCTGCGTTCACGAAAAGCGCCAGTACATCTTCCTGCGGCCGCGGGCCGATGTGCGAGATCACTTCGGCGGCGCAGATCACACCCATTTTCGCTGCGGTTTCAAGGCTTTTTCCTGTCGCGAGGCCATAGAGGAAGCCCGCTGCGAATTGGTCTCCGGCACCTGTTGCGTCAACTGGCGTGACGTGAGTGACAGGGGCCTCGACGCGGTTTCCGCCCTGGATTGCCCAGACAGGATCGCCCGACCGCGTACACGCTACGGTTTCACAAACAGCCGAAGCACGCGCGAGGGCCTCTTCGAGGTTGTCGGTCTGGTAAAGGGTTTTCCACTCGGCTTCGTTGCCGATGGCAATGTCTACGTCGCCCGCGATGAGCTTCTGGAAGTCGTCGCGGTGGCGTTCGGCGCAGAAGGGGTCGGAGATGGTGATCGCGGCGCGGCCGCCTGCGGCTTTCATCTTGGCGGCGGCTTCGGTGAAGGCGGTTTTGCCTTCGGGTTTGTCGAAGAGGTAGCCTTCGAGGAAGAGGATATCCGCCCCTGCGAAAATGTCGGGAACATCGGCCGAGGAGATGTCTGCGCCTGCGCCAAGGTAGGTGTTCATCGAACGCTCACCATCGGGCGAGACGAAGATCATCGAGCGCGATGTGGGCAGTTCGACCTTTTGCGGCGGCAGCGGGAAGGCGGTGCCGGAGGCTTCGAGCGCCTGCGCGTAGAAGCGGCCGACGGCGTCGTCTTTCACCTTGCCGATGAAGGCGGTTTTCAGGCCCAGCGCGCCGATGCCCGCGATGGTGTTGCCGACAGAGCCGCCGGGGGTTTCGGTGCGGTCGCGCATGGAGGCGTAAAGAAGCTCGGCGCGTTCGCGGTCGACAAGCTGCATGATGCCTTTTTCGATACCCATCTGGTCGAGGAACATATCGTTGGCATGGGAAATCACGTCGACGATGGCATTGCCGATGCCGATAACTTGGTAGCTCACAGGGTTTTCTCCTCGAAGGGGCAGAGGTCGCGGATGAGGCAGGCCGCGCATTTGGGCTTGCGGGCGACGCAGGTGTAACGGCCGTGCAGGATCAGCCAGTGATGGGCGTGAAGCTGGAACTCGGCGGGGATATTGTCTTCGATGGCGCGCTCGACGGTATCGACATCCTTGCCGGGGGCGATGCCCGTGCGGTTGCCAACGCGGAAGATATGGGTGTCGACCGCTTGGGCAGGCTGACGCCACCACATGTTCAGAACCACATTAGCGGTTTTGCGCCCGACGCCGGGAAGGGATTGGAGCGCCGCGCGGGACGAAGGGACCTCGCCGCCGTATTGATCGACGAGGATCTGGCTCAGTTTGATGACGTTCTTCGCCTTGTTGCGGAAAAGGCCGATGGTTTTGATGTGCTCGATCAGGCCCTCTTCGCCCAAGGCCAGCATCTTTTTCGGCGTGTCCGCGATCTGGAAGAGCTTACGGGTGGCCTTGTTGACGGCCGCATCGGTGGCTTGTGCCGAAAGGGCAACGGCGACGACGAGCGTATAGGCGTTCACATGATCAAGTTCGCCCTTCGGCTCGGCTTCTGCCTCACGGAAACGGGTGAAGATCTCGTGGATCGTGTGATAGTCGAGTTGCTTAGCCATGCCGCCCTCTACTCTTTTTTGCGCCTGTTGGGCAAGGATGCGCAGGCTAGTGGAAATAGCGCGGATTTTCGTTTTGCGACAAGCGTGCTAGGTCCGGTGCGAGTGAATGGAGGATGAGGGGCGGAATGGCGGAGTTTCTGTTGATCCATGGCGCGGCGCATGGAGCGTGGTGCTGGCGGAAGGTGATCCCGGCTTTGGAGGCCTTGGGGCATCGGGCACGGGCAATTGATTTGCCGGGGCACGGGGATGATCCGTTGCCCTATACCGATGTCACTCTGGAGCGCTATCGCGACGCTGTGCTGGGGGCCTTGACTGGGGGCGAGATCGTGGTCGGGCACTCGATGGGGGGCTATCCGATCACGGCGGCGGCTGAGGCTGCACCTGAAAAGGTTGCGGGGCTGGTTTATCTTTGCGCCTACACGCCATGGCCGGGGTTGAGCCTTTCGGAGATGCGGATGAAAGCGCCTTACCAGCCCTTATTGCCGGCGATCCGGATGACGGAGGATCGCAAGGGGTGGACCGCTGATCCGGAGATGGTGCCGGGGCTTTTCTATCATGATTGCACGTCTGAGGATGTGGCCTTCGCGATGGAGCAGCTTTGTGTACAGGCAACGCAGCCGACTTCGGTTCCAGTGGCGATGAGCGAACACTACGCCTCGGTGCCGCGCTATTACATCCGCTGTGCCGAAGACCGCACCATTCCGCCGGAATTCCAGCACACGATGACGGAGGGCTGGCCCGAGGGCCATGTGATCGATATGCAGACCTCGCACAGCCCGTTTTTCTCGGCTCCGGCCGATCTCGCCGCACATCTCGACCGTATTTCGAAAGAGCTTTGACCATGGCCGCTTCGCTTTTTGACTCCACCCTTTACGCGCGCCTGTTCCCGACGGTGGACGTTGGGCGGCTTTTCGCCGACAGCGCGGAAGTGCGGGCGATGATGCTGGTGGAAGGGGCTTTGGCGAAGGTGCAGGGCGAGTTGGGGGTAATCCCGCAAGAGGCGGCACTGTTCCTGCATCGGGCTTCGATGGAAATCCAGGTTGATCCTTCTGGGCTAGCGGATGCGACCGGGCAGAACGGTGTGAGCGTGCCGGGGTTGGTGGCGGCGATGCGGAAGCTCTTGGAAGCGCCGGAACACGCGCAATTCCTGCATTGGGGCGCTACGAGCCAGGATATCATGGACACGGGGCTGATGCTGCGCATCCGGCAGATGCTGGGGCAACAGGAAGCGGCGCTTGCCGCTTTGGTGGTGCGGCTGGCCGATCTCGCGGAAGAACATGCGGAAACGCCGATGGCGGCGCGCACTTACGGGCAGCACGCGACACCGACGAGCTTCGGGGCTGTTGTGGCCAATTGGGGCGCACCTTTGCTGGGGCTCTTGCAGGAGATGGACGGCCTACGCGAACGGGTTCTCTGGGTGCAGTTGGCAGGTGCTTCGGGCACGGGTGCGGCTTTGGGGGCCTCTGCGCCCGCGCAGCGCGCGAAGCTGGCGGCGGCTTTGGGGCTGAACGATCCCGGGCGGAGTTGGCATTCCGACCGGAGCCCGATCCTTGCGCTGGCAAGCTGGCTGTCGCGACTAGCTGTGGCTTTGGGCAAGATGGGCGATGATCTGATCCTGATGACGCAATCGGGGATCGAGGAAGTGTTGCTCGGGCAGTCCGGTGGCTCGTCGACGATGCCGCAAAAGCAGAACCCTGTGGTGCCTTCTGTGCTTTTGGCCTTGGCGCGACATGCGGTTGGGCTGGCGGCAACGCTTCAGGCGGTGGGGATGCCACGGCAGGAGCGGGATGGTTCTGCTTGGTTCACGGAATGGCTGACGCTGCCGGAACTGTGCCTCTCGGCCTCTTCCGCACTTTTCCGCGCCAAGGATCTGACGGAAACGCTGGCTCCGCGTGCCGAGCAGATGCGGGCGGCGCTTACAGGGGGGCAGAACCTGATCCATGCGGAAGCGCTTTCCTTCCGTTTGGCCGAGCATATGCCGCGCCCTGAAGCGCAGGCGGCGATCAAGACCTTGGCGGGAGAGGCCGGAAAAACCGGAGCCGATCTGGCTGATCTGGCGCGGGCGGCTTACCCCGATGTTCCGATGGCGGATGTTTTCGCACCCGAGAGCCAGATGGGCCATGCGCCCGAGGATGCCCGCGCCTTCGTGCGGCGGGTGCGCGGGGCCTGATGCTGCCGCTGCCGCTCCTTTTCATTCTCGCAACGGTCACCATCGATGCGATGGGGATCGGGCTGATCCTGCCGGTGATGCCTGATCTGATCCGCGAGGTGGCAAGCGGGAATCTGGCGCAAGCCGCGATCTGGGGCGGGGTGCTTTCAACGGCTTTCGCAGTGATGCAGTTCCTCTTTTCACCGATGGTCGGGAGCCTGTCGGACGCGGTCGGCCGGCGGCCTGTGCTTTTGGTTTCACTGATCGTGATGGCGCTCGATTACGTGGTGATGGCTGTGGCGGGCTCGATCTGGCTTCTTTTGGCGGGGCGGATCGTGGGCGGGATCACGGCGGCCACGCATTCGACGGCGCAGGCCTATGTGGCGGATGTGTCGCCGCCGGAGAAGAAGGCGCAGAACTTCGGGCTGATTGGCGCGGGTTTCGGGCTTGGGTTTGTGCTCGGGCCTGTGCTGGGTGGGCTTCTGGCGGAATGGGGCACGCGGGCACCGTTCTGGGTGGCGGCGGGCCTTGCGGGCGGCAATGCCCTTCTGGGCTGGATCGTGCTCAAGGAAAGCGTGACTGAGCGAACGCGGCGGGCCTTCCGCTGGTCGAGCGCGAACCCTTTCGCGACCTTCAAGCTGATCGGTAAAATGCCGGGGCTTTCGGCGCTTTTGTGGGTGTTCTTCCTCTACCACTTGGCGGGCGCGGTTTATCCGGTGATCTGGGCCTATTACACGACCGAGGCTTTCGCGTGGTCTCCGGGGCTGATCGGGGTCTCGCTTGCGGTTTACGGGCTGTCGCTGGCGGCAGTGCAAGGGGGGCTCGTGCGCCCTGCCATCGCACGGTGGGGCGAGACGCGGACTGTGGTGGTCGGGCTGACCATCGAGTTCTTTTCCTTGGTGGTGATAGCGTTCCTCACATCGGGCTGGGTGCTGATGGTGCTGATCCCGATTTCGGCTTTGGGGGCGATTGGCTTTCCCGCGCTGCAGGGGATCGCGAGCAAGGCCGTGCCCGATGATGTGCAGGGCGCGTTGCAAGGCGTGATGGCCTCGCTTGCCTCGGTGGCGATGATCATCGCGCCTTTGCTGATGACGCAGGTCTTCGCGCAGTTCACGCGCGACGGCGGGGTTTACCTGCCGGGGGCACCGTTTCTGGTTTCTTCGGTCATCATGGCGTTAGGGCTGGTGGTGTTTTTACGTTGGGGAAAAGGTAAATAACCGCAATGCGGAAATCGGTTTCGCACTTGCACACATGCGGCCGTGTGGGCAGTGTTTGGCCAGATCAGACAGGGAGCAAGTGATGCAAAGGATCAAAGCCGCCGTTTGCCGTGCGTTCGGGGAACCGTTGACGATTGAAGAGGTGATCCTCCGCGCGCCGCATATGGGCGAGGTCGAGGTGGCGATTGATGCAGTGGCGATCTGTCATTCGGATATTTCCTATGTGGAAGGTGGTTTTGGTGGCGGTTTGCCGGCTGTCTACGGCCATGAAGCGGCGGGCCGTGTCACGGCTGTCGGGCCGGGTGTGCCGGGGGTGAAAGAGGGCGATCATGTGCTCGTCACGCTCATCCGCGCTTGTGGCTCTTGCCCGAACTGCGCCACGGGCCGTCCGACGATTTGCCAGACGCCTTATGACGGCATGAAAGGCCCGATCACGACGACGGATGGCGGGCCTGTGTTCCAAGCGCTCGCTTGCGGGGCCTTCGCGGAGAAGGTGGTGGTGGACCAGAGCCAGATCGTGGCGATCCCCGAGGATATGCCGAAAGATGCGGCTTCCCTGCTGTCATGCGGGGTGATTACGGGCGTGGGTGCTGCGGTGAATGCCGCAAAGCTGCGGGCTGGCGAAGACGTGGTGGTGATCGGGGCGGGCGGCGTTGGCCTCAACGCTATCCAAGGCGCACGGATTGCAGGCGCGCGCCGGATTGTGGCGGTGGATATGACGCCCGAAAAGCTGGAAGCCGCGAAGGAATTCGGGGCGACCGGTAGCGTCTTGGCTACCGAAGGCAAGCCGTGGAACGCGGCGAAGAAGGTGCTGGGGCGCGGGGCCGATGTGGTGCTCGTGACCGTGGGGGCAACGGCGGCCTATGACGCGGCGCCGCGCTACCTCGGGTTCGGGGGGCGCGTGGTGATGGTCGGCATGCCGCATGCGGGCGCGACCGCGAGCTATGAGCCGCTGATCCTTGCGAATGTAGGGCAGGGGCTTGTTGGCTCGAAGATGGGCGATGTGGTGCTGCGCCGCGATATTCCATGGATGGTCGACCTCTATCGCCAAGGCCGCCTGAAGCTCGATGAGTTGATTTCGGGGCGCTGGAGCCTTGAGCAGATCAACGAGGCGATTGCCGACACGAAATCGGGTGCCGCGCGGCGGAACGTGATTGTTCTGAACGGGTGAATTGCGGGAAATGAAGAACGCCCCGGGCTTGGCTCGGGGCGTTTTTTGTTTGTTGTGGCTGTCCTGGCCACCCGTTGCCTGAGAGATCCATCTGTTGAAGTGAGGGGCTCTGCCCCTCACGCTCCCCGGGATATTTCGAAAATCGAGAGGAATGGGGCGGCGCAATGCGGCTAGCGCGGCGCATTCGAAGGGCGTTGATCGGTCTGATCAGGTGCCGTTGACGGCGACGAGGCGAGGGCGGAGTGCGTCGAGGCGGATATCGGCGGTGCGGGCGTGGCCTTCCATGCCTTCCTCGCGGCTGATGGCGGCTGTGACGCGGGCGAGTTCCGCGCCTGCGCTAGCCTCGGTGACGCGTTGCCAAGTGACGACTTTCAGGAATTTATGCACCGAAAGCCCGCCTGTGTAGCTCGCGGCACCCGAGGTGGGCAGGACGTGATTGGGACCGGCGGCCTTGTCACCGAAAGCGACCGTGCTTTCCGCGCCCAGAAAGAGCGAGCCATAGGCGGTGAGGCGGGATTTCCACCAGTCCAGATCGGTGGCTTGAACGTGGAGGTGTTCGGGGGCGATGCGATCTGCTTCGCGGGCCATTTCCTCGCGGTTTTCGCAGAGGATCACTTCGCCGAGGTTTTCCCACGCGGCGATGGCGGCTTCGCGGTTGGGGGAGGGGAGCGAGGCAGCGCAGTCAGGCACAAGGCGGAGCACCTCGCGGGCGAGGGCTTCGTCATCGGTGACGAGCCAGACGGGCGAGTTTGCGCCGTGTTCGGCTTGACCTGCGAGATCCCAAGCCACGGTGAGTGGATCGGCGGTGTGATCGGCGATCACGAGGCTGTCTGTGGGGCCTGCGAACATGTCGATGCCGACGGGGCCGAACAGCTGGCGTTTGGCTTCGGCGACGAAGGCGTTACCGGGGCCGACAAGGATATCGGCGGGGGGCGCGCCGAAGAGGCCATAGGCCATGGCAGCCACGCCTTGGACGCCGCCCATTGCGAGGATGCGGTCTGCGCCGGCGAGATGCATGGCGTAGAGGATCGCGGGGTGGATGCCGGTGCCGGGTTTGGGCGGGGAGACGGCGGTGATGTTCTCGACGCCGGCCACTTTGGCGGTGGTGATCGTCATCAGCGCCGAGGCGATATGGGCGTAGCGCCCGCCCGGCACATAGGCACCGCAGGAGCGGAGGGGGATGACGCGCTGGCCTGCCCAGAGGCCGGGACGCAGTTCGATCTCCATTTCCGAGAGCGTGCCGCGCTGGGCTTCGGCGAAGCGGCGGATGTTGTCATGCGCCCATTGGATGTCGCGTTTCAGCCCATCGGGAATGGCGCGGATGGCGCGGGCGATCTGGTCCGGGTTGACGACGGGGCTGCCTTCCCAGCCGTCGAGGCGCTGGGCATAATCGAGCGCGGCTTCCTCGCGGCCTTCCTTTAGGCGGGCGAGCATGACTTGCACCGTATCCGCGGTGTCGCGGTCCGTGGACTGGGGGAGGCCCGGGACGGGTTTGAGGGAAAGAGCCATGGCGCGCGCTCCGGATGGGCTTCGTATCCGCTTTAGTTGCGCATGGATTTGAGGGCGGGCAAGGGGAGTGGCGTTGGCGGGCGTCTCATTTTTCATGGGCTGAAATGGGCGTTCGGGAAAGCTGAAAACCCTGTGTGGCTTGACTCGCCCTCCCCGCGCGCGTAAGAGGCCGCCAATCCCGGAAGTGAGACAGCTTCCGGTCCCCGGGGTGCCCGGGGATCGCCCTCCGTCAGCGCGTTGCGCCCACGGGGGCGTTTGTCGTTTGAGCAATCGGTCCCCATATGGGCCGGAACGGTAACCGCAGAAAGGAACGCGCGCGATGTTCGAGAACCTGTCAGAACGCCTTGGAAGCGTCTTCGACCGGCTGACCAAGCAGGGCGCATTGAGCGAAGACGATGTGCGGGCCGCGCTGCGGGAAGTGCGTGTGGCGCTTCTCGAAGCCGACGTTTCGCTGCCGGTTGCGCGCGATTTCATCAAGTCTGTCGAGAAAAAAGCCACGGGTGCTGCGGTTACCAAGTCGGTGACGCCGGGCCAGCAGGTTGTGAAGATCGTTCACGACGAGCTAGTTGGCGTGCTGACCGGCGAGACCGATCCGGGCAAGCTGAAGATCGACAACCCGCCTGCGCCGATCCTGATGGTGGGCTTGCAAGGCTCGGGTAAGACGACGACCACGGCAAAGCTCGCCAAGCGCTTGAAGGAGCGCGAGGGCAAGAAGGTTCTGATGGCGTCTCTGGACGTCAACCGCCCGGCCGCGATGGAGCAGCTGGCGATTCTCGGCGCGCAGATCGGCGTGGATACGCTGCCGATCGTGAAGGGCGAAGATCCTGTGGCGATTGCCAAGCGCGCGAAGACGCAGGCGGCGCTCGGTGGCTATGACGTGTATATGCTCGACACCGCGGGCCGTTTGCACATCGACGAGGAGCTGATCGCGCAGGCGGCGGCAGTGCGTGATGTGGCGAACCCGCGCGAAACACTGCTGGTCGTCGATGGCCTGACGGGCCAAGACGCTGTGAACGTGGCGACCGAGTTCGACGCAAAGATCGGTGTGACGGGCGTGGTGCTGACCCGTATGGACGGCGATGGCCGTGGTGGTGCGGCACTTTCGATGCGCGCGGTCACCGGTAAGCCCATCCGCTTCGTGGGCTTGGGCGAGAAGATGGACGCGATCGAGGTGTTCGAACCCTCGCGCGTGGCAGGCCGCATCCTTGGCATGGGCGACATCGTGGCGCTTGTGGAGAAGGCGCAGCAGACGCTGGAGGCCGAACAGGCCGAGCGGATGATGAAGCGCTTCCAGAAGGGTCAGTTCAACATGAACGACCTGAAGATGCAGCTTGAGCAGATGCTGAAGATGGGCGGCATGGAGAGCATGATGGGCATGATGCCCGGCATGGGCAAAATGGCGGCTCAGGTGAAGGAATCGGGTTTCGATGACAGCGTGCTGCGCCGCCAGATCGCGCTGATCAACTCGATGACCAAGAAAGAGCGTGCGAACCCCGACTTGCTGCAAGCCTCGCGGAAGAAGCGGATCGCGCAGGGTGCCGGGCTTGATGTGGCCGAGTTGAACCGCCTTCTGAAGATGCAGCGCCAGATGGCCGATATGATGAAGAAGATCGGCAAGATGGGCAAAGGCGGCATGCTCAAGCAGGCGATGAAGAGCATGATGGGTAAGGGCGGTATGCCCGATATGAACGATCCGGCCGCGCTGGAAGAGGCCGCGAAGCAGTTGCAGGGCAAGATGCCCGGCGGCTTGGGCGGGCTTGGCGGTATGGGCGGATTGGGTGGCCTTAGCGGCATGAAACTGCCGGGTGGCCTTTCGGGCTTGGGCAAGAAGAAATGATCCAGACCGCTCGCAATGCAGCAGTGACGGAACGCGCGCCTGTTCAGGCCTGCGCCCGTGCTGCGCTGTGGGCCAAGGGGGAGGCGCGCGCATGACGCTGACGAGCGCCCCTGTTCTGGAAACGCCGCGCCTGATCCTTCGGGGGCCGGAGGCGCGTGATCTGGAGCCGCAGATCAAGTTCCTGACCGATCCTGTGCGGTCGGAAGGCTTTGGCGGATATGACAATCCGCATGAGGCGTGGCGCTGGTGCATGCTTTCGGTCGGGCATTGGCACCTGCATGGCTATGGCTATTTCACCATCGAGGATCGTGCGACGGGGCAGGCGGCGGGCATCTGCGGCATCTGGAACCCGAGCGGCTGGCCCGAGCCGGAAATCGGCTGGGTGGTGTTTGAAGGCTACGAGGGCAAGGGCATTGCCTATGAAGCCGCCGTTTGCGCCCGTGATTGGGCCTATTCGGCGCTAGGGATGACCACGCTGACTTCGGCTATCGTGCCGAGCAACACGCGCTCTATCGCTTTGGCGGAACGCATGGGCGCTTGGTTTGAGTGTGAGTTCGACAATGTGCAAATGGGCCGCGAGTTCCTCTATCGCCACCCCGGACCGGAGGCGCTTTCGGGCCCCAGAATGGAGGCCTACGCATGAGCGCGCCATTCCGCATCACCGAGGAAACGCTGATACCAATCCCGACGCTGGAAACTGCGCGGTTGCGGCTGCGTGCGCCAGAGATGCGGGATTTCGAGGCCTATGCGGCCTTTCGCGCCTCGCCACGCTCAGTGACGGTGGGCGGGCCATTTGATCGGGTGGCGGCACATTCACAATTGGCGGCCATCATCGGTCATTGGCAGTTGCGAGGGTTCGGACGCTGGATTGTTGCGGATCTTGCCGATGATACGGCACTTGGCCTTGTGGGTTTGCATCACCCCGAGGATTGGCCCGAACCTGAAATCGCGTGGTCGCTTTTCGACGGGGCGGAAGGCAAGGGATTTGCCTGCGAAGCCGCCATGGCGGTGCGGGCCTACGCCTACGAAGTTCTTGGGTGGAAGACCGTTGCTAGCCTCATCATGCCTACGAACACCCGTTCGGTGGCTTTGGCGAAGCGGCTGGGGGCTGTGCTGGAAGGCGATTACGCCCATCCGGTGCTTGGCCCGCTGCAAGTCTGGCGGCACCAGAAGGGAGGCGCGCAATGACCCGCACGCGTATCCCCGTGATCGAGACCCAACGCCTGATCCTGCGTGGCCCGGAGCCCGAGGATTACCCGAATTTCAAGGCGACCTTCACCTCTTACCGCGCGCGGTTCATGGGTGGACCTTTGAATTCCTATGAAGCGTGGATGCTCTATGCGGCTGAAATCGGCCATTGGGACATTCGCGGCTATGGCATGTGGATGATCCACGACCGCGCAACCGACCGCACGTTGGGGATGGCTGGTGGCTGGTTCCCGGCGAAGTGGCCGGAGCGGGAAATCGCCTGGATCATCTGGCCGGATGTGGCGGGGCATGGCTATGCGCTGGAAGCGACGCATGCGGTTCGCGACCACCTTTACACGCAGTTGGGATGGGAAAGCGCGGTGAGCTATCTCGACCCGAAAAACCTCGACTCGATCCGCCTTGCCGAGCGCCTTGGTGCCAAGCGTGATCCCGAGGCCGCGACGATTGACGGGAACGATAGTGTCTATCGTCACCCTTCGCCCGCTCAGTTGCGCGACACCCAGCTATCCCACGGGATTGAAATGGAGATCGCCAATTACGCCAATCCCTTGTTCAAACCGAAAGGGTTCGCTCTTGACTGACCAAGCCAATGATCCCGTGGCACGCGCTGCGGAAATCCTGAAGGAGCACCGCGCTTCCATCGACCGGTTGGACGCGATCCTTGTCTATACTCTGGGTGAGCGCTTCAAGCACACTCAGGCGGTCGGCCGCCTCAAGGCGGAACACGGCCTTCCCCCTTCCGATCCGGACCGTGAATCCCGGCAAATCGCGCGGCTTGAAGCCTTGGCGCAGGATGCTGATCTCGATCCGGAATTCGCGAAAGCCTTCCTGCAATTCATCATTCAGGAAGTGATCCAACACCATAAGAAACACCAGTCTTGAAGAAATTGGCGGGGAAGCCCGCCACCGTGCCATCAAAAGGAGAATTACCATGGCAATGAAAATCCGTCTCGCCCGCGGCGGCTCCAAGAAGCGCCCGCACTACTCGATCGTTGCTGCTGACTCGCGCATGCCGCGCGACGGCCGCTTCATCGAGAAGCTCGGCACCTACAACCCGCTCCTCGCGAAGGACTCGGAAGATCGCGTGAAGATGGACATGGACCGCGTGAACTACTGGCTCGGCCAGGGCGCGCAGGTGACCGACCGTGTGGCCCGCTTCCTCGAAGCTGCAGGCGCAATGCCGAAGAAAGCCCGCAACAACGCCAAGAAAGGCACCCCGGGTAAGGCCGCGCAGGACCGCGCTGCTGCCAAGGCTGCCAAGGCTGCGGAAGCAACCGAAGAATAATCTCTGTTTTCAGCGTGTTGGAACCCCGGCTGAGCCTTGCTTGGCCGGGGTTTCCTTTTGCCCGAGGGCCCAAGCCTGTTGCAATCGGCCTGACGGCGCGGCAAGAACGGGGAAACGGCAGAGGGCAGAAAACATGGCCGATCTCATCTGTGTGGGCGCCATTATGGGGGCTTTCGGGGTGCATGGCGAAGTGCGCCTGAAAAGCTTCACTTCCGAGCCGGACGCGTTGGGGGATTATTCGCCCCTGCTGACCGAGGGTGGCAAGCGGGAGTTCAAGGTGCAACTCACCCGCCAGATCCCGCAGGGCTTCGCGGCGCGGCTATCGGATGTGCGTTCGCGCGAGGAAGCGGAGGCCTTGAAAGGCACGAAGCTTTATGTGCCGCGCGACCAGCTGCCTTCGCTGCCTGATGACGAGTTCTACCATGCCGATCTGATCGGGTTGGATGTGGTGGATACGGGCGGTGCGGTTTTGGGCAAGGTGAAGGCGGTGCTCAATCACGGGGCGGGCGATATCCTTGAAATCTGGCAGAAAGGCGCGAAAAACACGCTGCTTCTGCCCTTCACTTTGGCTGCTGTGCCGACGGTGGATTTGAAGGCGCGGCGCATTGTGGCGGACCCGCCGGCCGAGGTGGAATGAGCATGCGGCTCGTTCTGCACGCGGGCTTTCACAAGACCGGCACGACGAGCCTTCAGCAGACATTGCGGAAAAACAAGCGCCTGCTGTCGCGGCATTGGCGGGTGTTCACGCGGCTGGGCCAAGAGCCTTTATGCGAGGCGACGCGGGCCTATTCGGTGCGGCGAGAGCCCTTGGAGCGCGCACTTCTGGCGCATGAATGGGCCTTGTTTCTCAACGGGTTGGACGCGAAGGATGCGCGGCCTGTGGTGTTTTCCTCGGAGGATTTGGCGGGGCATATGCCGGGGCGGCATGGGCTGATGCGCTATGAATTCGGGCCGATCCTCGAGGTGTTTCTGGAGGGCCTGCCGGAGGGGGCGCGGCTGGATCTTGCGTTCTCGCTCCGTGAGCGGGAGGGGTGGCTTGCGAGCGCTTGGGCGCAGCATGTGCGGGCAACGCGGTTTACCCAAGATTTCGCGGCGTTTTCGGCGGAGTTGGGGCCGGAGACGGATTTGGCGCGAGATGCGGCGGAGGCGGCTAAGGCGTTGGGATCGCGGGGGGAATGCTTCACGTGGGCCTCGGAGGTGTGCCGTTCGGAGCCTTTGGGAACTTTGGGGCCGCTCCTCGCGTTTGCGGGGTTCCCGAAGCGCTTGTGGGAGCGGATCGAGCCTGTGCGGGATGCCAATCCGAGGCTGCCGGAGGAGGCGTTGGAAGAGCTTTTGGCGATCAACCGATCGGACCTTTCGAAGGCGGATTGGAAAGAGGCGAAGCGGGCTGTGATCGAGGCCCTAGCGTGAATCCATTGGTGATCCATGCTGGGTTCCACAAGACAGGAACCTCTTCCATTCAGGCGTTTTTCCAGAGCAATCGCAAGGCTTTAGCGCCGCATGTGGTGGTGGTGTTGAAGGACGACATGGAAGACCTGATCCGCGCCTGCCGAGGCTATTCCAAGGGGCGTTCGGCCTTTGATCGGGCGAAGTTGACGCTGCGGGCGGAGGCGCTTTTTGCCAAGCTTGCGACGCGGCCGAAGAAGGCGCTTCTGCTTTCGGCAGAGGAGCTTTCTGGGCATATGCCGGGGCGGCCGGGGACGGATGATTATGGCACGGCGGTGGATATTCTGAGCGACCTCGTGCGGGTGGCGAGAGTGTTAATGCCGAAGCGCGCGGTAATCATTTGCCTTGGGACGCGGGAACCCGAGGCGTGGATCGAGAGCGCCTACTGGGAGCATGTGAAATCTTCGAGCCTTACCAGTGGCTTAGAGGAATTCAGGGCGGCGTTCCATCCTGCGCCGGACCTTGATGGAATGGTTAACAAAATCTTAACGGGTGCGATGCCAGACCGGATTTTGCGGATGCCCTTGGAAAAGGCACCCGAAGACGGCTTGGCGGCGCCCATTCTGGACCTCTTGGATTTACCAATTGGCCTTCGGGAAACGCTGAAACCCGTAACCGAGAAGAATCGGCGCGATCCGCCCGAGATGCGAGAAGAGTTCCTGCGCATCAACAGGGCGGTAACGGATCGGGCGGAGCGGTCGCGGATGAAGAAGGCGCTCCGGCGGGGAGAGGTGCCGATTGACGCGGAAACAAAGCCCGACTAGGCCAAAGCCATGAGCGATATTTCGAAATCCCATGGGCGGCTGGCCGTCCGACCGACATTCACGCCGCGCGAACTGGTCCAGCACACGCCGGAACTGGCAAAGGCGTGGACTGCACGGATCATCACGCTGTTTCCGGGCGCGTTTCCGGGGGTTCTGGGCGAAAGCCTGACCGGAAAGGCGCTGGCGCAGGGGATCTGGCAGCTGCAGACCTTTGATCTGCGGACCTACGGCATCGGCAAGCACCGGAACGTGGATGATACACCTGCGGGCGGTGGCGCGGGGATGGTTTTGCGCCCCGATGTGACGGCAGCGGCGGTACGCGATGCGATGGCGGGTGCGCGGGGGCGGTGGCCTTTGGTTTATCTCTCGCCACGGGGGCGGCGCTTCGATCAGGAGATGGCGCGGACCTTCGCAAGTTGTGACGGGATTACAATGCTTTGCGGGCGTTTCGAGGGCGTGGACGAGCGCGTGTTGGAGGCCTTCGGGATCATGGAAGTGAGCCTTGGCGACTTCGTGATGACCGGAGGCGAGATTGCCGCGCAGGCGATGCTCGATGCCACTGTGCGGCTCTTGCCGGGGGTTCTGGGCAATGCCGAGAGCGCCGTTGAGGAGAGTTTCTCCAACGGGATGCTGGAGCATCCGCAATATACGAAGCCTGCGGATTGGGAGGGGCGCGAGATCCCCGAGGTGCTACTGTCGGGCAATCACGCCAAGATCGAGGCGTGGCGGAAGGGCGAAAGCGAGCGGATCACCCGCGAGCGGCGTCCCGATTTGTGGGAAAAGTTAACGCGCTGAACGCGGGGCTTGGGGCTGTTTCCGAAGCGTCTGGATTGCGTCTGGATTGTGTATGGCTTGCGTCATGACGTTCAGGGGCTTTGGCGTGAGCGTGAAAAGTTAACGCGCGCGACAGGTGAACGCAGCGCGCGGGCCTTTGCAAGCGCGGGCGGCCAAGTTACTCATGCGCCATGCGCGCTGGATTTCCTCTTGCCACGAAGGGCCAAGTGATCGGGCTCCTTGGCGGATCGTTCGATCCGGCGCATGAGGGGCATGCGCATATCACCCGCGAGGCGCTGAAACGGTTCGGGCTGGACGCGGTGTGGTGGCTGGTGACCCCCGGAAATCCTTTGAAGGCGAACGGGCCTGCTTCGCTGCCAGAGCGCATGGAGCGGGCGCGGGCGGTGATGCGGCATTCTCGGGTGAAGGTGACCGATCTGGAAGCGCATTTGGGCACGCGATATACGGCGCGGACCTTGGCGAAGCTTGCGCGACTCTATCCGGGGGTGCGGTTTGTCTGGCTGATGGGGGCGGACAATCTGGTGCAGTTCCATCGCTGGCAGGATTGGCAGGGGATTATGGCCGACTGCCCTGTGGGGGTGCTTTCGCGGCCCAATCAGCGCTTGGCGGCGCGGTTTTCCAAGGCGGCGACGATTGCGGCCAATGCGCGGGTGCGCGAGGCGCGGGCGTTGCGGCGGGCGGCCTGCCCGGCGTGGTGCATGGTGGATATGCCGATGCGGGGGATTTCCTCATCGGAGTTGCGGGCGAAAGGGGCTTGGCCCAAGTGATCGCTCTTGCCGTATTTTTAAGGCGCAGTAGGATTTCAGTATGTTTAAGTCGTTGAACCGTCGTTTGTTTATCTCTGGATTGCTGTCGCTGGTGGCCGTGCCGGGCGAGGCGGCGGCACCGCTGCAATCCTTGCGCCCCCATGCCCGACCGGGAACGATGCCGCCTGCGCCGAAAAGCGCGGATGCGTTGGTGAAAGCTTCGGGGCTGAGCGGGCGGTTGAGCTATGCGGTGGCGCATGCCCAGACGGGGCAGATGCTGGAGATCAAGGACGAGATCGGGGGCTTGCCGCCCGCTTCGGTGATGAAGGCAATCACGGCGACTTATGCGCTGGAGACCTTGGGCGCGGGGCATCGGTTCGAGACGCGGGTGCTGGCGACGGGGCCGGTGGCGGGCGGTGTGGTTCAGGGCGATCTGGTGCTGGTGGGCGGCGGGGATCCGACGCTGGATACCGACGGGCTGGTGGCGCTGGTTGTGGCGCTGAAGGGCGCGGGTGTGCGGAAGGTGGCGGGGCGGTTTCTGGTGTGGGGCGGAGCGCTTCCCTATGCGCCGGAGATCGACAAGGCCCAGCCTGACCATGTGGGCTATAATCCGGCGATTTCGGGCCTCGCGCTGAATTTCAACCGTTTGCATTTCGAGTGGAAGCGGAAGGGGAATGGCTGGGGCGTGAGCATGGATGCGCGCTCGGACACGGTGAAGCCTGCGGTGCGGATTGCGCGGATGGCGATCGTGGACCGGAGCCTGCCGATCTACACCTATCGCGAGGTGAATGGCGTCGAGAGCTGGACGGTAGCGCGTGGGGCCTTGGGGAAAGGTGGGTCGCGGTGGTTACCGGTGCGGCATCCGGATCTTTACGCGGCTGAAGTGTTCAGGGTCTTGGCGCGGGCGCAGGGCATCGATTTGCCGGAAGAGGCGCGGGCGGCGGCGCTGCCGGAGGGGCAGGTTCTGGCGCGGAGGGCTTCGGAGGGCCTCGATGTGCTGCTCAAGGATATGTTGAAGCATTCGACAAATCTGACGGCCGAAATGGTCGGGATGGCGGCGAGCCAGAAGCGGAGCGGGGCTGTGGCGGATCTGAGGGCTTCGGCGCGGGAGATGCAGCGCTGGGCGGAGACGCGGCTCGGCATGGTGAACCCGACGTTTGTGGATCACTCGGGCTTGGGCGAGGATAGCCGGATCACAGCGGCGGGCATGGTAAGTGCGCTTTTGACAGCGCGGAAGCTGGGGCTGAAGCCGCTTCTGAAAGAGGTGGCGATGCGGGACGCCAAGGGGAAGCTAGATAAGAACCATCCCCTGAAGGTGGCGGCGAAGACCGGAACCTTGAACTTCGCGTCGAGCCTTGCGGGGTTTGTGACCACGCCGAAGGGCGGCGAGTTGGTGTTCGCGATTTTTAGCGTGGACCCGAAGCTTCGCGCGGCCATCAAGGAGGCGGAGCGGGAGAAGCCGCGGGGTGCGCCGCAGTGGAACAAGAAAGCGAAGGCCTTGCAGCAGGCGCTACTGGAGCGCTGGGGCAAGGCCTACGGTTAACGCTGGATCACGACTTTCAGGTTTTGCGGGCCGAGCTTTTTGGCGAGGTTGAACAGAACGGCGGCGTGATCGGGATGGAGGCGCACGCATCCCGCGCTGGCGGGGCGGCCTAGGCGGTTGATCTGGTTGGTGCCGTGGATGGCGTAATTGCCACGGAAGAAGATCGCATAGGGCATCGGGGCGTTTTTGTAGAGGCTGGAGCGGTGATGGCGCGAGAGCCACTGGCCGCGGAAAGTGCCTGTGGGGGTGATCTTGCCCTTGCGGGCTGTGGAGACGGGCCATGTGTAGGTGGGGGCGCCATCGAGATAGACGGTCATGGTTTGGGAGCGGATGTCGACCTGAGCCACCAAAGGGGCTGCGACAGAAAGAACGGGCAACAGGCACAGAATAGCCAAGCCGACGATCCAGAATGTGATCCGTTTCATGGGGGCCTCGAAAAAGCATTGGAAATCAATGGGGATAGTCTGCGCCTGAAAAGGTTTCGCGGAAAGTAGGGATTCCCGCACCCTTTCGGGCGGGTTTTCACGATTTATGTCAGTATTATTGACTTTATGCGTGGCCGCGATGAGGGTGGCGGAACTTGGAGGAGTGCCCCTATGACCCTGACTTCGCTTTTTGCCACGCGCGCCGGACGTATGAAGGCGTCGGAGATCCGCGAGCTTTTGAAACTGCTCAACCGACCCGGCATTCTTTCCTTTGCGGGCGGCATTCCTGATCCGGCGCTGTTTCCGGTGGAGGCGTTTCGCGAGGCGACGGATCGGGCTTTGGCGGATGGCGCGGCGGATATGTCGCTGCAGTATTCGACCTCCGAAGGCAATCCGGCGCTTCGGGCGTGGATTGCGGAGTATATGGGGTCGATCGGGGTGCCCTGCGAGGCGGATAACATTCTGATCACCTCGGGCTCGCAGCAGGCTCTGGATTATCTGGGCAGGCTGTTCCTTTCGCCGGGGGATACGGCGCTGGTGGGGTGGCCGACTTATTTGGGGGCGCTCGGCGCGTTCAACGCCTATGAGCCGCGTTATGACCGTTTGGACCCTGCCGATAACCGCGCGCCGGAAGCGGTGGCGGCAGAGGCCGAAGCGGCGGGCGGGGCGGTGAAGTTCCTCTATGTGACGCCCGATTTCTCGAACCCGACCGGGGTGACGCTTTCGGCAGATGAGCGGCGGGCTTTGCTCTCGCAGGCAGAGGCGCTGGATGCGGCCATTCTGGAGGATTCGGCCTATTACGCGCTGCGCTATTCGGGCGAAGACGTGCCGCCGATCCTTGCGCTGGAGATCGCGGAGAAGGGTTCTATCGAAGAGGCGCGGACGATTTACTGCGGCAGTTTCTCGAAAACCCTCGCGCCGGGGCTGCGGGTGGGTTGGGTTTGTGCCGCGATGCCAGTGATCCGGCAGTTGGTGCTGATGAAGCAGGCGGGTGATCTGCATAGCGCGACGCTCAATCAGGCCTTGGTGGCCGATGTGGCGCGGCGGGCGATGGGCGGGCATATCCCGCGCCTTCGGGCGCATTATGGCGCGCGACGGGATGCGATGCTTACGGCGCTCAAGGCCTATATGCCGAAGGGCGTGAGCTGGACCGAGCCGGAAGGCGGGATGTTCGTCTGGGTGACGCTGCCACAGGGCATGGATGGCGCGGCGCTTCTGGTGCGCGCCTTGGAGGAAGAGAATGTGGCCTTCGTGCCGGGGTCTGCATTTTACGCGGATGGTTCGGGCAAGAACACGATCCGGCTCAATTTATCCTCGCCCAACGAGGCGCAGATCGACGAAGGGTTGAAGCGGCTCGGGCGGTTGCTGGCGGGTTAAGGCGCGTCGTTTCCGGCGAGTTTCAGAACGGCTTTCGCGAGGATGCGGAGGCCGGTTTCGAGGTCGGGTTCGGCGGTATCTTCAGCGAAATCGTGGCTGATGCCGCCGATGGAAGGCGTGAAGAGCATCGCGGCGGGCATGAGGCGGGAGACGCCTGTGGCGTCATGCAACGCGCCAGAGGGCATGGTGCGCCATGCGCCGGGGCATTCCTCATCGGCGGCGGCTTCGAGGGCGGCGCGGAGGTGCGGGGCCATATCCACGGGATCGAGGCCGAGTTTCGGGCCGTAAGAGAGGCCGAGGCCGCGTTTTGCGGTGATTTCTGACAGCAGGTTGCGGATGGTGCTTTCCATTTCGGCGAGCCGTTCGATGCTGCCGTCGCGCCATTGCATCGAGAAACGGCATTCTCCGGGGATGACGGAATGCGCGCCGGGGTGGAGGGCGACGTGGCCGATTGTCCAGACGCTGGCGGGGGTGACGATGGGGGCGAGCGCCTCGGGGAGGCGGGCGGCGAATTCGGCGAGGCCTTGGAAGGTGTCGCGGCGGAGGTGCATGGGCGTGGTGCCCGCGTGGTTCTGTGCGCCTGTGAGGGTGACGACCATATCGCGGATGCCGACGATGGCGCTGACGACGCCTGCCTTCTCGCCGGACTGATCAAGCCACGGGCCTTGTTCGATATGCATCTCGATGTAGCCGGAGAAGCGCGAAGGATCGACGGGGCCGGTGACGCGCGCGCCTAGGGCGGCGCGGGCGGTGGCGAGGGTTGTGCCGTCGGAATCGGTGACGAGATCGGCTTGGGACTGGGTGAGCGTGCCGGACCAGACGGCGCTGCCTGTGGTGACGCCGAAGCGGCCTTCTTCATCCTGGAACGAGACGACCGAGACGCGTGGCCCGCCGCGTTCGCGGGCGGCGCGGGCGATTTCCAATCCGGCAATCACACCCAAGGCCCCGTCGAGCCAGCCGCCTTCGGGCTGGGTGTCGGAGTGGGAGCCGAGGAGGAGGGAGAGGGCATCGTCGGGCCAGAGGCCGAAGAGATTGCCCATCGCATCCATTTCCACGCGGAGGCCGATGGCGCGCATCTGGTCGGAGAGCCAGTCGCGGGCGGCGATGTCGGCTTCGGTATAGGCGCGGCGCTGCACGCCTTTGCCGGAGCCTGCTGCGCCGAATTGGCGGAGCGTGTGGAGATCGGAGAGGAAGCGCTGGGTGTTGATCTGCATGGGGGCCTCGCGGGTGCTTGCGCATATTTGGCGGTGGGCGCGCGGGGAAGGCAAGGGGTTGGTTTTGTGCGACCTTCCGTGTCGCAAACCGTGGGGACAAGGGAGGTGCCTGCGTGGCTCACTGCGCAAAACGCAGGGAACAGTTCGCATGACAGATGCTTCGCCTTTGCCCACTGGGGCCAGACAGGACACCACTTTGGGGATCCTGTGCCTCTGTGCAGGCATCGGGCTATTTGCGGTGCAGGATCTGATCCTGAAGCTGATTTCGGGAAGCTATCCGTTGAGCGAGGCGATGGTGCTGCGCGGGCTGACGGCGATGCCGCTTCTGGCGCTCTTGGCGGCGCGGGACGGGGGCTTGCGGACGCTGTTCACACCGGCGGTTTGGGCGATGATCCTGCGGGGCGGGGTGATGTTTATGGCCTATGCGGCCTATTACCTCGCGCTGCCCGCACTGCCGATCGCGACGACGGTGGCGCTCTATTTCTCGGCCCCTCTGTTCATCACGGTGCTTTCGTACTTCTGGCTGAAAGAGCAGGTGGGCTGGCGGCGCTGGGGCGCGGTGGCTTTGGGCTTTGCGGGCGTGGTGATCATGCTGCGGCCCGGAGCGAGTATTTTCGACTGGGCGGCGCTGATGGTGCTGGGGTCGGGGCTTTCCTATGGGTTCGCGATGATCCTTGCGCGGCGGTTGGGGCAGACGGAGACCGCGCCTGCGATGGCGTTCTGGGGGAATTTCGTGTTCCTCGTGGTGGCGCTGGGGATGGCGGCGGCGTTCGGGGATGGGCATATGGCCACCAATTCGCACCCGACGCTCGGGTTCCTCTTCCGTGGCTGGGCGTGGCCGGAGCCTGTGCATCTGGCGCTGATGTGCGGCTGCGGGGTGATCGCGGCGGTGGGGCTGACGCTTTTGACGCAGGCCTACCGGATTGCCGATAGCAACGCGGTGGCGCCCTTCGAATATAGCTACATGCTCTGGGGCGTGCTGTGGGGATGGCTCTTCTTCGCGGAATGGCCGGATGCGCTCGCGTGGCTCGGGATTCTGGTGATCATGGCGGCGGGGCTTCTGGTGCTTTGGCGCGAGAAGGTGCGGGAGTTGCCGCCTGCGTTCGAGCGGGTTTCTGTCGATCCGTCGGAGGGGTAAGCTGGGTAGACGGCGATGTACGAAGGCTGAGGCGCAGTTCGAAGCTGTTAATCCAAAGAGCCAGCCTGATATTCTTTGGGTTGTGGGCGGGCGTGGTTTTCCCCTTTTCTTGCGGTGGAAAACCCCCATGGCTACAGGTGCTTCAAACTGCTACCTCACGGTTTATAGTGCCCTTAGATTTTGAGAGCGCGATGCGGATATTTGAATGCCAAGCCTGTGGTCACAAGATGAGATTCAACTCGGCTGAATGCGGCAAGTGCCATACTGCTGCGCCGATGAAGAACCGGCTTTCGAGCTATTTTCTAGGCTTCGGAGCCGCATTGATTGCGGTTCTGATGATCCTGTCGACATTGGCCTGATCTTCATGTCGTATGACCCTCGCTGTAGTCGGCGCGAGGGATGATAGAGCAATGAACCGGATTGATCTGACGCGGCCGGATGCGCCGGAACTGGCGGCATTCGGGGACTATGCCGTGGGCGTGGAGACGCTTGATCTCGTTAATCCCGCGCAGCCGGATGTGGCGGCGGGGGGTGTTTCGGATCGGGCTTTGCGGGTGGAATTGTGGTATCCCGCGAAGGCTGGCAGCGGGCGCGACGAGCCTTACCGTACGCTTATCAGGGACGGGCATGGTTGGGCCATGTTACACGGTTCGGCGCGGCGGGATGCGGTGCCTTTGGGGGCGGAATTCCCGCTGGTGATCCTCTCGCATGGCTATCCGGGGAACCGCTATTTATTGAGCCATCTGGGGGAGAAGCTGGCGTCGCACGGGTATATGGTGGCGTCGGTGGATCACACGGACAGCACCTATGCCGACAAACGTGCGATTGCGTCGACACTGGTTAATCGGCCGAAGGATACCGCCTTTGTGCGGCAGGCTTTGGCGGGGCGGGCGGATTGCTCGCGCTCGGCGATTATCGGCTATTCGATGGGCGGCTATGGCGCGCTGATCGCGGCGGGGGCGGGGATTTCGGAAGTGGCTCTGGCCTCGGATTACGCACCGGAGCGGGGGCTTTGGGAACACTACCGCGCGCCGGAGGTTGATCCGGCGTTGAAGGCGATTATCGCCATCGGGCCGTGGGGGCGGCAGTATGATCTGTGGCAAGCGGACGGGCTGGCGCGGATCGCGGTGCCGATGATGGTGATGGCGGGGAGCGAGGATCATACCTCTGGGTATGAAACGGGGATGCGGCGGATTTTCGAGGAGGCGGTGGGCGTGGAGCGGCACCTCCTGACCTTCGTGAATGCAGGGCATAATGCGGCGGCCCCGATCCCTGCGCCGGCGGAATCCTGGGCGCGGTCGGAGCATCTGGAGTTCGTGCCGTTCGAGCATTACGCTGATGCAGTTTGGGACTCGGTGGCGATGAACAATATCGCCCAGCACGTGGCGCTGGCGTTTCTGGACCTGCATGTGAAAGGCGACGCGGCGCGCGCCCGTTACTTGACGGGTGACTTCACGGGCTTCGCGATGGGGACCAAGGCGGGCCTCCGCTGGGAGCGGAAGGCCCCTTGAGCGATCAGACCTTGCCGCCCATTTCCGCGATGGGCGGAGCCGCACCTTCGGGGAGCGGGCAGACATAGCCCTTGGGGCCGACGCGCTTGGCGAGATCGGCTTTGGCGGCGGCGCGGAGATCGGCGTTGATCATTGCCTCGGCCCCCGTTGCGGCCATGACGGCGGCGGCGTGGACCATGCCTTTGATCGCCGGATCACCTTTGCCCTGTGCTGTGGCTTGCCAGCTATGAAGCTGGGTGCCGATGGCGTGGTTCGCGCCCCAGAATTGCACGGTGGGCACGACCCAACTCACATCGGCCACATCGGTGGAGCCTCCCATATTGACCTCGGGGGCGGTGATGGGCACGACGAAATCGGGCAGCGCTTTGCGCGCCTCTTCGGTGATGCCCATGAAGCGGTAGGCGGTGGCGATGTCGGCGTCTGTCAGGGTGTCTTGGAACTTCTGGGCATAGGCCACGTCTTCGGCGGTGAAGGCGGGCGGGCCGAGTTGTTCGAGGTGGCGCTGCATCGCTTCGCCGAGGGGGGCGTTGTAGATCAGGTTGGAGACGGCGGCAAGGACGCAGCTTTCGACGCGGGTTTCGGTCATGAGAGCGGCACCGTCTGCCACTTTGCGAACGCGTTCGAGAAGCGCGAGCATGGTGGGGCCCGTGGCGTCGCGCACGACGTAGCGGACCTTGGCTTGGGCCTGCACGACGTTGGGGGAGATGCCGCCCGCCTCGATATAGGCGTAATGGATGCGGGCCTCGTCGGGCATGTGTTCGCGCAGGTAATTGATGCCGACGTTCATCAGTTCGACCGCATCGAGTGCGCTGCGCCCGAGGTGCGGGGCTGCGGCGGCATGGGCGGCTTTGCCGTGGAAGGTGAAATCGACACGGGCATTGGCGAGCGAGCTGCCGCGCACGAGGCCGGGGAGGCTGCCGGGGTGCCAAGTGATGGCGATGTCGACATCATCGAAAGCACCGCTACGGACCATGAAGGCTTTCGCGGCACCGCCTTCTTCGGCGGGGCAGCCGTAGTAACGGACGCGGCCTTTGGTGCCGGTGGCTTCGAGCCAGTTCTTGACGGCAGTGGCGGCGAGCATGGCGCCGGAACCCAGAAGGTTATGCCCGCAACCGTGCCCGTTTGCGCCCGCTTCTAGGGGGATCTGTTCGGCCACGTCGGCTTGTTGGCTGAGGCCTGCGAGGGCGTCGAATTCGCCCAAGAACGCGATCACGGGGCCGCCTTCGCCTGCTTCGCCCATGAGGGCCGTGGGGATATCCGCGATGTTTTCGGTGATGCGGAAGCCTTGGTAGCGGAGTTCTTCGAGATGCGCGGCGGCCGAGGCGCTTTCGGTGTAGCAGGTTTCGGGGGTGGCCCAGACACGGTCACTCAATTCGCGGAAGCGGGGGTGGGCCTTTTCGACATAGGCCCAAAGGGGATGTTCGTTCATGGGATCGGTCTTTGCGTTGGGGGCATCATCTGGGGATGATCTTAGGCCTCGGGCGTGGGGAGTTCCAAGGTGGATAATGCACGGAAAGGGGCCGATTGACCGAAGGCGGCGCGGCGGTGCAGGATCGCGGAAATTCGGATGCGGGAGGCAGGGCTATGGCGGATTTCAGTGCGGGTGCGGCGTGGATGCGCGGGAAGATCATGCCCATCGGCGAGGCCTCTATGGGGGTGCTCGACTGGGGGCTGACGCATAGCGACGTGACCTATGACGTGGTGCCCGTGTGGAAAGGTGCGTTCTTCCGGCTGGAGGATTACCTTGACCGGTTCATGGCCTCGATGGCGGATCTGCGGCTCGCACCGGGGATGGACCGCGCGGAGATCCGGCAGGCGCTGATCGACATGGTGGCGGCGTCGGGCCTCAGGGAGGCCTATGTGGCTATGGTGTGCTCGCGCGGCGCGCCGATTGTGCCGGGCACGCGGGATCCGCGGTTCTGCGCCAACCACTTCTTCGCGTGGTGTGTTCCCTATGTGAACATCATCCCGCTTGATCGCGTGGTGCGCGGGGTGAGCGTGTATATCCCCGACGATATCCACCGCATTCCCGAAGACTGCGTGAACCCGCGCGCGAAGAATTACCATTGGGGTGATTTCACCCAAGGGCTGTTCGCGGCGAAGGACCGCGAGTTCGATACGGTGCTTCTGACCGACCATGCGGGCAATGTGACCGAAGGTCCGGGGTTCAACGCGTTTATCATTCAAGGGGATCGGGTGGTGACATCGGATCACGGCGTGTTGCACGGGCTTACTCGGCGGACGGCAATCGAGATGTGCGAGGCGCATGGGTATACGGTCGAGAAGCGCCCCTTGCCGATGGAAGAGTTTTTGGAGGCGGAGGAGATTTTCCTCACCACCTCGTCGGGTGGCATTCTGCCTGTGACGCGGGTGAATGACCGGACCTATTCGAACGGCACGCCGGGGCCGAAATCGGCGGCGCTGCGCGAAAGCTACTTCGACTGGATGATGCGGCCCGAGTTCCGAGAGGATGTGCCTTACGGGGGGTGAGTTAGAACACCATCCCCGAGCCGCGCGGCGTTTTCTGAGGCACGCCGGGCAGGACGCAGAGCATTTCGTAGAGCAGGTTCGCACCGATGAGGGCGGTGTTGCCGCTGGGATCGTAGGGGGGCGAGACCTCGACGAGATCACCGCCGACGATGTTGAGGCCCGCGCATCCGCGGATGATTTCGAGCGCCTGCCATGTGGAAAGCCCGCCCGGTTCGACGGTGCCGGTGCCGGGGGCGAAGGCGGGGTCGAGGCTGTCGATATCGTAGCTGATGTAGACGGGCGTATTGCCGATCTTGGCGCGGATCTGGGCCATGAGGCCCGAGAGGGATTTGCCCCAGCATTCTTCGGCTTGGATTACGGTCCAGCCTTGGTCGCGGGCCCAGTCGAAATCCTCGGGGGCGTAGCCGGTGCCGCGCAGGCCGATCTGGAAGACTTTGTTGTTGTCGAGGCAGCCGTCTTCCCATGCGCGGCGGAAGGGGCAGCCATGGGCGACGGTTTCACCGAACATGGTTTCGTTGATGTCGGCATGGGCGTCGATATGGATGAGGGCGACGGGGCCGTGGCGCTGTTTGATGGCACGAAGGATGGGCCATGTGAGGGTGTGATCGCCGCCGAGGGTAAGGGGGATCACGCCGCTTTCCAGAACGGTGTTGTAATGGGCGGTGATAATGTCGACGGACTTCTTCAGATCGAAGGTGTTGATCGGCACATCGCCCAGATCGGCGACTTGCAGGTGATCAAAGGGAGCCGCGCCGGTGGCCATGTTATAGGGGCGGAGCATGCGGCTTTCGTCACGGATCTGGCGCGGGCCGAGGCGGGTGCCGGGGCGGTTCGAGGTGCCGTGGTCCATCGGGATGCCGATGAAGGCCACGTCGAGGCCTTCAGGAGAGGTGGCCGAGGGCAGGCGCATCATGGTGGCGGGGCCACCGAAACGGGGCATGTCATTGCCGCCAAGGGGTTGGTTGCGCTCGGTCATGAGGGTTCTCGCTGTTGGCTTTCTGGAAAACTAGAGCGCGTTCAGGGGAGCAATTCAAGCGGGATGCAGAAAAGAAAAAGGCCACGCTCGGGGCGCGGCCTTTGGGGTTTTGATTGCCTCTATCAGGAGAGGTGCGGGAAGTAGTCTTCGCAGGTGCCTTCGCGGTAGACGTCGGCGGTGCAGCAGTGGAGGCCGCCGCCGAAGGCGTAGGCGTCGCGGAGGTCAACTTCGACGACTTCCATGCCAAGTTTATCCATCTGCTCGGCCTGATAGACCTCAGATTTCTCGACGCAGACGGTTTTGGGGTCGAGGACAAGGACGTTCATCGACAACCACACCGAGGAGTAGCAGAGCGGCGGGGGCTGGTTGTGCGCGGGCTGGGCGCTGTCGACGATTTCCCAACCGTTCTTCTCGAACATCTCGCGCTGGTCAGACGGCAGGCGGCGCTGCGGGTTGTTCAGGATCAGGCCCGGACGCAGGGGCGTGAAGGTGGCGTCGATGTGGATCGGGTAGGGGTCGCCGGGGAAGTTCACGGCGTGGACGCGGTGATTGGGGAAGTGGCGGCGCAGCCATTCGATGCCTTTGAGGTTCGTGGTGAAGCCGTGCTGGACCACGAGATCACGGCCGAAGCGCAGGACGTCGGCGGCGTCGAAGAGCGGCTCTTCCTCGGTGGTGACGAAGAACTTCTCGGCGGCCCATTTGAGGCGCTTCTCGACGCCGATTTTCTCGCTGAGATAATCGGGGTGGTAATCGGCATCCGTGAGGCGCGGTTTGGGGGCGGCCTCGTGGCGGAAGTTGGGGTCCTCGTTCCAGTATTGCTGCATCAGCGGGCGGTAGTTCAGGTATTCGAACCAGCGGCAGCGGTAGGACATGGTGGCTTCGAGGATTTCGGAGCCGACAGTGAGAAGCACGTCACGGGGCGGCATGCAGCCGAACTGGCTTCCGGTGTGGAAATCAGGCGTCGTGACGGGGAGCGAATGGTCGACCGGGGTGGGGCGATCGACGCGGACGCCGCGCGCTTCGAGTTGGCGAGCGAAATTGTCGAGAAGCTCGTTTGCGCGGTCGATGGTTTCTTGAGGACGGCGGCCCCATTGGCCGCGCATGTCGCTGTCTTCCGGCACTTTGGCGTCGAGCGCGGGTTCCTCGGGGGGGATGTGGCAGTTATCGGCACGCCCCACGATCACGTGTTTGAGTGGATCCCACTCGTTCCAGCTGTTCACGACAGTCTTTTGCATGGTCTTCCCTGTTTATCTTATCGGTTTGGCGGCCTCTCCTCCGAGGCGGCCGGAAACTTTGAACGTGCCAGTGATGGCGGAAGGCGGGCTTTGGAGCAAGCATCCCATTCAGGGACGGAGGCCCTACCCGATTGCGTTAGAGGATGGGGGCGATTTCGATGCCGGAGAGGCGGGCCATGTGCCAGGCCAGAGCTTGGTTGGAGCTGAGGATCGGGATGCCCAGTTCGCGCTTCAGGGGCGCGAGGATGTCGAGCGTGCGGAGATTGGTGCAGGAGAGGAAGATGCCATCAAGCTCTGTGCGTTGCGAGAGGGTGCGGGCGGCTTCCGCGATGGAGGCGGGCGCGATACGGGCGACGCGGGCCTCGACTTCTTCTCCGAAAGAGAGGGTTTCCGGCACGGTGAGACCTGCGGCGGTGAAGGCGTTGCGGATCGGGGTGGCGACCGAGGCGATATAGGGCGAGACGATGCCAAGACGCTTGAGGCCGAGGTGTTCGCAGGCGGCGAGGGTGGCGGTGAGCGGGTTGGTGGCCGCTTTGGTGGGCACGGCTTCCGAGATAAGGGCGTGCACGCGGTCCGCGCCGATGAGAGTGGTGCCGGAGGTGCAGGCATAGCCCACGGCATCGAAGGGCTCATACCCCGGCAGGAGGCTGGTGGCGGCGGGCAGCGCGCCTTCCATCTCGGCAATCGTATCGGGGTTCAGTTCGGCCCCCGAGGGGATGCGGGAGACATGGAGGCGGGCGATTTCCGGCGGGAAGATGCGGCGGAAATCCTCTTCGATGGTTTCATCGACTTGCAGCACCACGAGACCGAGGCGGGGGATGGGGCTGGTTTCGAGGGTGTAGGGAAAGGCGCTCATGCGTCGAGTTCCGGAAGATGTTGGGGGGCGCGTGGCGAGAGGAGTTCGACGCGGTCTTCATGGAGGAGGATGTTTTCCTCATGCACGAGGATGCGGCCATCGCGGGTGTAGCAGCCCGGTTCGAGGGTGAGGACCATGCCGGCGCGGAGGGGCGTTGAGTCGAGCGGCGTGAAAGAGGGCCATTCGGTGAGGGTGATGCCCAAACCATGCCCCAAGCGGCCGCCCGAGGCGGTGGCACCGTGGCGGGCGAGGCCTTCGGTGAGGAGGCGGTGGACGTCTGACGCGCGCATGCCGGGGCGGAGGGTGGCGATGGTGCTTTCGGTGGCTTGCCAGAGCGCTTCTTGGGCGTGGCGGGCCACGGAGGACGCGGGGCCGACGGAGTAGTTGCGGTCGTAATCGCAGAAGTAGCCGTCTTTCACCGCGCCTGTGTCGAACATCAGGATATCGCCTTCAATCAGGGGCTGGTCGGCGGCGGGGGAGATCACGTCGCCATAGCCATCCTGATCGGCGCCGCCTGCGACGTAGCTGACCCAATCGGCCCCTTCCGCGAGAAGCGCGATCTGGAAATCGCGGAAGACCTCGGCATGGGTGCGGCCTTTGCGGGCAAATTCGGGGACGCGGGCATAGGCGCGGCCCGCGATGGCGCAGATTGCGCGGATTTTCTCGATCTCGGCGGCGGATTTGATTTCGCGGACGCGGTGGACGCAGGCGGTGGCGTCGACGAAGGTGCGGTTGGCGAGGCAGGTTGTGAGGGTTTGGTAATCGCCGAGCGGCATGCGGAGATGGGTTTCGAGGCCCATGGGGAGGCCGATTCTGCCGCCTGCGGGGACGAGGCCTGCAAGGGTTTCGGTGAGGAGGGTGATCCCGTCATCCCGTGGATCGGGGGCGTCCCATGTGCGGATGGTGCGGATCCATGTTTTCTGCATGAGGTCCGCGCCGATGGAGGGGATGACGGCCACGGGATCGCCCTTGGCGGGGATCACGATGAACCACGGGCGCGCGGGGCTTTCCCAGAAGCGGGTGAGAAATCCGGTGGTGTAGAACACATCGGCGGCGCTGGTGAGGAGGAGGGCGTTGAGGCCGTCCGCGGCCATCTGTGCTTGGAGGCGCTCGGTGCGGGCGCGGAATTCTGCGGCGGGGAAGATGAGCGAGGTTTCAGACATCTTCGGGGCCTTCGCTGAGAATGGCGAGAACGCAGGCGGTGGCGGGCAGGGTGAGGCCTGCGTAAAGCGCGGCGACGCCTGCGCAGCCCGACGGCGTTGTGGGCAGGCCGTGCTTGGCCAGATGGGCGACGGTGGCCTCCGCCTCTGTATCAGTGATCGTGAGGAAATGGTCGGCGTCATGGGCGAGGCCGTTGAGGGCCACCATGGAGGGGGTTTTGCAATCGAGGCGGCCCATGTTGGAGGCGGGGCCTGTGGTGTCGACGAGGCGCCCTGCCCTGATGCTTTCGAGGAGGGCGGGGGCGGCATCGGGTTCGACGACGATGATTTGAGGGGCATCACCCCAGACGAGACGGGCATGGGCGGCGACGGCTGCGGCCAATCCGCCGACGCCTGCCTGCAAGAGGATATGCGTGGGCGGCTGGGGGATTTCGGCGGCGGCTTCGGCGGCAAGTTGGAGGTAGCCTTCCATGACACGGAGGGGCAGATCGGTGTAGCCGGGCCATGTGCTGTCGGACAGCAGGGTGAGGTTTTGCGCGGCGGCAGTGGCGGCGGCGGCTTGCATGCTCGCTTCGTAATCGGCGCCTGCGCGGACGACTTCGGCCCCTTTGGCGCGGAGGCGTTCGCTGAAGGCTTCGGGCACGGCTTCGGACAGGAAGATCATGGCCTTCGCGCCGAAGAGCTTGGCCCCTGCGGCCACGGAAAGCCCGTGGTTTCCGGCGCTGGCCGTAACAAAGGTGCGGCCTTTGAGGGCGGTGGAGAGGTCAGGTGATCCGGTGGCGACGGCTTCGCGGGCGATGGCATGAGCGGCCCCGAGTGCTTTGAAACTGCCAAGGCCCATGCGGGCGCGTTCATCTTTGATCCAGAGCTCGGCAATGCCGCATTCCTGCGCGAGGCTTGGCAGGGAGAGGAGCGGCGTGGCGGCATGGGCAGGGCAGCGGGAGAGCAGCGCGGTGACGGCGCTTGCCCCTGCCAAGGGGCGGAGGGTGCCACCCGGTAGGCCACGGCCGCGCCACGGGTTGGGGATCATCTCATGCATATTGGGCCTCGCTGGTTTTGCGGGGAGAATAGGCGATGGGAGGGGCAGGAGGGCGGAATTCTTGAGGGGTTTTCGTCCGGACTTCCGCGTTTGGGCGCTCTCAGGCAAGTTTTTTCGGCTTGTAGGCGGATTTTACTTTCCGTTCGGGCCGGAACTGCGCCTAGTGCAGGGATGGACAAGTTTGACGCCCAGATACTGACTGAATTGCAGAGAAATGCGCGGATCACGGCGGAGGCGCTTTCCGAAACCGTGGGGCTTTCGCCGGATGCCTGCCGGAAGCGGTTGGCGCGGTTGCGCGATTCGGGGGTGATCGAAGCGGAGGTAGCGATCCTCGATCCAGTGAAGATGGGGCGGGGGCTGTTGCTGATCGTGGAGGTGTCGCTGCATCAGGAGCGGAAGGCAGATCTGGATCGGTTCAAGGCGCGGATGCAGGACGCGCCGGAAGTCATGCAATGTTATTACGTAACTGGAGCTGCGGACTTCGTGTTGATCCTCTCGGCGCGGGATATGGCGGATTATGAAGGCTTCACGCGGCGGCATTTCTTCGATGAGGACAACGTGCTGCGGTTCAAGACGAGTGCGGTGATGGATCGGGTGAAGGCAGGCTTTGCGCTGCCGATCACGCCCGAGGGTTAATCCATCGGCAGGCCGAAACCGGCTTTGATGCGATCCATGACGACGGAGGTTTTGAAGCCTTTGATATCGGGGTTGTTGTAGAAGAATTTGCGGGTGAAGGCTTCGTAATCGGCCATGTCGCGGGCGCTGACGATGAGGAGGAAGTCGGTTTCTCCGGTGACGTAATAGGCGCTCATGACTTCGGGGCAGGTGCGGACGGAGCGTTTGAAGCGGTCGATGATATCGGAGCGTTCGCGGGCCAGTTCGACGGAGACGAGCATCTGCAAAGGGCAGCCTGCGGCGGCGGGATCGACGACGGAAATGTCGGCGGTGATGACGCGGTTCTCGCGCAGCTTGGCGAGGCGGCGCTGCACGGAGGTGGGGGAGAGGCCCACGAGGTCCGACAATTCGGCGTGGGTGAGTTGGTTGTTGGTTTGCACGTGGTGCAGGATTTTGCGGTCGATCTGGTCCATGTCGGGGAATTTACCCGAAATTCCCGATTTGTGTGCAGTAAAAATGCGCCGGAGACGGGAATTTGCAGAAATAGTGCGGGCGGGATGGGTAGGATCGGGAAAACCGTGGAGGAACCATGCCCGAGCTGCCCTTTTCCCCTGCCGAATATGCTGAACGCCTGAAGAAGACCCGCGCGGAAATGGCGGCGCGGGGCCTTGATGCGATTTTTGTGACGGACCCTTCCAATATGGCGTGGCTCACGGGCTATGACGGCTGGTCTTTCTACGTGCACCAAGGGGTGCTTTTGGGGATGGAGGGCGAACCCGTTTGGTGGGGGCGCGCGATGGATGCCGTGGGGGCGGGGCTGACGACGTGGCTCGCGAAGGACAACATCCGTGGCTACGACGACACCTATGTGCAGAACCCGGCCAAGCATCCGATGGAGGATCTTTCGGCGCTGATCGCGGAGCGCGGGATGAGTGCGGGGCGCATCGGCTTCGAGATGGACAATTACTACTTCACCGCCTCGGCGTTTTTGAGCCTGCAGAAGGGTTTGCCGAAGGCCGCATTCCAAGACGCGACGGGGCTGGTGAACTGGCAGCGCGCGGTGAAATCGCCGACCGAGATCGACTATATGCGGCGGGGGGCGCGGATTGTCGAGCGGATGCATCAGGTGGTTCTGGAGAAGGCCGAACCGGGGTTGAAGAAGAACGAGTTGATCGCCGATATCTACCATGCCTCTGTGATGGGCGCGGAAGGGCACTGGGGGGATTATCCGGCGATCGTGCCGATGGCGCCTTCGGGGGTGGATGCGACGGCACCGCACCTGACGTGGGATGACGCGCCGCTGAAAGAAGGCGAGAGCACGTTTTTCGAAATCGCGGGGGCTTACCGGCGGTATCAGTGCCCGCAGTCGCGCACGCTTTTTCTGGGAAAGCCGCCGCAGAAATATCTCGATGCGGAGAAGGCGGTTTTGGAAGCGGTTGAGGCGGGGTTGGAGCAGGCCAAGCCGGGGAACCTGTGCGAGGATATCGCGAATGCGTTCAATGCGACGCTGAACAGACTCGGGTTCCAGAAAGACAGCCGTTGCGGTTATGCGATCGGCATTTCCTATCCGCCGGATTGGGGCGAGCGGACGATGTCGTTCCGGCGGGGGGACAAGAGTGTGTTGAAGCCCGGCATGACCTTCCACTTCATGCCGGCGCTCTGGCTCGATGATGGCGGGTTGGAGATCACGGAGCCTGTGGTGATTACCGAAACCGGAGTGGAGTGCCTGTGCCGCACGCCGCGCCAGATGTTCGTGAAGGCTTGATCCATGCGCCGCAATCCGATCAGCGCGAGCGTGGATTTCGAGAAAGACGGGGTGCAGCACGGGCATCTGCGCCTGCCCTATAGCCGCAACGAGAGTGCGTGGGGGTCGGTGATGATTCCGCTGACCGTGGTGAAGCGCGGGGCGGGGCCTGTGGCGCTGCTAACAGGCGCGAACCACGGGGACGAATACGAGGGGCCCTTGGCGCTGTTCGATCTGGCGCGGTCGCTGAGGGCCGAAGAGGTGACAGGCGCGGTGATCATCGTTCCGGCGATGAATTATCCGGCTTTTGCGGTGGGAACGCGGGTGTCGCCCTTGGACGGGGTGAACATGAACCGCGCCTTTCCGGGTGCGCCGGATGGCACGCCGACACAGAAGATCGCGGATTATTTCCAGCGCACGCTCTTGCCGATGGCGGATGTGGTGCTGGATTTCCATTCCGGTGGGAAGACGCTGGATTTTCTGCCTTTCGCCGCCTCGCATGTGCTGGATGACAAGGTGCAGGAGCGCCAGTGCCGCGCGGCGCGGGATGCGTTCAATGCGCCTTTCAGCGTGGAGATGCGGGAGATCGATGCGCTCGGCATGTATGATGATGCGGCCGAGATGATGGGCAAGGTGTTCGTGACGACCGAGTTGGGCGGGCAGGGAACGGCGACGCCTTACACCACGGGGATCGCCCGAAAAGGGGTGCGGAATCTTCTGATCCACGCGGGCATTCTGTCGGGTGAGCTGGAGATCGGGCCGACACGGCATCTGAGCCAGCCCGATGACGCCTGTTTCCACTTCACCGATGAGGGCGGGCTTCTGGAGTTTCTGATCGCGCTCGGGGATCCGGTGCGGGCGGGCGATCCGGTGGTGCGGATCTGGCCGATGGGGCGCACGGGCGCGGAGCCGCGCGTGATGCATGCGCAACGGGACGGGCTGTTGATGGCGCGCCATCATCCGGGAATTTGCCAGGCGGGCGATTGTATCGCGGTTCTGGCCGTCGAACACTGAGAAGGACAAGATATGCTGACCAATGACCAGATCGCAGTCTGGGACCGGGAAAACTTTTTCCATCCCTCGACCCACCTTGCCATGCATGCGCGCGGCGAGACGCCGACGCGGGTGATCCGGACGGGCGAGGGCGTTTATATCACCGACCGTGACGGGCGGCGGATGCTGGATGCTTTCGCGGGGCTCTATTGCGTGAACGTGGGTTACGGGCGCAGCCAGATCGCCGAGGCGATTGCCGATCAGGCGAAGGAACTGGCCTATTACCACGCCTATGTCGGGCATGGCACCGAAGCCTCGATCACCTTGGCGAAGATGGTGATGGATCGCGCGCCGAAGGGCATGTCGAAGGTGTATTTCGGGCTGTCGGGGTCGGATGCGAACGAGACGAACATCAAGCTCGTCTGGTATTACAACAACATCCTCGGGCGGCCCGAGAAGAAGAAGATCATCAGCCGGTGGCGCGGGTATCATGGTTCGGGGTTGATGACCGGATCGCTGACGGGGCTGGAGCTTTTCCACAAAAAATTCGATCTGCCCTTGGCGCAGGTGATCCACACGGATGCGCCCTATTATTTCCGCCGCGATGATGCGGGGCTTTCGGAAGAGGCGTTCAGCGCGCAATGTGCGGCGCGGTTGGAAGAGTTGATCCTTGCAGAAGGGCCGGACACGGTGGCCGCGTTCATCGGGGAGCCTGTGCTGGGCACGGGCGGGATTGTGCCGCCGCCTTCAGGCTATTGGGCGGCAATCCAGGCGGTGCTGAAGAAGTATGATATCCTGCTCATTGCCGACGAGGTGGTGACGGGGTTCGGGCGGTTGGGCTCAATGTTCGGCTCTGATCATTACGGGATCACGCCGGATTTCATCACCATCGCGAAGGGGCTCACCTCGGCCTACGCGCCGCTTTCGGGGTCGATTGTTTCGGACCGGGTGTGGAAGGTGCTGGAACAGGGGACGGATGAAAACGGCCCTATCGGCCATGGCTGGACCTATTCGGCCCACCCGATCGGCGCGGCGGCGGGGGTGGCGAACCTCAAGCTGATCGACGAATTGGGGTTGGTGGAGAACGCGGGGCGCATGGGCGCGATGCTCAAGGCCGGATTGCGGGACGCTTTGGCCGATCATCACCACGTGGGCGAAGTGAGGGGCGAGGGGATGATGTGCGCGGTGGAACTGGTGGAAGACCGCGATAGCCGCAGCTTCTTCGATCCGGCGCGCAAGATCGGGCCTGCGATTGCCGCGAAGATGGCGGAGATCGGGGTGATTGCGCGCGCCATGCCGCAGGGCGATATCATCGGCTATGCGCCGCCCTTCTGCATCACCGAAGCCGAAGTAGAGATGGTGGTAACCGCCACGGCCGAGGCTGTACGCGCGGTGTTGAAATAAGGCACAGACCGCCCGCGTGGCGCTTCTGGCGCGGGCGGATGCCTCCGGCGGGGATATTTCAGAAAGCAAGAGACGCGGGGTTCGGCTTGCGGGGCAGGCGCGCGCTTTGTAGCTGGGGGTGAACACAGGAGCGCGACATGAGCACGATCACCCTTATCCGGCATGGGCAGGCCAATTCTTCAGCGCGCGATGAAGAGGGTTATGACCGTTTGTCGGATTTGGGCCATCAGCAGGCGCGGTGGTTGGGCGAGCATTTCCGGGCGGTGGAGGAGCCGGTGATGCGGGTCTATTCCGGCACCTTGCGGCGGCATCGCGAGACGGCGGCGGGGATGGCCTTGGGGCTTCCAGTGGTGGAAGACGCGCGGCTCAACGAGATGTCCTATTTCGGGATGGCGGAGATTGCCGAGCGGGTGCATGGGCTGAAGCATCCGGGAGATCGCGAGGAATTCGCGCGCCATATGCCGAAACTTTTCAAGCTCTGGCAGGAGGACGCTTTGCCAGCAGCGCCCGAAGGGTTTGACGCCTTCGAAGCGCGGGTGGCGGCGGCGATGGCGGAGATTGCCCAAGGGGCGGGGCCTGCGGTGGTGGTGACCTCGGGCGGGTTGATCGGGATGGTGATGCGGCAGGTGATGGGGCTTTCGATCGAGACAATGGCGCATGCTTGCCTTGCGATCATGAACACCTCTGTGCACCAGTTGCACCCTGTCGCGGGGCAGCCGATACTCGTGCAGTTCAATGCGGTTCCGCATCTTGATGTGCCGGAGCGGAGATTTGCACGAACCCATCTCTGACCCCCTTTCGGGCGACTGCGGAGGGGCGTAGTGTCCGCGACGAATGACAGGAGATGACCGATGCAACATATCTGGGTGCGCGCCGAGCAGCGGCCGAACGAGGATCGTGTGGGGCTGACCCCCGAGGGGGCGGCGGCACTGATCGCGAAGGGGTTCCGGCTGACGGTTGAGGAAAGCCGGACGCGGGCGATCCCCATCGAGGGCTATCGCGCGGCGGGCGCTGAAATCGCGCCGGAAGCTTCGTGGCCGTCGGCGCCGCGGGACGCGATCATCTTCGGGCTGAAGGAATTGCCGGAAGACGGCACGCCGCTGCCGCATCGCCATATCCTCTTCGGGCATGCCTATAAGGGCCAGCCTGCGGGGCGGGAACTCTTGAAACGGTTCAAGGCGGGGGGTGGCAAGATGTATGATCTCGAATACCTCGTTGACGAGAACGGGCGGCGTGTGGCGGCCTTTGGCTATTGGGCGGGCTTTGCGGGCGCTGCGGTGACTGTGAAAGCGTGGCTTGCGCAGCAATGGGCTGAAGTGTGCGGGCCCGTGGGCGTATATCCGAGCCGCGATGCCTTGGTGGCAGAGCTGGAAGAGGAGCTGGCGCAGCTTGGCGGGCGCGTGCCTTCGGCCATCGTGATCGGGGCCTTGGGGCGTGTGGGGCGCGGGGCGTCTGACCTCTGCGAGGCGCTTTCCATGCCGGTGACGCGCTGGGATATCGCGGAAACGAAGTCGGGCGGGCCGTTCCCGGAAGTGCTGCAGCACGACATTTTCCTCAATTCGATTCTCGCGATGCCGGGTTGCCCGGTGTTCGTGGCGGAAGATGCACCGACTTCCGAGCGGCGGTTGACGGCAATCGGGGATATCGCCTGCGATCCGACCTCAGATTTCTCGCCGTTGAAGGTTTATGACCGCACGACGACTTGGGCGGAGCCTGTGATCCGGGTGCATGATGCGCCGCCACTCGACGTGATGGCGATCGACAACCTGCCCTCGATGCTGCCGAAGGAATCCTCGGAAGATTTCGCGGCGCAATTGCTGCCGCATCTGCTGACGCTCGACGCCTTGGATCAGGGCGTTTGGGGCCGCGCGTTCCAGACGTTCCAGAAACACGTGGCCGGGGTGTGAGATGACGCTTTCACTGGCCATCGGCTATACGGCGGCGTTTCTGGGCACGATTTGCTGGATTCCGCAGGCGGTTCTGGTGTGGAAAACGAAGGACACGAAGTCGCTTTCGCTGGTGACGAACCTGATGTTTCTGGCGACGGTGATCCTGTGGCTGATTTACGGGTTGATGATCGTGGACTGGCCTTTGATCATCGCCAATCTGGTATCGACGACAGCCATGGTTTCGATCGTGGCGGCTAAGCTGAAATTCAAATGAGGGAGTGAGGCAATGACCATTCATTGGTGTGGCACGGGGCTTTCGGCAGTGCCGGGGCTGCGGCGCTTGATCGAGGCGGGGTATCCGGTGACGGTGTGGAACCGCACGGTGGCGAAGGCCGAAGAAGCGGTGGGCGATCTGACGAAAGACATCCGCGCCTTCGATCTCGACACGATTTCGGGGCAGTTGCAGCCGGGGGATGTGGTGGTTTCCATGTTGCCGGGCGATTGGCATGTGCCGCTGGCGAAGGCTTGCCTTGCGGCAGGGGCGCAGTTTGTTTCGTCGTCTTACATCGCGCCGGAGATGCGGGTGCTGGATGAGGCGGCGCGCGAAAAGGGCCTCGCCTTTGTCAATGAATGCGGGCTTGATCCGGGGATCGACCACTTGATGGCGCATCAGCTGGTGGATGAGTACAAGGCCTCGGCGGCGTTTGATCCGAAGAACCACCTTAGCTTCCTGAGCTATTGCGGTGGCGTGCCGAAGATCGCGAATGACTTCAAATACAAGTTCTCGTGGTCGCCTCTAGGGGTGCTGAAGGCGCTGCGCTCGCCCTCGCGTTCCTTGAAGGATTACAAGGAGTTCAAGGTGGATCGGCCGTGGAATGCGATCACCACCTATACGGCACCTCTGCCGACGCCCGAGGATTTCGAGGTTTATCCGAACCGCGACAGCTATCCGTTCATGGACCAGTACCATTTCGATCCGAACTGGCCGGTGAAGACCTTCGTGCGCGGCACGTTGCGTTTGGGCGGTTGGGCCGAGGCGTGGAAAGATGTGTTTGCCGAGATCGAGACGCTTTCGGGGCCCGAGGGCGATGCGCGGCTCAAGGAAATGTCGGACGGGTTCTGGGACAAGAACGCCTATGACGAGGGCGAGCCGGACCGTGTGGTGCTGATCGTCGATCTGAAAGCCGAGCGCGACGGTGTGGTTGCTTGGCACAAGACCTACGTGATGGACGCATGGGGTGACGAGAAGGGTACCGCGATGGGCCGGCTCGTTTCAATCCCGGTGAGCCTTGCGGTGGAAGCGGTGCTGAAGGGGCGGATCGCGCCCGGTGTTTCGGCGGCCCCTTCGGAGCCGAAGATGGTGGCGGAGTGGATGGAAACCATCGGTGGGCTCTGCCAGCACCTTGAAGTTGTGACCAACGCCTGAGGCTTTGGCAGAATGGAGAAACGCCCGGTGCGGGGAGCACCGGGCGTTTTTTGTTGGTCAGGAGTTTGACTGATCCTTGGCCAGTTGGGTGCCAGAGGGGAGGATGGCATCCACGGGCAGCTGGATCTGGACTTCCGGCAGCAGCGTTATGGCTTCGCTCAGGGCCGCGCGGATCGGGGCATCGGCGTCAGGGGGAATTGACGCCCATGCCGGAGCGGCGGCGAGAAGGGCCAGTGCTGCGAGAAGCGGTTTCATGTCAGTTCTCCTGTCCAGCCGCTTAAAGCGTTTCGCTTTGATGTTGAGACGGCAGAAACGCTTTAAGCTTATGATTTGACGCATTTCTTAACCGAAAAAGTCTATCAACTTTTTCTCGAAATGCTTTAGCGGATGGCGCGACCGTTCAGCGGATCGGTTTCCACCACGTCGTTCTGGGCGAAGTCGGACTAGGTGACTTCTTCGGTGGTGATGAAGGCCAGCGATTCACCGTAGAAAACCTGATCTGCGGGAACGGTCATCTGCTCGCCTTTGTTCACTTGGTATTCGGCACCGAGAGCCGCTTCGCGAGCGGTTTCGCCGAAGATCGGGTCTGCGCCCATAGCCGAAGCGCCAGTTGCGAGGAGAGCGGTTGCGAGGGTTGCATAAACGACTTTCATTTTAAGTCTTTTCATCGTGGCGCGTCTGTGCGCCTTTGCAGTTACAACGTTCAACGCAGTGTTTGGTTCCGCGTTCGATGAAAGAAAATTGGGGTGGAAGGCAGGAAATTACCACTCACGGCGCCTCCGGAAATCGTGATCGAATGCCGGATTGAAATTGGAAATGTGCCGAGTGTTTGGATGTGGAACTGCGTTATGTAATTAAAAATCAGTGATTTTTCTCGGTCCTGTGAGGATGGATCGCGAAAGCGTGAACCAAAATCATGGAAAATCCCGCGTGCTGCGGGAGCGGTGGTGCGATCCGCCCCTGCGGCATGTGCGCATTTGAACAGAGGGCGGGTTAGTGGCCGCCCATGAGGTCATCTTCGAGGTCGGTCAAGTCGATGCCCAAGGCGTCGAGACCGTTCTCGAGATGCTCGGGAAGGTGCGGCGAGCCGGTGAGATAATCCGCTGTGGGGGTGGTGGCTTCGGCGAAGGCGGTGTCGAGCGCCTCTTCGAGATCCTCGGCATCGAAAGTGCCGCGACCGATCCACATGACGGCGACGAGAGCGGCTTGTTCGTCTTCATCGAGCATGGCGATGAATTCGCGCAATTCGGCCTCGGCGGCGCGGCTGGCTTCGCGGGCCAGAAGGATCACTTGGGCGACTTTTTCTGGAGAGATCGGTAGTTTCATCGGGGTTGCTCCTGTTCGGGCAGGAGGAGGATGGCCCTTCCGGGCGGGGTGAGTCTTTGATCTTACGCAAAGAGGCGCAGGTAGAGCCATTCGGGCATGAATTGTGCGCCACGGAAGAGCCACGAGAAGACTCGCGGGAAATTGGCTTTGAAGCGGCGGGGGTGGCGCATGAGGCGCATCATTGCGGCGGCGGCTTCGTCGGGTTCCATGAGGAAGGGCATGGTGAAGTCGTTTTTCGCGGTGAGGCGGGTGCGGATGAAGCCGGGGTTGGCGAGTTGCACGCGGATGCCGGTGCGGTGGAGATCCGCGTGCAGGCTTTCGGCGAGGCTCATGCAGGCGGCTTTCGAGGCGCCGTAGCCAATTGCGCCGGGGAGGCCACGGAAACCAGAGAGGGAACCTGTGATGACGATATGGCCTTCGTCACGTGCGATCATAGGCGGGAGGACTTCGGCAAGGACGCGGAGCGCGCCGGTGAAGTTCACATCGGCCATGGCCTCGGCTTCGGGGCCGGAGATGTCTTGCGCGCGCATGGGCCAGTAGACGCCTGCGAGCCAGATCACGCCGTCGATCCTGCCTGCAAGCGTGGCGACGGCGGCGACGCTTTCGGTGTTTTGGACATCGCAGGGAACGGCTTGGGCCGGGCCCGGGAGGGAGGCGGCGAGGGCTTCGAGTTTGTCGGCGCTGCGAGCGGAGAGCACTAGTTCGGCTCCGGCGGCGGACATCTGCTGTGCGAGGGTCGCACCCAAGCCTTCGGAGGCGCCGACGAGCCAATAGCGTTTGCCGGAAACGGGGTGCGGGGCGGGCATGATCAGATCTCCTTCAGCCGGAGAAGTAGAAGGAGGGCCGCGCCTTTCAACACACAGGGGAGGCCTGCGTAGGCGAGGCTGAGGGCGGTGAGGGCCATGGCACTGTTAGTGGTGTCGGGGGTGAAGCCCATGAACGACAGGCCCGGCAAGAGGGTGACGGCGGCGAGGGCGAGCGTGAGTTTCGACACGAATGACCAGAGGCCGAAGGCGGAGGCGCTGTTGGGGGCGATGCTGGCCATGCGCGTGGCGAAGAGGGCGGGCAGGAGCACCATATCCGCACCCAAGGCCGCGCCCGAGGCGAGGCAAACGAGAGCGAAGGCTGTGGTTTGGCCCGCACCCAAGGGCACAGCGAAGCTGAAGGCCAGAATAGAGAGGCCCATGCCGAGGGCGAGCGTGGGTTTGAGGCCGCGTTTCTCGGCAAGGCGCGCCCAAAGGGGGGCGGCGGCAGCGGCGGAGAGGAAGAAGAGGAGAAGGAGCGGGCCTTCCCAGCCGGGGGCGGTGAGGCGGCTTTCGACGTAGAAGAGGAAGAGGGTGGAGGAGACTGCGACGGGGGCGGCGTTGAGAAGCGCGATCAGGAGAAGACGGCGGGCGGGGGCATCCGCCCAGATCTGGCGGAAGGGCGCGTCTGGCATGGGGCTTGCGTGCCATTCATGGCGCATGGCCCATGCGGCGAGGAGGGCGAGGGCAGCGAAGGCCCATGCGAAGGGCGAGAAGCCACCCAAGGCGATGGGGGCAACGGAGGCCGCGCAGACCCCCAGAAGCGCGCCGGTTTCGCGCCAGCGGGCGAGGCGGATATGGCCGTTGCCTCCGAGCCTGCCAGCGGTTTCGACGCCTTGGGCGTAGAAGAGGATGGTGAGGAAGGAAAAGGCCGAGAAAACGCCCGCGATGGTGAGCGCGAACCAGAGGAGCGGCACGACGGGGGGCGTGATGGCGAAGAGGCCCAGCATGGAAAGCGCCATGAGGCCCGTGGCGATGGCGGCGGCGCGGGGGCGGTTTTGCAGGCGGCCTGCGAGGCGGCCCAAGAGCGGGTCTTGCACCACGTCGAGCAGGCGGAGCGCGAAGAGAACGCCACCCAAGGCCGTGAGCGAGACGCCATAGGCATCCACATAGGCTTTGGGCGCGTGGATGTAGAGTGGCAGGCCTGCCGAGGCGAGGAGGGCGGCGAAGAGCGAGAAGGCGGGAAGCTGTGCCGATGGGCGGCTCACCGCGAGACCTCGATCGGGGGCGGTTCGGGGCGGGTGCGGTAGATCGCGCCTTTGAGCTTGAGCTTCAGCGCTTGCCAGAAGATCAGCGCGAAGACACGGCGCGCACCGAGCGGGCGGCGGATCATCGCGGAGAGGAGCGACTTGGTGGTGAGGGCTTGGCGCGGACCGCAGAGCGTGGCGATGAGGCCACCGTTTCCGGCGGTAAAGTCGATCCAGATGCCGATGCGGTCGGGGCGGATGTCGAAACGGAATTCGTAATGGCCCGCGATGGGTTGGAAGGGCGAAACGTGGAAGATCTTGCCCGCGCGAAGGTGGTCTTCGGGGGTGATGGGGCCGTTGTCTTCGCGGTGGCAGAGATAGGAGTGGCGATCCCCGAAGGTGTTGTTCACTTCGGCAATCACGGTGCGAAGCGCGTTTTCGGCGTCATAGCAGAGCCAGAACGAGACTGGATTGAAGACGTAGCCAAGAACGCGGGGCTGGGCGAGCAGTTCGATCCGCGCGGGGTTGTGGAGCTTGTGCGCGGCGAGCACTTCGCGCACCCAAACGGCACCGCGGCCCTGATCGGGGGCACCGCCGTGGTCGCGGTCTTGCACGGAGGCGAGGCCCGAGCGGTTGCGCCCGAAAAGGCGGGGGGCAGTGGGCTGGTTTTCTGCGTCGAAAAGCACATAGTCGATGCTGTAGCGGAAGGCGTTTTCGATATCGCCTTTCCGCCCGTGCCATGTGTGGCCTGCGATATGCTCGACGTGGCTCATTCTGCGGCGATCCTGATATCGGAGCGGCGGAGCGCGCGGGCGACTTCGACGGCGGAATGGAGGCCGTCTTCGTGGAAGCCGTGGCGCATCCAAGCGCCGCAGAACCATGTGTTGTTGGTGCCGTTCGTTGCGTTGATCCGCGATTGCGCGGCCAGAGCGCCCAGATCGTAGACGGGGTGGCGCAGCGTGGTCTGGTCGTAAATCAGGTCTTCGCGGATGGGGCGGGTGCTGTTGAGGGTGACGAACATCGGGTCCGATTTGGGGATCGGTTGGAGGCGGTTCATCCAGTAGGTGAGGTCGATCCGGTCGGAGACTTTGCCTTCGGTCTCGACGTAGTTCCAGCTCGACCAGACCTTGCGTGAACGGGGCATGATGGCTTCGTCGGCGTGTAGGACGATATCGTTCGGCTGGTAGCGGATCGCGCCGAGGTTGGCTTTTTCGGCGGGCGTCGGGTCGGCGAGAAGGCGGAGGGCATCGTCGGAATGGGCGGCGATGACGACCTCGTCGAAGGCTTCCCATTCGCCCCCGTGAACGCTGACTTCCGCCCCGCCTTTGGCCGGGCGACGCACGCCTTCGACGGGGGCACCGAGGCGCAGGGAGACGCCTTGGGTTTCGAGGCTCGCTTTCAGGCGCTTCACGTATTCGATGGAGCCGCCTTCAACAGTGAACCACTGGTGCTGGCTGGTGTGGGAAAGGAGCGCGTGGTTCTCGAAGAAGCGGATCATCGCGTGGGCCGGAAAATCGAGGATCTTCTCGACAGGGGTGGACCAGATCGCGCCGGAGAGGGGCAGGAGGTAATAGTTCTTGAACCACTCACCCAAGCGCAGATGCGCGAGGAATTCGCCGATGGTGAATTCGGGGTGGGTGCTCGCGACGTGGAGCGCATTGTTATTGAAGCGCAGGATATCGCGGATCATGCCGAGGAAGGCGGGGCGGAGGGCGTTTTTCTTCTGGGCGAAAAGCGCGTTCAGATCGGCAAGGCCGTATTCGAAGGCACCGCCTTTGAGGGATGCGCCGAACGACATGTCGGATTCGGTGACGGGCACGGCGAGGCGTTCGAAAAGTGCCGTGAGGTGCGGGTAGTTCACATAGTTGAAGACGATGAAGCCCGTGTCGACGGGTTGATCGCCGTTCTTGCCTGCAATGATCGTGCGGGCGTGGCCACCGAGGCGGGGTTCGGCTTCGAAGAGCGTGACGTGGTGATGGTCGGCAAGGAGGTGCGCGGCCCCCATGCCCGAGATGCCACCACCCACGACGGCAATGCGGCGGGGCGTGATGTAATCGGCTTCGAAGGGCATCGGGAACTCCAAGAAAGGCAAATCTTGAAACGGATACGCAGCGGTTCCGCGATTGGATGCAAAATACCCGCCAGACCGTGAAAATCTTTTTGCGACGTTTTGATCCAGTCTGTGGTGATGGGCGTAACAGATTTATGTTCGTCGATCATGACACCATTCTGAACACTGCTGGCTCGCACGAGGAGGTAACCCGTGTTACCAAACCCTATGGGCAGGTGCTCCGGAAGGCAGTGAACGTGACGACGGCTGATGACGCGGAAAAATGGGTGGATTTGCTGCGCGCCGTGCGTGATCGGCAGGACCAGACCGCTTTTGCGGAGCTATTCGCGCATTTCGCCCCACGGGTGAAGGCTTTTCTGATCCGTTCGGGGATGGAGCCTGCACAGGCGGAGGAGTGCACGCAGGAAGTGATGGCGGCGCTCTGGACGAAGGCGCATCTGTTCGATCCGGCGCGGGCGTCGGTTTCGACATGGGTTTACACGATTGCGCGGAACCGCCGGATTGATGTGGCGCGCCGCAATCGGCGGCCGGAGCCGGAAGACCTGCCGTGGGGGCCGCAAGCGGAGCCGGACCAAGAGGATGTGCTGCTGTTGCAGCAGGAAAGCGAAAACCTGGGCCGCGCGATTGCGACCCTTCCCGAGAAACAGCGGGATTTGATCGCGAAGGCCTTCTACGGCGATCTTTCGCATAGCGAGATTGCGGAAATTACCGGCCTGCCTCTTGGCACGATCAAATCGCGCATCAGATTGGCGCTGGATCGGTTGCGCCACGCCCTTGCATGAGACCATGACTATGACGATTAAGCACCACCTCACAGACGCCCTTTTGATGAGCTACGCGGCGGGCACGTTGCCCGAAGCGTTCAGCCTCGTTGTGGCGACCCATGTTTCCATGTGCGACGAGTGCCGGGCACGGGCGGGGAGCTTTGACGCAGTGGGCGGTGGTTTGCTGGAGGAAGGCCCCGTGGCGGCTGTTTCGGCGGATTGCCTTGCGGCGACGATGGCTTTGATCCGCGAGACCAAAGCCGAGCGGGCCGAGCGGAAGCCGCGCGTGGCGGGCGTGCTGCCGCGACCGTTGCAGGATTGCGTGGGCGGCGATCTTTCCGCGATCAAATGGCGGCCCGCAGGGCTTGGTGTGAAGCAGGCGATCCTTTCGACGGCGGATGGAGCGACGGCGCGGCTTTTGTATATTCCGGCGGGGTCGGCGGTGCCGGACCACGGGCATCGGGGCACGGAACTCACGCTTGTTCTGCAAGGCGCGTTCCGCGACCAGACCGACCGTTTTGGCCGGGGTGATGTGGAAGTGGCCGACGAGGATTTGAAGCACACGCCGGTGGCCGATATCGGCGAGGATTGCATTTGCTTGGCCGCAACCGATGCACCTTTGCGCTTCTCAAGCTGGCTGCCGCGACTGGCGCAACCTTTCCTCAAGATCTGAGGCGATAGAATAGGAAAAGGCCCGAGGGAAACCCCGGGCCTTTTCCTTTTGTGCGGCTGGTGCGGCGGGATCAGTTGATCTTTTCGCCTTCAACCAGATTTGCGTCAGACGCCGGCGCGCTGGAAATCGCGATGCGGCGCGGTTTCAGGGCTTCGGGGACTTCGCGCACGAGGTCGATATGCAGCATGCCGTTTTCATGCGCAGCACCCGTGACCTTCACGTGATCGGCCAGCGTGAAGCGGCGTTCGAAGGCGCGGGTGGCGATGCCACGGTGCAGGTAGGTGCGCTGGGTTTCGTCTTCGGCTTTGCGGGCGGCGACGACGAGGGCGTTTTCTTTCAGCTCCACCGAAAGCTCATCGGCGGTGAACCCGGCCACGGCAACAGAGATGCTCCAAGCGGTCTCGCCGGTTTTCTCGATGTTGTAGGGGGGATAGCTGGGCTGGGCCACGTCATTGGTGAACACGCGATCCATCAGATCGGCGATTTGATCAAAGCCAACGGTGGCACGGTAAAGGGGAGCGAGATCAAAGCTACGCATGGGTGACATCCTCTTTCTGAGCGATACCTATGTTTGCGCCTTCCCGAGGGGACAGGCAGGGAACCGGGCCCCATTATGGGCATCCCGATAGGTTTCAGATGGGAAGGCAGTGCGGTGCTTTCAAGGGGGCGGTTCAGCCGCCCGCGCGGACGAACTTAGCGCCTGTCTGGCGGCGTTCGCCGATGGTGGAGATACGCGCGGCACCTGCGCTGCCTTGGGGCAGGCCGATTTCGGCGCGGAGGCGTTGCTTGAGTTCGGGGAGTGTGCCCGCGAGATCGGTGCCGAGGGAGATTTTCTCGCCGTCGAGATTGGCTTTGGCGGACACGACCGACACGATGCGAGGGCGGCCGAAGGCGAAGGAGAAGACGGGGGCACCGGAGGAGCCGTAGTCCACATCGCAGGACATGACGAGGACAGCGGAAATCTTGTCTTTAACGCGGCAGGTGCGCTGGATCGACGGGGCGGTGGCGCGGTCATGGGCGTAGGAGACCACACCGACATCTGCGCCAGCGGCGGGTTCGTTGTCGACGGCGAACGGGTTGATGACGCCATCGCGGATGGGTTCGGCGAGTTGGAGGAGCGCGATATCGGTGCGCACCCGATCCGCGCCCGGCTCGTTCTGGAAGGTGTAGGAGGGGTGCGAGACGCCGCGCTTTACGGCGCGGGTGGCAACGGCGCGGCCATTTTGCCAGCCTGCGAGGACTTGGATGGGTGTGGGGTCGATAGCGGCGCCCGTGGCCTGGTCGAAGAGGCAATGCGCGGCAGTGAGGACGAGATCTTCGGCGATCAGGGCGCCTGTGCAGAAGCCGCGCCCGCCGATGTCGAGAAAGCCGACCGCTTCCCAGCCGCGTGTGGCGTCTCGGCTTTCGAGGCTGCGGAGGCTCGAATCCTGGGCTTGGCCAATGG